>QIBC01000178.1 GCA_003225215.1 Acidobacteriota bacterium
CGTAGTGGCCGAATCCCCTGTAGTTCGTGCCATCAACAGTACTGTGCGAACCTTTTGTGGATCCGAGTCCGAGGACTGAATCAGGTAATTGAAATCAGTAGAGCTCAGCAGCGAGGCTAACACCTGGCGAACCGGTCCTGGACCCAGGCTTGCAAATAACCTCTGCTTGGCCGCGCTTTCGGGCACGTCCATTTCGGTACCTGTGCAAGCCCGTACTGCTTCCAGCACAGCCGCCAACGTAGAGTTACTCGCA
>QIBC01000400.1 GCA_003225215.1 Acidobacteriota bacterium
GAGAAACTGAATCAGGTCCGAAGGCGAATACAACCAGGCATTCCCAAGTCTTTGCATCAACTGCTCCTGAACGAAATTACTGCCTCTTCAAAACGTCACGCCTGAAACTGTCGACCAATTCTTCCGACAGCCAAGCTCCAGCAACAATCATCTCCGACAACAACCGAACCGCTTCCTCTCCAGTAAGAGTGCCCACTTCTACTGCATACCGCAGAATTGCTAATGAGCCTGAAACTGGAATGCCCAATTCGCTTGCCGCCCGCCGTGCCTGCCGATCGTTCGTAATTAGGCCAGCGCGGCGCAAACTTGCCACTGTGATAGCGCCAACTTCACCGGCTCCCAATGGGGGATTGTTACGGCGAATGTCTTCAAAGAGCTGAAGCTCGGATTCCGCTTTCAACACCACAACCTGCGCTTGCTTCCACTCGATACTCGCGGCTGCGAGTTCGTTCACGACGAAATCCGACACCAGCGCGCGACTCTCAAACAGCCGATCCAATAATGGAAGCCTTGCTGTTTTTACAAAATCAACGATTGAATTGGCATCGAAAGACAACTCGCCCGAATCAAGCGGATGCAAAGCTCAGCTCCTTTCGCCAAACCTGCACTTGTGCCCTGGTTTCGACGAGGTTCTGGCCTAGCAGCTCTGACAACTTTCCAATCGAAATCATTTCGTCCAATACTGCCTTGCGTGCCAAAGTTTCAAATCTTCGGTTTTCCCTCCAGTCCCGAATCACTTTGCTGTTGTCCAGCGGGGCAAACTCAGAGTGTCCCAGCTGATCCGCTCTCGCGATTAGTTCTTTGTGTTCCGCTTCGGAGATGCGTCCTTCATCGCGCAAAGAGCGCGTCATCATTTTTAGACTGACTCGAAAATGATGTTTGGCCGCTACGATATCCGCCAATGCGATCTTGCGCTCGCCAATATTGCGCGCGAGATAGGCGGATAGCCCAAACAAACCCTCTTGCTCAATTTCACACGCGAGTATGCGAACACCGTTCTCTTCTAGGACAGTGAAGATATTCGCAATCGGTTCACTCTTGCCCAATCCCAAGCGGTCTCGCTCAGACCCCGCGACTTGTTCTGCGAATTGAAGAGGTTTGGCGTGGAGATGTGGCGTGAAAGGATATTCCGGGGGTGGCAATACACTATCGGCAACCCCGACAATCTCTTCTATTTCTCGATACGATTCACAGAAATTCCTAAACTTTGAACGGACTTCTTCGTTCGGTATGAGCTTTTCCGCCGCCCGATATAACAACGCAAGTTCTTCCCCTTCCTCACGGAAGAAATCGTTTATTGGCCGTCCCAGGATGCGCGAAGCCTGGATCAGCTTCGTGCTATCGACAGCAACGTGACCGTTTTCAATGGCGCTTAGCGTCGCTCGCGATATACCGAGTTTCTCGGCGAAGACTTCTTGCGAAATTCCAGCTATATCCCTCGCTGCCTTGAGATTTGCGCCCACCAGTTCCTTGAGTCTTTCCATGCTCCCCCTTGTCGCCTTTTCTTTACAACAGTTTACATGCTTTCCTTTGTATTGTCTAGAATACTTGACATTCCAGGGCGCATTAAGCTATAAGAGAGATGCTCTTGTCAAGAAAATCTGGCATGGCAAGTTAGATATTTCCGGAGGCAGTAAATGACCACGATGGTTGAAAAGAAATTCGCTGTGGAAATCACCTATAATGGTGTGACCAAACCCTTTCAAGTCGAATCGGAGGAGCAAGTGACGGCTCTCCTCCGCAAGGCGATCGAAACCTTCCACGTCACCCAAAACCCACATCTTCTGTCCCTCTACCGCCAGGACGGCACTCTGGTCCCGGAAAACGAATCCATTGAGCGCGCTGGTCTCAAGCCCAACGAACTGCTTCTTCTTCGTCCAAATTCTGTAAAAGGAGGTGCCGGACTCTTGCGCCTAGCCAAAGATTTGCTTCGGACTACCTTCCTTACGCTTCGTGAGTGCGGCCGAGGAGAGTGCGAATGCGCGGTTTACTGGACAGGACCCAGTGCTGAGGATCTGATCGACGCATGTGAACACCCGGCTCACGTGCGTTCAGCTTACGGTTACGAGGTGGACGACCACTGGCTTACCGAGTTTTGGAAGCGCTTGGCTTCTGCCAAGCGAAGCGTCAAAGTTCAGGTACATACACATCCTGGCGAGGCATTTCACTCGACTAGCGACGATCGATGGCCAATCGTGTCCCAAGCCGGCTTTCTCTCTATTGTGATCCCAGACTTTGCTGAGGGAGAGCCATCTTTTGACCGAGCCTGGGTCGGGAGACTGCGAGCGGATGGCAAATGGCAACAACTGGCTTCTGCGACTGAAGCGGTTGTATTCGCATGACCGCACTTGAGCAGCTCGACCGGACTATCTTGCTTTGTCGCGACTATGTCGCCACCGATCTGACAGATCATGAGATTTGCCACTCACTGCAATCAACTCGAGTTCTCTGCGTTGCTGATTTGCGCAACCTTTCATCGCTCAGCGGACAAACGTGCCTCACCACCTTGGTTTTCTTACTGAGCCGCATGGGTATGCAAGTTGAATTGCTTATTCCCGATGTGCCTATGATTTCTTCGCAAACGCCGATATCCGGTAAATCGCTGTCGGCCGCTTTGGCCGGATCCAGTGAAGCTCTTATAACCGGGGCTACAGTGCGCTGCGACCCCAATTCAAATCCAGATCTTACTTTTGCCATCGGCGACACGAAGATCGACAACGGCAATGGCTTCTGCTGGCGCCTGCACGGCACTGACTGGGACGGAGCTCTAACCATCCGTACCGTGGAAGTGAATGCCTGGGCTACTGAAAAGCCTGTGGGCCCAATGGTCAGTGCCGCTTTGGGTGCGAATGAGGCTTTCAAGTTTGCATTACGTCGTCTGCCCTTACGCGACCAAGCTGATCAAGTCTTTTTCGAGCAATCACGATCTTGCACCTGGACCTTCGGTTCGATTTGCCTACCTGACGAAGGCCTCGATCTAGGATTTGTGGACATAATTAGCGCCGGTGCAATCTCACAGGCAGCTTTGTTTGCGCTGACCCGATTTCCCACCATCCGTATGCACGGGCGTCTGTTTGATGACGATGTAACAGCCCCATCGAATTTGAACCGGAATATGCTTACGCTTGCCTGCGATGTCGGTCTGCCAAAAGTGCAGGTGGTCACACAGCGCTGCGGCACAAACCTCCGACTGCAACCCATTGCTGAGCGCTTTGATGAGCGCCTGTTTAGTGAGCCATTAGCGCCTCGCATGCTGGTTGGCGTCGACGACATACCGAGCAGGTGGCACGCGCAACGCCAAGCTCCCGGATGGCTGGCGGTAAGCGGTACGAGTCATTTCAACGTTTCATCCTCGGCTCACCGCAAAGACCAGCCTTGCTCTGGATGTCTGCACCCTTTCGATGACCCAGGTGGATTAAATCCAATTCCCACGGTCTCCTTCGTCTCATTTTGGGCTGGGCTGGCAATGGCAGTTCGAC
The DNA here is from genome assembly GCA_003225215.1 of Acidobacteriota bacterium. GTDB lineage: Bacteria > Acidobacteriota > Terriglobia > Terriglobales > Acidobacteriaceae > Gp1-AA112. The sequence goes on from QIBC01000400.1 coordinate 3,480, forward strand.
TGATTCGTGAAGGGCTGGCGATCCCGTACTCCAAGGATCGCCAACATCTCTGGCTTACTCCTCTTTCCGTTCTCGCTGGCAGCCATTCTGCTCTATAATCCCGCGCACACCAGCACGTCGGTCATCACAGTGGACCCATGAATCAGGCAGTAGGGAGAGCACCATACAGAAATCGGGCAAATGGTACTTCAACGGAGGGGACAACACGTCCACCATTGGTCCACTCCACTGGAGCGCTTCCGCAGCTCAGTGGACGCATTCGCAATCTGATCCATGTCGAACCATTAGTACGACTGAGTCTCGATAGAAATTCCGTAGTACAAGATCAGCCCGGACTGTTCGAATGCGTTGACCTTTACTATGCGGCGTTAGCACTCCTGCTATTCCTCATGGAACGTCGTACTGTAGACCTGGGTGCGTCTAGAACCGACATCCTCGAATACATGTCACAAGTTGTACTTGCGATGCGCCCAGACATGCCGCTAACCATGGCCCGGCGAGCAGGTGAAATTGTTTTTGAAGCTCTTGCTAATGGTCGGAATCAGCACCAGGCGTTTCAGCGAGACTACTTCGAACGCGATCGCGGCATGTTAGTTCACGACTTCCGCCTCATCAATGTCTTGCCTCATGATGACGGACGCATCCTCTACACCGCCACAGAAGACGCGATCATTCTTCTACTGGAGTCATTAAATGTTAGTCCCGAAATAGCCCAAAAAGCCGAAGAAATGATGTTGAAGTATCTCGTCGAGAGTGGCCGGCTCGCAGAGAGCATTGATCTGGCCGAACGCGCTCGAATGCGGAGCATTCAATATCAGCAGTTTATTCGGGACAAAAT
>QIBC01000401.1 GCA_003225215.1 Acidobacteriota bacterium
CTGGAGCCGACATCGAAAAGTATCCGCATCCGGTACTCAGGCGGCAAGCGCACGGTGATCGACGGTCCATTTACCGAGTCGAAAGAATTGATCGCAGGCTACACCTTGATTCAGGTGAAGTCGCGCGAAGAGGGACTCGAATGGGCGAAGCGCTTCCCCGCTCCGTTCGGCGACGGCAAAAATGGCGAGATCGAGGTTCGCCAGCTCTTTGGGCTCGAAGATTTTGGCCCGAGTGTCGCAGTGGAACGGTTTCGCGAATTGGAGAAGCAGTTACCGAGCAAAAGGAAATAGCATCTTCCCGGCATGGTAGAAACGCAGCATGCTGCGTCTCTACTTTGGAGCGCGTAACCCAAGACTGAAAGTCCAGAGGAGAACTCATGCAATCAGCAACTCAAACTGCTCCTGTGTCGAAGAAGACGCCGTGGGCTGGACGCATCCTCAGCGGAGTGCTCGTACTGTTTCTGCTTTTCGATGGGATCATAAAGTTGGTCAGACCAACTCCGGCTCCTGTGGTTGAAGCGCTCAATAAACTCGGCTATCCCCCAACGCTCGCAGTTAACCTCGGAATTCTCTTGCTGGTGTGCGTTGTCCTGTATGTGATTCCGCGAACTGCCGTGCTGGGCGCGATTTTGCTGACTGGCTACCTCGGAGGCGCAGTAGCGACTCACCTGCGGGTTGGCGATCCCCTCTTCAGCCACGTTCTCTTTCCGGTGTACATGGGATTATTGGTCTGGGGAGGTGTTTACTTCCGAGATGAACGCCTGCGCTTCCTCATTCCGTTCCGCAGCTAGTGAAAAGGGATACAGTCCATGCAAAAGATCACTCCATTCCTCTGGTTCGACAACAACGCTGAGGAAGCTGTCAATTTCTATGTCTCGATTTTCAAGAACTCGAGAATTGTGAACATGTCACGCTGGGGAGACGCTGGTCCTGGACCCAAGGGAGCCGTAATGTCCGTGACATTTGAGCTCTTCGGGCAGGAGTTCATGGCGTTGAACGGCGGTCCGACATTCACGTTCTCGCCGGCTATATCGTTCTTCGTCAAGTGCGAGACCCAGGAGGAAGTCGACGAATATTGGGAAAAGCTTTCTGCGGGAGGAAAGAAGGAGCGATGTGGATGGCTCAAAGACAAGTATGGACTCTCATGGCAGATCATTCCTAATGTCCTGGGACGATTCTTGCAGGAGAAGGATCCGGCAAAATCGCAGCGAGTAATGAAAGCCATGATGCAGATGGATAAGATCGATATAAAGGGGCTGCAGCGGGCGTACGAACAATCTTAGTGCGGCTCTCGTTGCTCAAGCTCTTCGGAGTGGAATTAGGACCGTCGTACAGGGAAGGGGCATCGGCTTCACCCGTGCAGCTTAAGAAAGACTAAGACCTCAGGCTTTAGCAGCTGCAGTTCCGAGCGCGGCGAAGAATACCTCAGCGGCTAAAGCCGGACGAAGTGCTGCAGTTTAGGCACGGCTGAAGCCGATACCCTTCCCTAAGGCCTTCTCACAGAAGTTCAACTCGCGAATCGTAAGGAGACTGGCATGGCCCAAACCGCAATACGGGTGGCGGAAGCAAATGAGAGGCCCAGGCAGCTTGGGCGAAGTGCTGTCGCGCTGCTCGCGGGATTCGTCGTCGGCGTCATTCTTTCGCTGGGCACAGATATTGTGCTGCACTTACTCGGCGTCTTTCCGCCTTTGGGACAGCCTGTTGGCGACAAACCGCTGCTGCTTGCGACCATCTATCGCACGATCTATTCGGTGATTGCGACGTACATTACGGCGCGGCTCGCGCCGAATCGGCCGATGGCGCATGCTCTCGTGGCGGGCGCAATAGGTTTTGCGATTTGCACTGTTGGGGCTGTGGTTACGTGGAATAAGGGTCCAGCGTTTGGTCCACACTGGTATCCTGTGGCGCTCATCGTGCTCGCACTCCCAACAGCCTGGCTGGGCGGAAAGCTTCGCACGATGCAGATGTCGCATTCATAAAAACTTCAATGCAGCTGTCGTGAACATTCGTGCTCATCCGTCGTATTACCGGATGGGCGCAGACACTAAGTTTCGAAAAGGAGCAAGGAATGAGTAAGGTGCGGGTTTTAGTTGGCACGCGCAAAGGCGCGTTCATTCTTACGTCGGATGGAAAGCGCGAAAAGTGGGATGTAACCGGCCCACACTTCGCCGGTTGGGAGATGTATCACCTGAAGGGATCGCCTGCCGATCCGAATCGGATTTATGCTTCGCAAACTAGCGGCTGGTTTGGACAGGTGATTCAGCGATCCAACGATGGCGGCAAGACGTGGGAGTCTCCCGGCGGTGGGCTCACTGCTGAGGGCGGCATGCCCAAGGTCAGCAACAAGTTTGCGTACGACACCTCGGCCGAAACCGGCAAGCCTCTTACCACGCACCAGTGGTACGACGGCACCCAGCATCCCTGGGAGTTCAAGCGAGTATGGCACCTTGAGCCTTCGCTAACGGATCCAGATACGGTGTATGCGGGCGTCGAAGATGCTGCCATTTTCCAGACAACCGACGGCGGAAGTTCGTGGCACGAACTTCCCGGCCTGCGCGGCCACGGCACCGGACCAAAGTGGCAACCCGGCGCCGGCGGCATGTGCTTGCACACCATCATTCTGGATCCCAGTAATCCTAAGCGGATTTTTATCGCCATCTCTGCGGCTGGAGCTTT
>QIBC01000179.1 GCA_003225215.1 Acidobacteriota bacterium
CACATAGAATCGCAAAGAATAACACCCGGGAGAAATCGGGTGATCGGGTCATCGGAGAAGTGACAGCCAAAGCGTAGAGACGCAGCATGCTGCGTCTCTACGATGCAGTTAGGGACTGATCCAGGTTTTGGCTGTCACTTCACCCGATGACCCGATCACCCGATTTTGTTCTGCCCCATCAGCTCAACCCAAAAACAAAAGCCTCCCAAATCGGGAGGCCCTGTCTTTATTTGCAGACGACTTATTTTGGGTTGGAGCTGCCGGTGCCGGTAGTGCTGGTCCCCGTGTCGGTGGTGCTGCTCTTCTTGTGATGCTTGTGATGCTTCTTGGTCGTCGTGGTTTTGGTCGTGGTGGTCTGGTCGGAGCTTGTTTGTCCCGACGCGGTGCTTCCGCTCTGTCCTGACGAACCGCTCGCCTGAGCAAAGCTAAGCGAGGCTGTCAGGGCGAGGGCAAACGCCATTGTTAACAGTTTTTTCACTTTGTTCCTCTCCTCTGGGGTAAGTAGAGATAAAACCGAGTGACGCAATCTCTGCAACATATTGTAGACAAAATTTGGCAACTAGTGGCAAATGACGCAGACTTGCGCCAGGCAAACGCGCTCCTGCGATACCATTCCACCGGATGAGCAACACAGACGAGAGCTCCAAATCCTCACCCGTCATCGAGTTCCGTGAAGTTGGCTACCGGATCGCGAATCAGATTTTGCTCAAGGACATCAGCTTCTCTGCTTTCGCCGGCGAAACTTTGGTCCTGCTCGGACGAAGTGGTGCGGGTAAAACAACAGCTCTGAAGCTCATCAACCGTCTGCTCACACCTACGCACGGTGAAGTCGACGTCAACGGTCGCAGCACAACTTCGTGGAACCCGATCTTGTTGCGACGGTCGATCGGATGGGTGATCCAGGAATCTGGTCTCTTCCCGCATTATTCAGTCGAAGGCAACATCGCGGTTGTGCCGAAACTTGAGCGCTGGCCGCAGGATCGCGTGAATGCACGCATCTCTGAGCTCATGCACATTGTCGGACTTGAATCGAATCTGCGAGGCCGGTATCCGCACCAGCTCTCCGGCGGGCAGCGGCAGCGCGTCGGAGTCGCCAGGGCGCTTGCAGCAGATCCCGTCATCTTGCTCATGGACGAACCTTTCGGCGCTCTCGATCCAATCACGCGCGCAGATTTACAAAGGGAATTTCTCGCGTTGCAGAGGCGACTGCGCAAAACGGTTGTAATAGTCACCCATGATCTTCGTGAGGCGCTGCTTCTGGGTACGCGCATTGCATTGTTCGATTCCGGCAAGCTGGCAGGCGTGTTCACCGCACAAGAATTTGCAAATTCCCAAGATGCACGTGTGCGCGAGTATGTAACTCCTTTTCGCGAAGCGGCGCTGCCGATCTGACATGCTCGATTTCTTCATCAAGAATCGCGGACAGATCGCGTCATTGACGCTCGAGCATCTGTGGCTCGTTGGGATTGCCATTGGTATCGCGGTGCTTGTCGGCGTTCCGCTCGGGATTGTAGTGAGCCGAAATCAATGGCTGCGCAAATCGGTTCTTGGCGGCACCAATGTATTGCAGACTATTCCCAGTCTGGCACTGTTTGGCTTTCTTCTGCCGGCGCCCTGGCTGGGCGCGCGCGCCGATCGATTAGCGATCGTCGCTCTGGTCCTCTACGCTTTGCTGCCGATTGTGCGCAATACCTACACCGGGATCGCGGCCATTGATCCCGCAGTCAAAGAAGCCGCTATCGGAATGGGAATGACTGACAGCGAACTTCTCATGCAAGTAGAACTCCCGCTCAGCGCCTCCTTCATGCTCGCCGGAGTTCGCATCGCTACGGTAACCGCGGTAGGAGTTGCAACGATCGCCGCCGCAGTGGGAGCCGGAGGCCTCGGCGAACTAATATTCCGCGGTGTCGCCATGGTGAACAATCAACTTATTCTGGCAGGAGCTATACCTGCAGCGCTGCTGGCCATCGTGGCCGACGTTGTGCTTGGCGCAATTGAGAATCGGCTACGCGTCCCTAGAAAATGAGAACGCATCGCGACTCATGCTGCATGGCAGAGACGAAGCACGCTGCAGCCTTGTCCAACTTAGCCGTGCCACCTCAGAAAAGTGCCGCGCTTGTTGCGGCACGGTTGAGAATAGCCCGGAGTGAAACTCCGGGTTGGCGTATGTTGTGTTTGAGTCCCGCGTCGTTTGCGGGACGACTGGATTTGATTTCCGACGGGAAAGGCAATTCAGCCGTCCGGCTAGAAGCCGGACTCGATTTCCAGACAATTTTCACCCGGAGTTGCACGACCGGGCTCTTCTCAGCGGTGCCTCAAAAGGCGCGGCACTGCTCTCGGGCGATGCTCTCTTCGCAGGAATTAATTTGGACAGATCCGAAGCATGCTGCGTCTCTACAAGGGTGTTTACATCCACGAGTCTGTCATCCTGAGGCCCGATGTTGGCCGAAGGACCTCCGACGATGCTTCGAGCTAGTACGCCACCTGTTTGGCTCTTCGGCCAAAACTGCGGGCTCGGTGGCATGTTTGGCAGCCATGCTGTTGCTCCTCATCGGCTGCCGTCCCTCACACTCTAAACACCTTGTCGTAGGCTCCAAGAATTTCAGCGAGCAAGTAGTCCTAGCGGAATTGCTGGCACAGCACATCGAAGCTCGTTTGCATGTCCCGGTCGAGCGCCGATTCTACTTAGCCGGCAGCTACATCGCCCATCAAGCGGTGCTGGCCGACCGGATCGACATCTATCCCGAATACACCGGCACGGCGCTGACCACGATCCTGAAGCAAGCGCCAAATTGGGACGCGAATGCAGTGTTCAACGAAGTCCGCGAGCAATACGAAAAGCGCTTCCACCTCACGGTAAGTTCGCCGCTCGGATTCAACAACTCCTTCGCGATGGTGATGCGTGGAGACGACGCGCGCAAGCTCGGCATATCCAAACTTTCGCAGGCACGGGCCTATGCACCCCAATGGACCTTCGGCTGCGGCTACGAGTTTCTCGAGCGTCCGGACGGATATGCGGGACTCGTCCGGCGCTACGGCCTGGCGTTCGCCGACAAGCCGCGCGTGATGGACCTCGGCCTGCTGTATCGGGCTTTAAGGGATCGCCAGCTTGATCTTGCAGCGGGCAACGCCACCGATGGTGTGATTGCAGCGCTCGATATGACGGTTCTCGAAGATGACCTGCACTACTTCCCACCTTACGAAGCTGTGCCCGTCGTGAATGACGGAGCCCTCCGCCGGTTCCCGCAACTCGAGTCCTCGCTCAACGAGCTAGCCAACACCATCTCCGACGACGAAATGCGCCAGATGAACTATGCGGTTGACGGTAAACACCGCGATGTAGTGGAGGTAGTGAAAGAGTTTCGCAAGAAAAAAGGATTGTGAGAATCGGGTAATCGGGCCATCGGCTGAAGTAACAGCCGAATCGGAGCCATACTTAATGAACTGTCATCCCGAGCCCTCTTTTGGCGAACGACCTCCCAGAAGGTGTCCGGACTTATTTGCGGTTGTGCGGCATTTTGGCCAAGAATCCCAGCGGTCTGGTGAAAGAGCCGCACCAGCTGCAATTACGTCTGAAATATCGCGGGAGATCCTTCGCCCAAAAGAGGGCTCAGGATGACAGACGTTGAATGTATCGCTTGGGTTTTCACTTCAACCGATGGCCCGATCACCCGATTCTTCGTAACGTCTCCTCTATAATTCCGCTCGTACATGATCACTCGTCGCGACTTTACCAAGCTTGCTGGATTCAGCGCAGCAACCACGCTGGTTCCGGGCACTTCAGCGGCTGAAGAACACAGCGCAACCAATCTTCCTGCTCCGATTGCGCAGCTCAAGTCGCGCAAGAGCGAAGCCAAGCCAATCACCATTGAGGAGCGTCAGCAGCGGCAGGAGCGGGCGCGCCAACGCAGATGTCCGCACCTGGCAGGAGGATGAGGATCCGTATCGTTTGGTCGCTGCTGGACTCAAGGATCGCGGCATCAGCGGCGGACGAATCGGGATCGAGGAGCGCACTACCTTCGTATTCAGCGATGGCATCGCTAAGGCCGCGCCCCAAGTAAATGTCGCGAGCGCAACTCCGGTCACCGCGGGCTGCCGGATGATCAAGACTCAGCACGAACTCAATCTGATGCGCCTGGCGAATCAGGTGACGCTCGAAGCCTATGAGGCAGTGTACAAATCTCTGCACGCTGGGATGTCGCAATACGATTTTGCCAACCTTATTGAGGCTGCCTATTCCAAATTGGGATTCCGCGGCGAAGCCAGCGTGAATGTAGGCGATGCTTCAGCGCTGCCCCACGGCTCCGCAAAGCCGCAGATCATTCGCGAAGGCACGATCGTGCTGATCGACGACGGCTGCTCGGTTGAAGGTTATCAGTCAGACATTAGCCGAACCTTCGTCCTGGGCAAGCCTAGCGACAAGATGCGCAAAGTCTTCGACATCGTTCATCGAGCGCAGGGCGCGGCTCTCAAGCAGGCGCGGCCGGGAGTGGAGGCGCAATCAGTGGACGCGGCTGCGCGCAAAGTGATCGCCGATGCGGGCTATGGGCCGGACTACAAGTACTTCACGCACCGCGTCGGACACGGCATCGGCATGGACGGCCACGAGTGGCCGTACCTGGTGCGCGGCGACACCATCACCCTGCGTCCGGGCATGGCCTTCAGCGATGAACCAGGGATTTACATTCGCGGAGAATTTGGCGTGCGGCTCGAAGACGACATGTACATCACGGAAAGCGGCGCCGAACTATTCACGCCTCAGAGCCCGTCGTTGGAGGACCCTTTTGGGAAAGGGTAGCCCTGTCGTTTGTCATTCCGAGGCCGCGCTGAGGAACCCCCACTGAGCCCATGCGCTGTCGTGGTAATAGGGATCCCTCACTGCATTCGGGATCACACCGAAGAAGCTACTTCGCTGCTGCCCCTGCCGCTTTCTGCGTCAGCTCTGCATCAATGTCAATCTTGATATCCTCGCCAACCATCACTGCGGGAGCCTTTGCGCCTACACCAAAGTCTTTGCGATTAACACTGGTGGTAGCGGAGAGTCCACGACGCTTGCCTCCACCGCGCTCAATCGGAGCTGAGGGGCCATCGACATCGAGCGTTACTTCCTTAGTCACGCCGTGAATGGTGAGATCGCCAACAACTTTAAGTTTGTTGTCACCGTTCTTGCTCACGCTCTTTGACTTGAACGTGATGGTGGGAAACTGGGCGGCGTCGAAGTAGTTGGGACTCTTAAGATCGTTGTCGCGATTCTCGTTGCCGGTATCGATTGAATTGACATCCATCGTCGCGTTGACGCTCGACTTGGTAATGTCGCTGTCATCGACCGTCGCAGAGCCACTAGTCTTCACAAAACGTCCATGCACATTGCTGATGCCCATATGGCGAACCGTAAAACCAGCCGTGGTATGGGCAGGATCGATTTGCCACTCCGAGGCCTGTGCCCAGGCGGCTACGGTGAATACAGCAATGGCAACTAGGCTGAATATGCGTCGTTTCATGAGGTCTCCTGAGAGAAAGTTGTACTGATTGGTCCCAACTACGGTGCTGGACATTGTACGGCGTACGCTAGCCCGCGCGCTATTTCGCAGACTTGGCCTGCTTCCTGCCATCCGCAGACGCGCCCGTACGCCGGGTCTGCGGCTCACCATTCTGCTGCATGAGCTTGGCGATCAGCCCCGTCCATCCCGTCTGATGCGACGCGCCCAGCCCAGCGCCGCTGTCGCCGTGGAAGTACTCGTAGAAGAGCACTAGATCCTTCCAGTAAGGATCGGTCTGGAAGAGCGGATTGCGTCCATGTGCAGGACGCCGGCCATCCGTTCGAGTAAACAGCCGCGCGAGACGATCCGAGAGTTCGGTCGCCACTTGGCCGAGATTCATCAGGTTCCCCGACCCTGTCGGACACTCCACCTTCACTTTATCTCCGTAGTAGTGGTGATAGCGCTGCAGCGCCTCGATGATCAGGAAGTTGATTGGGAACCAAATTGGGCCACGCCAGTTCGAGTTACCGCCGAACAGCCCGGATGTTGACTCCCCCGGCTCATAGTCAACGATGTGCTCGCCTCCACCAATCTCCAGCCGGAATGGATGATCGCGATGATATTGCGAAACGCTGCGAATACCGTACGGCGAGAGAAATTCCTTCTCGTCGAGCATGATCTTCAGAATCCGCCGCAAACGTTTCTCGTCGACGATGGCGAGCAACTGGCGCTCTTTCACTCCCTCCGCATGGAAGCACGCGATATTTTCCGTGAGGTCGGGACGATTATCCAGATACCACTGGATGCGGTGCGCAAAGTTGGGAAGCCGCTGCATTAACCCCGGCTCGAGCGTCTGCACGGCGAATAGGGGAACGAGTCCCACAACGGACCGAATGCGCATGGGAATGTGCTCACCGTCGGAGATGTGCAGCACGTCATAGTAGAAGCCGTCTTCCTCATTCCAGATTCCTTTGCCGTCGATGCTGCGATTCATCGCCTTCACGATGTAGAGGAAGTGCTCCCAGAACTTGATCGCGGTGTCTTCGTACACGGGATCCTGCATGGCCAGATCGAGGGCGATCATCAACATGCTCAGGCTGTACGCAGCCATCCAACTTGTGCCGTCCGACTGCTCCATGAAGGCGCCGCCCGGCAGCTTCTGGCTGCGATCGAAGGCGCCAATGTTGTCAAGCCCGAGAAAGCCGCCTTCGAAAATGTTATTGCCTTCTGTGTCCTTGCGGTTCACCCACCAGGTGAAGTTGATCAGCAGCTTGTGGAAGATTCGTTCGAGATAGGCAAAGTCGCCCTTGCCGGTCATGCGGCGTTCGATCTGATATATGCGATGCGCAGCCCATGCATGCACCGGCGGATTCACATCCGAAAAGTTCCATTCGTATGCCGGCAACTCCCCGTTGGGGTGCATGTACCACTCGCGGCAGAGCAGCGTGAGCTGATCCTTGGCGAAATTCCAATCCATCAAAGCCAGTGGAACGCAGTGGAAAGCCAGATCCCACGCGGCAAACCACGGATACTCCCACTTGTCGGGCATGGAGACGATGTCGTCGGAGTAGAAGTGAATCCACTCATGATTCCTGCCCTGCAGCCGTTCCTTTGGCGGCGGAGGCTGCGCCGGATCTCCCTGCAACCACGTTCGCACGTCGTAGTTGTAGAACTGCTTCGACCACAGCATTCCCGCAAATCCCTGACGCATGATGTTGCGCCCATCGGCCGACATCGACTGCGGAATGATGTCGCGGTAGAACTCATCAGCGTCAAAGATGCGCTCGCGAAATACTTCGTCGAATGCGCTCCCAAAATGGTCTTGCATGCTGTTGATCTTTTCGGAGAAATTCAGCTTGATGACGGCGCTCTCGCCAGGTGCAATCTCCAGATCGTAGTAGGCTGCGGCCTTGGTGCCGGTCTGCTCGGCATTCACGCGATAGCGTTGCGCCTTTACCACGAAGTCATTAATGCTGTCTTTCTGATAGAAGCCCCGATTCGGAGCTCCGAACAGATGGCGCAGATTGCTCTCGTTTTCCGTGAACAAGAGCTGCGGCGATCCCTCGGCAAAGAGCCACCGCTCGCCATATTGCGGATGATACACACGCATCAAAGGCATGCCATGAACATCGGCCATGCGTTCGAGCTTCGGTTTGATCTGCTCAGGATCGTCTTTCCATGACCAGATGTTGCGGAACCAGATCGTCGGCAACAGGTGCAGGCGTGCCGTTTCGGGACCGCGATTCCATGCCGTGATCCGAATCAGCATGTCTTCGCTCGCCGGCTTCGCGTATTCGACAAAAATATCGAAGTAGCGCCCATCGTCGAAGATGCCTGTGTCCATCAGTTCGAATTCCGGATCGAGCCGCGTGCGCCGCTGGTTCTCGTCAATCAGCCGCTGATAGGGAAACTCCTGCTGCGGATACTTGTACAGCGCCTTCATGTAGGAATGCGTCGGCGTGTTGTCCAGGTAGAAGTAGCATTCCTTTACGTCCTCACCGTGATTGCCTTCGGGACCGCTCAGTCCGAAGAGCCGCTCCTTGAGAAACGGATCGCGGCCATTCCACATGGCGACAGCAAAGCAGATAAGCTGATGCCGGTCGCAGAATCCCGCGATCCCATCTTCATTCCAGCGATATGTCCGTGATCGCGCCTGATCGTGAGTGAAGTATCCCCAGGCATCGCCGTTCGCGCTGTAATCCTCGCGAACCGTGCCCCACGCCCGCTCGCTAAGGTATGGTCCCCAGCGCTTCCAATAGACTTCGCGACTTTTGTCTTCGACGAGGCGTTCGTGTTCTTTGCGCATGAAAAGCAGCGGTGAGGCAGCAATTAGCGATTAGCAATTAGCTACAGCGGTATCTCGAATTAGATGGCAGATGGTTCGCTTTGTTGCAGGATAAATGGTTCAATGTTCCTCGGCGACTGGGGAACTAATGAACTGTCATCCTGAGGCCCTCCGTTGGCCGAAGGATCTCCCGCAATGTTTCCCCCTAAATTGCAGCCAGTGCGGCTCTTTCACCAGAATTCTGAGATTTTTAGCCAAAGTGCCATGGCAAAGACAAATAAGTTTGACGCATTCCGGGAGATCCTTCGGCCAAAATCCGGCCTCAGGATGACAGGTCGAGACGGTCACGTAGTTGCTTGCGCGAGCGCGCCCGCGGCTGCCCGATCTACTATCCAAATTAACTCCCCATGCGTGGGCTGAACGTACTTAACCGGATATACATCCGGACTTCCTTGCCCCATTACCTCGCGCAACGGCTCCACTTTGTCCTGACCGCAGACCATCAGCAGCACGCACTCTGACTGATTAATCACCGGGCGCGTAAAGGTGACGCGCCACGTATTGAACTTCGGCACCCAGTTCGCGACTACGCGCTTCTTGAATTCGTGTACGGCGGTTGTGCCGGGGAAAAGCGATGCGGTGTGACCGTCGGGGCCCATACCGAGAAAGATGAGATCAAAGCGTGGCATCTGATCTTCGCCCTTGAGTTGGAAGACCTTCACCAATTCGCGATCGTATTCCTCGGCCGCCTTCGCTGCGTCAGGATTCTCGCAGCGTATGCGATGAACATTCCCCGGCGGAATCGGGACCTTGGAGAGCAACGTCTCGTTCGCCATGCGGTAATTGCTGTCTGGGTGATCGGGAGGAACGTGGCGCTCGTCGCCAAACAGAATTTGCACTCGCGACCAGTCCACCAGCTTCGGATTCTTCGCCGAGCGTTCGGCGAGGATCGTATGCATAGTCTTCGGAGTCGAGCCGCCGGAGAGCGCAACGGTGAAGCGGCCATGATGCTGGATGGCGCGCTTCGCGCGCGCAACAAATTCGTCTGCCGCAGCGCTGGCTACTTGCGGGAGATCGTCGAGAATGCGGAGTTTGGACATGATGTAACGCCTCAAGGAAGAATCGGGTGATGGAGGAATCGGGTGATCGGACCATCGGGTGATCGGGTGAAGTGAAACCCCAAAAGGCTTTCGGCTATCGGCGTTCGGCTTTCTGCCGGGAAGCTGTCCTGTGAGCTACATAAGAACACACACAGGCCGAACGCCTACAGCCGAGTGCCAATGGCATTCTTACTTCACCCGATCACCCGATGGCCCGATCACCCGATTCTTCTATCACCCGATCGCTCTCGCCTTCCCTACATGCATCATCGCCACATGTCCCGCGCCGAGCAATGCCGTTTTGTCGTTCAACACTACACGCACGGGAATCTTCTCGAGCAGAGTACGCAAGCGTCCTTTATCGCAGAAAGCCTGAAAAAAACGTGGCTCTTTGAGCTTGGGCAGAATCTTCGGCGCGATGCCGCCGCCGATATAGACTCCGCCGGTGGCCAAATACTTGAGCGCCAGATTTCCCGCCGCTGCACCATAGATTTCGACAAACAGATCTACCGCTTGCACGCACAAAGAACTCTTGCCCGAAAGACCATACTTTGAAATCACGGCCGAAGGATCGCCAGTCTTCAGTTCCTCCGCTAGCCACTGCTCTTCTTTCCCTTTGCCCGTATCGCGCAGGAATTCGTAGAGATTGTATTGTCCGGGACCGGAGAGCACGCGCTCCCAGCTCACATGTCCGCCGAATTTGTGATGCAGGTAATTCCAGAGTTCGGCCTGAAGGTCATTCGCAGGCGCAAAATCGGAGTGCCCGCCCTCTGCCGCGAAAGGATGGTAGGTGGCGCCGTCCCAATATAGTCCAGCCTCACCCAGGCCGGTGCCGGCAGAGATCACAGCAGCATTGCCCACGGCGCCGGCAACTCCCGGCGCAAGCACAGCGAAATCATCTTCGCGTAATTCGGCCAGGCCGTGAGCATTCGCTTCGAGATCGTTGATCAGGTAGACCTTGCCGACGCCCAGTTCTCTCTCCAGCACCTTCGCGTCGATAATCCAGGGTAGGTTCGGAGCCTCAACACGCCCTTCGTTAACAGGTCCGGCCACGCCGAAGCACGCAGTTGTAACCTCGTATTGATTCTTGCCTTTAAATGCGAGCGCGGCGGCTTGAAGACTCGGAAAGTCGCGGCTGTGCTTGACTTCTTCCACGACGGAGCGCAGCCGCCCGTCTCTCTGCTCGAAGTAGGCAAGCCGCGCGCTGGTACCGCCGATGTCACCGGCGAGGATCATGGTCAAGAGGTCTTTCTCCCATTGTGAGTCGAAGGATCGGGTGATCGGGCCATCGGGTGATCGGGTGAAGTATCAGCCAACACCAGAGAGGATGCATGCAGTTTCCGTGGATTGTCATCCTTCGGCCCCTTTGTTGGTCGAAGGATCTCCCGGAATGTGTCGAACGCATTTGCCGCGTCATGGCATTTTGGCCAACAAATTCCAGAGTACTGGTGAAAGAGCTGCACTGGCTGCAATCACATCCGAAATATCGCGGGAGATCCTTCGCCCAAGAGGGGCGCAGGATGACAGTTCATTACCGTATCCGGTTACTTTCCACCTTTACTTCACCCGATCACCCGATCACCCGATTCCTCACACGTTTCTCCAATGTCTCCCATCTCGCGACATCAAATCCTCAGCCTCTTTTGGCCCCCATGAGCCTGCCTGGTAGTTCGGGAATTCACGGGGCGGCAGCGCTTTCCATACGTCGAGCACCGGATCGACTACCGTCCAGCCGGCTTCGACCATATCAGCGCGCTGGAAGAGCGTGGCATCGCCGATCATGCAGTCGTAGAGCAGGACCTCATAGCCGGTTTGCGCGGTTCCGCCAAAATAATCCTGGTAGTTGAAGCTCATATGCACCGGCCCGACCTTCACCAGAGGACCCGGAACTTTGGCGCCGAACTTGAGGGCGATTCCCTCTTCGGGCTGCACGTTGATCACCAGCTGATTGCTCGGCAGATGCTCGATGTCGGTATCGCGGAAGAGCACGAAGGGCGCCCGCTTGAATTCAATGGCGATCTCGGTGTGGCGGCGCGCCATGCGCTTGCCTGTCCGCAGGTAAATCGGAACCCCTGCCCAGCGCCAGTTATCGATCGTGAGCTTCAGAGCGATGAAAGTTTCAGTCCGGGAATTAGGATTCACGCTCGGCTCCTGGCGATAGCCGGGCATGCGCTCGCCTTTCTGCGTAGTTCCCGCGCCATACTGGCCGCGCACGGCATTGTGAATCACGTCTTCCCCGGTCATAGGATGAATGGCGTGCAGAACTTTCGACTGCTCGTCACGCACATCGTCGGCCTGGAAGGAAATCGGCGGTTCCATTGTGGTCAGGCTGATGAGTTGCATGATGTGGTTCGGCACCATGTCGCGCAGTGTCCCGGAGGTGTCGTAGTAACCGCCGCGTCCCTCGACGCCGACGGTCTCCGCCACCGTGATCTGCACGTGATCGATGTAGTTGCGGCTCCAGA
>QIBC01000180.1 GCA_003225215.1 Acidobacteriota bacterium
AGCTGCTTTCAAAGGCGTGATCGATCTGGTCGCCATGAAGGCCATTTACTGGCGTGATGAATCGCTGGGAGCCAAATACGAAATCGAAGAGATTCCCGCCGAGCTAAAGAAGAAAGCCGACGCCTTCCACGCGCAGCTTGTCGAGAGCGTCGCCGAAAACGACGACGAGATGCTGCATAAATTCCTCGAGGGCGAAACCATCTCCGCTGAAGAATTGCGTGCTTCGCTCCGTCGCAGCGTAATTGGCCTCAAACTGTTCCCGGTTCTGTGCGGAACGGCTTTCAAGAACAAGGGCGTACAGACGCTGCTCGATGCTGTGGTCGATTATCTCCCTTCTCCGCTCGACATTCTTCCGACTGAGGGCACCGATCCGGATCATCCGGAGAAGGTGGTGTACCGCAAAGCTGAAGACAGCGAGCCATTTTCCGCTCTTGCGTTCAAGATCATGGCCGATCCGTTTGTCGGGCAGCTTACGTTCATCCGTGTCTATTCTGGTCAGTTGAAGACAGGTGACACCGTTCTGAACACCACTCGGGGCAGGGCGGAACGCATTGGACGCTTGCTGAAGATGCACGCCAACAAGCGTGAAGAAATCAGCGAGATCTACGCGGGCGACATTTGCGCGTGTGTTGGACTGAAGAACGTCACCACCGGCGACACGATTTGTTCAGAAAAGGCTCCCATCCGCCTGGAGTCGATTGAGTTTGCCCAGCCTGTAATTTCCGTGGCGGTTGAGCCGAAGACCAAGAGCGACCAGGAAAAGATGGGCATGGCGCTCAACAGGCTGGCGCAGGAAGATCCTACCTTTAAGGTCCATACTGATCCCGATTCGGGACAGACGATCATCAGTGGCATGGGTGAGCTTCATCTCGAGATCATCGTCGATCGCATGATGCGCGAGTACAAGGTCGAGGCCAACGTCGGCAAGCCGCAGGTCGCCTATCGCGAGACTATCCGCAAGGCCGCAGAAGGCGAAGGCAAGTTCATTCGTCAGACCGGTGGGTCGGGTAACTATGGCCATGCGAAGATCAAGCTGGAGCCGAATCCGGGCAAAGGATATGAATTTGAGAATGACGTTGTCGGCGGCGTCGTCCCCAGGGAGTACATCAAGCCGATCGATCAGGGAATTCGCGAGGCGCTCCAGGGTGGCGTACTCGCTGGTTACGAAGTGGTGGACGTAAAAGCCACGCTCTATGACGGCAGTTACCACGAAGTTGATTCCAACGAAATGGCCTTCAAGATCGCCGGCTCGCTGGCGTTCAAGGCGGCGGCCGCGAAGGCCCATCCGGTTCTGCTCGAGCCGGTGATGTCGGTCGAAGTCGTGGTTCCGGAAGAGTACATGGGCACCATCATCGGCGACTTGAACGCACGTCGTGGCCGTATTGAAGGCATGGAGCACCGCGCCGGATCGCAGGTAATCAAGGCCAATGTGCCGCTGAGCGAGATGTTCGGCTACGCGACTCAGATGCGTTCGAACACCCAAGGCCGCGCAACGTATTCAATGCACTTCAACCGCTACGAGGAGGCACCGCGCGCGATCTCCGAAGAGATCATCGCAAAGGTGCAGGGTAAAAGCGCAGCTTCCAGGTGAGCGCAAAAGGCGCTTCGTTGTGGTTCGGGAGTTTTTGGTTAGAGAAGGGCGCGAGACGGATTTTGAAAGGATCTTCGGACCAGAGGGAATCTGGCCGGATTTCCTGATGCGCTCAAGCCAGTATGGGGGCAGTGAGCTTCGGCTCAAGTCCAAAACGGAACGGCGATTCAGGTTGAACGACTACTGGAAATCGCATGTTGGCTTTGAGGCGTTCCGAGCGATCCACCAGTTGGATTGCGACAGGTTTGACCAGCTTATCGCTCGCGAGGAGCTGGTAGTGAGAGAAGACTTTCTCGGAGCGTTCTACACGGACGATTCCGAATCCGATGAAGGCGAGAATTTAGTGCCTTCGTAACGAGCAGCTAGGAGCTAGCAGCTTAGAAGCTTAGGAGCTTATTCATGGCGAAAGAGAAATTTGACCGCAGCAAGCCGCACGTGAACGTGGGAACGATTGGGCATATCGATCATGGCAAGACGACTTTGACGGCGGCGATCACCAAGGTGCTGTCCAAGCACAATCCGAAGATCCAGTTCCGCTCATTCGATTCGATCGACAACGCTCCCGAAGAGCGCGAGCGCGGTATCACGATTGCTACGGCGCACGTTGAGTATGAGACGCCGAACCGGCACTACGCGCACGTCGATTGCCCGGGGCATGCCGATTACATCAAGAACATGATCACGGGCGCGGCGCAGATGGATGGCGCGATTCTCGTGGTCGCAGCGACCGATGGTCCAATGCCGCAGACCAAGGAACACGTGCTGCTGGCGCGTCAGGTAGGCGTGCCCTACATTGTGGTGTTTCTGAACAAGTGCGATGCGGTGGAAGATCCTGAGCTGATTGATCTTGTGGAAGTTGAGGTACGCGAGCTGCTGAGCAAGTATCAGTTCCCGGGTGACGCGCTGCCGGTGGTTCGTGGATCGGCCTTGGGCGCGCTGAACGGCGAAGCCAAGTGGGAGAAGACGATCGACGAGCTGATGGAGGCGGTCGATAAGAACGTTCCACTGCCGGCTCGCGATATCGATAAGCCCTTCCTGATGCCGATTGAAGATATCTTCTCGATCTCGGGACGCGGCACGGTTGTGACCGGAAGAATCGAGCGCGGCAAGGTGAAGGTGGGCGAGGAAGTGGAGATTGTAGGCTTCCGCGAGACCAGAAAGACGGTCGTAACCGGCGTCGAGATGTTCAAGAAGCAGCTCGATGAAGGTCTGGCTGGAGACAACGCTGGCTTGCTGCTGCGCGGTATCGCGAAGGAAGACGTAGAGCGCGGCATGGTGCTGGCCAAGACCGGATCGATCAAGCCGCACACCAAGTTCAAGGCCGAGATTTACGTGCTGACGAAGGAAGAAGGCGGACGTCATACGCCCT
>QIBC01000181.1 GCA_003225215.1 Acidobacteriota bacterium
AGATTTTGGCTTAACGAGACGAAAAGCGTTCCGAGTTTCAGGTTTCGAGTTTCGGCAAAGCCAGTCCGAGGCCTTGAAGTGAGCAACTGGCTTGGCCGAAACCTGAAACTCGAAACTTGAAACGCAGTTTTTAGAAACCGCAGCGGCAACACAGACCGCAGCAGATCTTTGAGAGATAACAAATGGTAGGACAGAGAATACGCATCCGGTTGAAGGCTTACGACTATCGCGTTCTTGACCAGTCGACTGGGGAGATCGTGGAAACCGCGCGCCGCACCGGAGCGCAAGTAGCGGGACCGATTCCGCTGCCGACGATCAAGAATAAATACTGTGTGCTGCGTTCGCCCCACGTGGACAAGAAGTCGCGTGAGGCCTTCGAGATTCGCACACACAAGCGGCTGCTCGACATCCTCGATCCCACGCAGCAGACGGTCGATGCGTTGATGAAGCTCGATCTTCCAGCCGGTGTGGACGTCGAGATCAAGGCATTCGGCAGCTAGTGGCTGAAGTCAGTACCGTCGGCGGTAGCCGATGGGTGCGTGAATTCGAGACACGTAATACAAATTACCTACAGTCCCATTAAGGGATGATGAGGAGTCGGTAAAAAAATGGTTTCAGGAATTTTAGGAAAAAAAGTCGGCATGACGCAGCTCTTCGATGACCGAGGTGAGGTTCGCCCTATCACCGTTCTGCAGGCCGGTCCGTGCGTGATTACGCAGCGCAAGAATGCGTCGCGTGACGGATACGACGCGGTCCAGATTGGGCTCGTCGAATTCGTAAAAGGCAAGCGCGTTACCAAGCCGATGCAGGGACACTTCGGAAAGCACAATCTGCCGCCCGTGAAATTCATGAAGGAAGTCGCCGTTACAACCCCCGTAGAAGCGGGTGAGAAGCAGGCGAAGGGTGAGAATCCCGCGGCGGAGACGAACGGGCAAGTCAAGATCGGTGACAAAGTTCTGGTCGATATCTTCCAGGACGAAAAGTTCGTCGACGTGACCGGAACCAGCAAGGGTAGAGGATTCGCGGGCGTTGTGCGCCGGCACCATTTCGGCGGCGGCCCCAAGTCGCATGGACACATGTTCCAGGTGCAGGGCTCGATCGGCGCGTCATCGTTTCCGTCGCGTACGTTTCCCGGACAGCGCATGTCGGGGCACATGGGCGTCGATCAGTGCACGGTTCGCAACCTTCGCATCCTCGGGATCGACCTGGAAGAAAACCTGTTGATGGTCGAAGGCGCGGTGCCTGGTCCCAAAGGCGGATACGTAGTGATCAATAAGGCCAAGCAGCCGCCGCGCGAGCGTCGTGGATTCGCCGGCGCGCAGACGGTCGATCCGTTGAAGGCCGCGAAGAAAGCCGCTGCCGGAAAGGCCAAGAAATAACCATGGCAAAGATTGACGTTGTAGATCTGAAAGGCAAGAAGGTCGGCAGCTTTGAACTCGCAGACGAGGTCTTCGGCACGATCAATGAAGACCTGCTCTGGGAAGCGGTGACTCACTACCGCGCCGCGCAGCGGGCCGGTACGCACGCAACGAAGAATAAGAAGCTCGTTTCCGGCGCAGGCAGAAAGCTGTGGAAGCAAAAGGGCACTGGACGGGCGCGTGTCGGCTCCATTCGTTCGCCTCTCTGGCGCCACGGCGGCACGGTCCACGGACCTCAGCCGCGCAGCTACGATTTCGCATTTCCCAAAAAGAAACTGCTGGGAGCGCTCCGATCGGCCCTGGCAAGCAAGGTGTCGGACGGCAAGCTCACTGTGGTTGAGAGCCTGGATTCGCTCTCGGGCAAAACCAAAGACTTGCGAGAAGTTCTCGATACGCTGGGCGTCGAAAAGACCTCTTTGATTGTCGCGAACTTGAGTTCTGAGACTCGGGAGCACAATCGCAACCTGTACTTGAGTGCGCGGAATCTCGATGGCGTCGAGCTGGTGTCGGGTTCTGAGGTACATCCCTACCACCTGCTTCGTTACGACCGCGCGATCTTCGCGCAGCCTGCGATCGAGCAGTTGCAGGAGACGCTCAAGAAGACCGTCTCCAAGCGGCCGAAGGCGGAGGTGGCCTGATGAAGTCTGCTTATCAAATTATCCGCCGGCCCGTGATCACGGAAAAAGCTGAGCGCGCGAAGGAATTTGATCCGAAGGCGGCGAAGGACAAGAGTCCACGGAAGAAGGAACCGACCTCCGGTCAACTCGTATTTGAAGTTGCGGCGAAAGCGACTAAGACCGAGATCAAGCAAGCCGTGCAGCAAGTCTTCAAGGTGAAGGTCGATGCTCTCCGGACCGCAAATTTTCACGGCAAAGAACGGCGCCGCGGACGTTTTGCCGGACATCGTCCGGACTGGAAGAAAGCGTACGTTCGATTGAAAGTGGGCGAAAAGATGCCCGAGTACGCGGACAACGCGTAAGAAAAAATCGGGTGATCGGGTCATCGGGTGATCGGGCGAAGTAAAACCGACACTTGGAGAACGCGCCCGGAAAAACGAGAGATCGGCGGCAATCGGTGCCCGGGTTTCGGTGAAGTTGCAGTTACTTCACCCGATCACCCGATCACCCGATCACCCGATTCAGCAATTGGGGCGATGCCCCGGCAGAGAGTTATAACCAATGCCGATTAAGACATACAGACCACTTACTCCGTCGTTGCGGTTCAAGACCACGCTGGTCAACGACGAGATCACGACGGACCGTCCGCATAAAGCGCTGACTCAGATCAAGCAGCGCACTGGGGGGCGTCGCAACTCCGGCGATATCACGAGCTGGCATCGTGGCGGTGGACATAAACGCAAGATTCGCGTCATCGACTTCAAGCGCGATAAGGCGGGGGTTCCAGCGACCGTGGCGTCGATCGAATACGATCCCAACCGCTCGGCGCGTATCGCCCTGCTTGCATATGCCGACGGCGAGAAGCGCTACATCCTGCAGCCAGTGGGCTTGCAGGTCGGACAGAAGATCGTCAGCGGTCCCGAGGCCGACATTCTGATTGGCAATGCACTCCCCCTGCGGAATATTCCTGCCGGTACTACGGTGCACAACATCGAGTTGAAGCCAGGTAAGGGCGCGCAGATGGTGCGCTCGGCTGGTGGCGCTGCACAACTGGTTGCCAAGGAAGGCGATTACGCGTTGCTTAAGCTTCCTTCCGGTGAGACGCGCAAGGTGCTGATCGATTGCATGGCGACTGTGGGCCAAGTTGGGAATACTGATCATGAAAATGTCTCAATCGGCAAGGCAGGTCGTACGCGATGGTTCGGACGTCGCCCGGTGAACCGTGGCGTGGCCATGAACCCAGTCGACCATCCACACGGTGGCGGCGAAGGAAAGACCTCCGGTGGACGTCACCCGGTCACTCCGTGGGGACAACCGACGCGAGGCTACAAGACCCGCAACAACAAACGGACTGACAAGTTCATTGTGAACCGCAGAGGGAAATAAGTTTTATGGCGAGAAGCACAAAGAAGGGCCCGTTCATCGACGAGCACCTGATGAAAAGAATCGAGACGATGAATCGCGCGAACGACAAGAAGGTTGTGCGCACCTGGTCGCGTCGCTCGACCATCCACCCTGACATGGTGGGACATACCATCGCGGTGCATAACGGCCGCAAGTTCATTCCGGTGTATGTCTCCGAGAACATGGTTGGGCATAAGCTCGGCGAATTCAGCCAGACTCGCAACTTCAAGGGCCACTCGGTGAAGGCGGCGGCTACGGAAACTACGGCGAAGCCAGCGCCGGCGCCACCGGCGAGATAGCGGAGAGAGAAGATGAATTTTGCTGAACAGGAATTTCGAGCCCAGGCGCGCTTCCAGCGGGTCTCCCCGCAGAAGGCCCGGCTGGTATTGGAGCTGATCAAGGGCCGCCGCGTGGAAGATGCGGTCAATACGCTGGCGTTTACCAAAAAGGGAATCGCGCCCGCGATCGGCAAGCTGCTGCGCTCGGCAATCGAGAACGCCAACTATCTTGGCCAGGAAAAAGGCCTCGACGTGGACGTCGATCGGCTCTACGTAAAGCGCGCAATTGCCAATGACGGTCCGCGCATGAAGCGCATTCGTCCGGCTCCGATGGGAAGAGCCTATCGCTATCAGCGCCGCATGGCGCATATTGAGATCGCCCTTGCCGAGCGGCTTCGCGCAGAGGCCGGCAGCGCTGCGACAGTAGTAGGCCAGGAAACTCCGAAGCCAAAGAAACGCGCTGTTGGCAAAACCGCGAAGAAAACCGCCTCGAAGAAAGCGACGGCGAAAGGGTAATTATGGGACAAAAAGTTCATCCGTATGGTTTCAGATTGGGCTACACCAAACCCTGGAAGTCGCGCTGGTTCGTGGAGCGGGACTACGACAAGCTTCTCCTGGAAGACGTGAAGCTCAAGGCAGAGCTGAAAGACAAGCTGAAGTCCGCCGGCGTGAGTGCGATTGAAATCGAGCGCCCGGGAAATAAGTTGCGAATCATCATTAAGACCGCACGGCCGGGCATCATCATCGGGCGCAAGGGCGCTGAGATCGATAAGCTCAAAGTCGAGTTGCAGAAGCGCACCAATCGCGATGTCTTCGTCGACATTCAGGAAGTGCATAAGCCGGAGCTCGATGCTCAACTAGTCTCCGAGTCGATTGCTCTCCAGCTTGAAAAGCGTGTTGGCTTCCGCCGCGCGATGCGTAAATCGGTGGACTCTGCCCTGCGCTTTGGTTGCAAGGGGATCAAGGTTCGCGTGTCGGGCCGGTTGAACGGAAATGAAATCGCGCGTTCCGAGTGGTATTTGCAGGGGCGGTTGCCACTGCACACGCTGCGTGCGGACATTGAATACGGATTCACCGAAGCCAGGACTACCTACGGCGTAATCGGCGTGAAGTGCTGGGTTTATCAGGGCGAAAATGTGCCCAAGCGTGCTTCCAAGCTGCAAAAGGAACGTGAAGGCGTAGCGGCAGCATAAGCGTTAACGAAAAGTTGAACGAGACCAGGAAAAGAGAACACAGCGATGTTGATGCCCAAGAAAGTGAAGTATCGAAAGCAAATGCGCGGCCGGCGCACCGGCAAAGCGTGGCGCGGCGGCAGTTTGGCATTCGGTGAATATGGCTTGAAAGCCATGGAAGCCGCGTGGATCACC
>QIBC01000182.1 GCA_003225215.1 Acidobacteriota bacterium
GCTTGAAAGCATGAAGACCAGCGCAAGCTGCGCTTCATGCGGGAAGGCGCCAGAGGGTAACCGAAGCGCGTTCTCAAAGATTCTGCAAGCGCAAGAGATCAGCACTGTGGACGGAAGCGTTTGAGTCAGGCGCAAGCTCGATTCAAGACTTCTGCATCGCAGCCAAGTTGCCGGTGCTGCCGGGGTAAGCCGGCGGCAGTTGCAGTAGTGCTGGAAACAGTGACTGCAGCGGATTCGATGTTCCCGAAAGGGAACACGCGAGTAGCAGCCCGTAAGGGCGAGTTGCATGAGCAGATTGCGGAAGCGTTCTGCTGATCACGGCAATCAAATCGCAACCCAGCGCATGGCGTAAGTCAAAGCGGGTTTTGCGGTTGTCAGTCGGCCGAAGGCATCCCGGCGCGCCCGGGACGAGGGCGGCGATTGATGACGGCTTCGCCGAAACTGAATCCAGGTTCGCCTGGAATCGGAAATTCAGGGACGAAGCTGTTCGAGAAGTCCAAGCATGAGGAACCATTTGGCGTGAGTCGAGTGCGGAATCATGCAGGCAAAAGCCCGGTTGACCTGAACAGCGTGGCGCAAGTCACGACGGACAATCGGCGAAAGACCAACTGTGATGTTGGGTGAGCGAAAGCTCATCTGCAATCCAGATGGCCTGCAAGACTGGCAGTTCTTCAGTGGCGAAAGCTACTGAAATAGACGGGCCAGCCTAGAGACCGCAGAAACACCGGGAGACGAAAGTTTTTCGGATCGTCTGTGGCCCTATCTCAAACCCGAGAGGGTGCGGGATAACAAAGAGCAGCGAATCGGTGGACGGCCTGTCGAAATCAGGCAACAGGCTTCGCTCCTCGGGCACTCGCAGGAAGACGCCGCAAGGCGGGTTCCGGCGTAAAGCTTCCGGTAACGGAAGGGGGCACGATGGGCGACAAATTCACCGGATTGTGTGAGCAGCCGGTTTTGGCAACAGAGTCGGCCAGCTCGAAAGAGGACATCTCACCACATTCCACGGCCTGCATTCGCAAGAATGCAGGCCGTGATTGTTTGTGAAGAACAGCGGTAAGCAGTAGGCGATGGGTAGCAATAGGCGAAACCCAAGAGAGATGTCCGACGTCGGGTACCGGCGGCGATAGCCGCTGGGTCTTCTTCGGTTCCGTTTCAACTATCCATCCTCGCGGACCGTTCAATCGCGAGCGCGAAGCGCGGAATTTGTTGGTCAATCTCGTGGATTGGGAAAGCAGCCCAGGAATCCGAGCCGGAAGCGCGTCCACCACGGCAGAGCCCATCGATAGCTACAACGTAACGGGCGAAGCACCCAGCGGCTACCGCCGCCGGTACTGACAGCCCGGGGCCGAACGCTGATAGCCGGACGTCGATAGCCATCCCGTCGATGCACTAGAATCTTCCTTAATTGGAACTTACCAGATGAGTGGTGTGCGCATCGACAAGTGGCTCTGGGCTGCTAGATTCTTTAAGACGCGTTCGTTGGCTACGCGAGCCTGTGAGCTAGGCAGGATTCAGTCCAACAATCATCCGGTCAAAGCTGCCCGCGAAGTGCGCGTCGGGGACCTCTTACAGATCCGAACTGAAGCCGGCGAGTTTTCAGTCGAGGTCTTGGTTCTCAGTCACGTTCGCGGTCCAGCATCGATTGCTCAGACGCTGTATCGGGAAACAGAAGCTAGCCGCGAATTGCGCCTCAAGCTGGCGGAAGAGCGCAAAGCATTGAAGGACTTCACTCCGGCTCCTGAAGGCCGGCCATCCAAGCGCGACCGCCGTAGGATTATCCAGTTTCGATCTCTGCGTGGCCGTGAGTGAACTAGCGCTATCTGCTTAATTCTTAACGATTTTTCAGATTATCAGCCTGTTACCTGAGCTCTAAACATTACCGAAGTCGCGGATTACCCTATGGTCTACAGGACTCTTTTCCCCCACCTCAAGCCAGCTTATCGTTGGCGCTATCGCCCCAGGAAAAAATTAGCTCGAACAAATCTTTGTTCGCCACTGGAGGAATCAAGGTTCATGAGGAAAATCCTGTTCGCAAGTTTATTTGTGCTTGCCACGAGCTTCTCGCTCTTCGCGCAGAAGTCTTCGGACAAGTTAGACGTATTCGGCGGATATTCTTATACCCGCTTCAACCCTGGCCAAGGAGCGAGCGCTGTCAACCAGAACGGTTGGGAGAGCACGGCGACCTTAAGGCTCACACCGGCTTTTGGCATCTCGGCCGACATGAACGGCAGCTATCACAGCGAAAACGGAGCCAACAACCACATCTACACGTACCTGTTTGGCCCCGAGTTCAAGATGCCCAACCAAAAGGGAGCCGTCTTTGTTCACGGCCTCTTCGGCTTCGCCCATGACAGCGTAAGCACCAGCGTGCTGGGCACGAACCTCTCGGTTTCCGACAACGCATTCGCCACGGCTCTGGGCGGTGGTTATGACTGGAAGGCCTCGGATGCGATCTCTGTCCGCCTGTTCCAGTTTGACTACCTCATGACCCGCTTCAGCAGCCAGACGCAAAACAACATCCGGCTGTCGTTCGGCGTGACCTTCCACCCGAAGTTCGGCCGCGGACTGTAAGAATCTCGGAACGGACACCACCCTCCTCTTCCGTTCCGCGACAAAATGCGTGCCTCATCCGCGATTACCAGCGAAGATGGGGCACGCACTTTTTTAAGCACCGCCATTGTGCATCCAAACGAAACCTTCGTTACCTGAGATCGACGCGGCGAGGGTCCTCTCCTTAGGCTGAATCGAACCGAAAAAAAACAGCCACTCTGGGATTACGTTGGTCACCCGTCAAGATTCAATGTTTCAAGCCAGGCCGTTCCTTTCGGTCTCCCTGGAGGAAGTCTGTTGAGATTGACGGGGAATAATCGGGTTAATGTTTGCGTCCTGGAGTTAATGGCGTAAGTTGTCCGGCCTGGGACCAACATGCGGGGATAGAATTCGGCTACATCTCTCTTCTGGTCGGAGTATGCAGGTACTGCCTCTTCGCGGAAAGTGTCCTATATGCGGCAAGGGTCCGCTTAGGCATCTGGAGATTGGCTACAAGCTTTACGTCGAGAAATCGAATCAGAAGCAGCCCATTGGCGGACTGTTGGCATTTCAATGCGAGCAAGAAGGGCACATCTTCTTTGTGATGTCCAAGGACATGGAAGAGGCGGCCGCCTAGCAAGCTTACGACAACGTTCGGAACGTGTGAGGTCGAAGCAACAAGAGAAAAGCCTTTTTTGTTTTTGCGCTCCGCTTCACTGCGCGCAGGCCTTCGGCAGAGTGGAAGTGAAGCTAAGCGACTTACGGCACGACTGAAGTCGACGCCCTGACAGGCGTCGCAAAATCAAAATCAAAACATTTTCCCGAAGCGGTTCAGCCCCGAGAAATTTTTCCGATCGACCGATCAGCGGCGCTGCCGCGTTGCCGCTTCATTCTTATAGACAATCACTGGCTGACGTGCTTCGACATTTGCTCGGACACTATTGCCTTCAACTGTGGCCTGAAATCTTTCAGGACCGGTCGTCGTTAGTTTGGCGGCGCGCACTTCACTTGCTTGCCATCCTGCGGGCAAATGTGCGGTGAGTTCTTGAGACGTGAGCGAGTAAAACGCGATTCGATTCTCATCGAGCGGACAAAACGTGCCTGCTTCGGAACAGATGAGCGAGCCATCGAGCGATGCTGAATACGTCTTAGCATTCCAATCGATATCGATTGCCGCATTACCCTCCAGCCCAATAACGCTTCTTTCTCCATCGCGGCGGAAAGACTCGATGTTGCGCGCGTGCAGTTGGAACCAGGGCACCATCACTAGATAGAAGGTATCGAGCGCGTCGTTCAGATCCATGTCCGCGCGGACGATTGCGTGCGAGCAGCCGTTGTAGAACAACGTGTTCATAACGCGGTCGGCGGCACTCGTTGTCCTACCGGATTGGCCCCAGACAGCACTCTTGCAATAGATCGTTGCCAGCAGCGGAATCGCGGCGCCTCCGAACGGGCAGGTTCCCGGGCCAGTCATGTACCAGAAGGAGCTGATCTTGCCGATGAAGGCGTAGCGAAGCGCTTCGGAGCTTACGTCGACTCCGCGCTTAGCGAACTCGGCAAGGATCTTGTAACGGCCTTCGCGCAGGTTCTTGATGCCGCTGGCGGGATGTTCACGGTCCCAGTCATTGCGAATGGAAAAATATGAGAGTACGTCGACATGCGTGGTCTTAGGCAGCCTGTACCGCTCGCAGGTGTAGCGAATGCGTTCCATTCCGGGACCGACCATGTACTTGGCGAGTCCGATGATGTATGAGTTCTCACCTGTCCAGTTGCGGCTCTCCCACAGCTCGCCATCAGGACGTCGTGCGATTATCTTCGGATCCCATTCCGGGCTGCTGCGGTAGGCGTCGTCATAGTTGTCGGAGAGTGTCGCGATGCAGTTATAGGCATTTGCCTTTTGCATCAGATTCATCATTGCGTCGTAGCCGCCGATGCGCTGGTTGACCTCCTGTACCGCGGGATAGCCGGTGTCTTTGCCCCGATATTGCCAGCCCCAAAGATGAACGATCTGCGGCGAGTAGTCGGTCAGTTCCGCGATCTGATGGATGAGTTGCTCGCACTGCTCGAAGGTGGACGAAGGCTTGGGGTAGCTGGGCTCGTCGCAGCGAATACCGTAGACAAACGCGTTGTCGTAAAGATGATTCGGGATCGGCGGCATGCGCTTGCGCACCAGCTTGGCAGCGTCCAGCCAGGTTAGGGGAGTCTTGTCGTCGCGAGCGCTGAGAAAATCCAGGCGGCATGATGACTCTTGCTCGATCAGCAAATTAGGAGTCTGCTGATTGCCGCAGTTGCGCGGAGTCCCCGGTCCGGTATTCATGTCGTAGCAGAGAGTGCCGTTTACGCGATGACTCTTGGTCGTGCCAAGCGCCGCCCGTCGCTTGCCTGGCTCGCCGCCCACGCTGAGCGTGGTTCCGTCCATGAACGCGGTTGTTTCCTGCACGCAGATCAAATGATCGGTGCCGATCATCACCACCGGCAGAGTTGCCGACACATTGCCCCAAAACGTATTCGGCTTCAACGATCCAGGCGTGGCGTCTTTGAGAGTGGCGAGCCAGCCGCCATCGTCGCCGTGGGCGAGCCATGCTGGTCCATCCTCCTCGCGAATCGCAGCAAGTCGCGGCAGCGCCACTTCGATAAGCTCGTATCCGGGAGATTCACGGACCGCGTACAGCACAACCCGAAGGGTAGCTTCTTGAACTATGTAGGCAAGCACGAAACTTACCGCGGTCTGCGAGCCGTCCGGGATCTGAAAGAGGAGATCGGAGTGGTCCTTCAGCTCGGATAGCTTTTGCACCGAGGCGGCAGCATTCTTGATCGTCCCGGACGATTTGTCATAGAAAGTGACTAGAATCGGCTTGCCCAGATCTTCACCGAGCATCCGGCGGTTTCCGCGCAACAGCCGATACTCATACGGCAGGCCGTCGTGTCGGTCGAGGACAACTTCCAGATCCGGTGATCTGATTACAATTGGATTTGTCGGTACGTTTCGACTGGTAAGCGGCCCAGTATTTTCCTGTCCCGGAACTTGGGAATAAAGGTTGCGGCCTGCGAGCCCTGCTGCGGCAGCGCCGCTGAGCTTAAGAAAAGTTCGTCGATTGAGTTGTCCCGTTTCCTCTTGCATATTCTCGCAATCACAAATCGTGAAGTTGGGTTCTCAGGCGCGATTTCACTGTTCGAAATAGGAAGCCGGCGTCGTGGCCCGCAAGAGAATATCAAGAAGCAGAACGCCTGGCTTCCTGTAATTGATTGACTGCCTCGTCCCACTTCTGCTCTTCTACGGATTCGCGAAGCAACGATGAAAATATTCTCGTGCGCGCTGTATAAAGATCGGGCGGGGGCCCGTAACCACGGAAGAAACATGCAAATTGCAGACTTGCGCGTTCACTCCGTCGCCATAGCTGATCCGCCACTGCGGAGTTCTTACGGGCTGCATGCACCTTACGCGCTCAGGACCATTCTGGAACTTGAGAGCGAAGACAGAATTGTGGGAATTAGTGAGACTCACGGTGGCGATTCCATCGCTCAAGGTTTTCGGCAACTCGGCGAGCAAATTGTTGGGGTGGGTGCTTACCGCCTAGCAGGCAAATTGTTGCCCATGATCGACGCAAGCGCTCCTGGGGATCGCTCCCAGACCTATCACGTGCCCGGGGAGAATCCGCTCGACGCCGCCGCGCGACTCTATTCAGCGATTGAGATCGCGTGCCTCGACCTAATCGGAAAATCAGTCGGAAAGCCCGTATGCGATTTGCTGGGCGGACGGGCACGCAGCGAAGTTCCCTTCTCCGCTTATCCGTTCTACAAGCATGCGGGTGGCGGCGGCGAAGGCGAAGATCTGCGCCCTGACGAGTACGGAGAGGCATTAACCCCGACGCAACTGGTCGCACAGGTGAGGCAGATGTTCGCGAAGTATGGCTTTCGCGAGATCAAGTTCAAGGCTGGAGTTCTAGAGCCGGCGGAAGAAATCGAAACCGTGCGCCAGCTCCGCGCGGAGTTTGGACCGAAGGTGCCGATTCGCCTCGATCCGAATTGCGCGTGGTCGGTGGCGACTTCGGTCGAGATCGGGAAGGCACTGCGCGAAGAGCTGGGAAACGGCGGATATCTTGAAGATCCAACCGCAAACATCTCTGGAATGGCCGAAGTACGAAAGAAGCTGCTCGCTGCAGGAATCCAAACTCCACTGGCCAGCAATGTGGCCGTGACTTCCTTTGCGGATCTTCCCGAATCCGTCAGAACTGACGCGGTGCAAGTTGTGCTGTGCGATCCTCATTATTGGGGTGGCATTCAGCAAGTTCAGCAGCTGGGCAAGCTGTGCCACACGTTTGGCTTGGGATTGTCGATGCACTCCAACTCCCATCTCGGCGTTTCCCTCATGGCGATGGCGCATGCAGCGGCCGCAACGCCGCACCTTACGTATGCATGCGACACGCATTATCCATGGCAGTCAGCGGAAGACGAAGTGGCCGCCGGCGGACGCGTCCCGATTGTGAACGGGTGCGTGCATATCTCGGAGAAGCCCGGTCTTGGAGTCGAGCTCGATCAAGATCAACTCGCACGCGGGCGAGAGCGGTATCGCAAGTGCAAGTACCGCAAGCGCGACGATGAAGCCGAGATGCGCAAGCATGTGAATCCAAACTGGCGGAGAGTATTGCCGAGATGGTGAAGCTGCAAAATGAACCGCACAAACCAACCCTCTTGGATGAATAGCGCTGGAGGCGCGCAACCGGGGATTTTTCGTTTCGTTCAGCACAACTAGATGATCCAGAATGAGCAAAGCAGAGGATACAAGAAAGCACTTCCCTCTCCTAAATGACCGAACAACGATGGTTGCGGATTCTCTCTGTCTCATTCGTGATGTACACCATCGCGTACATCGATCGCACGAACGTTTCCATGGCGCTGCCTGCGATGAGCGCCGAACTCCACATGGACCCGCGGCAGGCGGGCGATGCTGTGGGATTGTTCTTCTGGGGATACTTGCTCCTGCAGATGCCGGCAGCGTACCTGGCGCAACACTGGAGCGCCAAGCGAACGGTTTCGATTCTGCTTGTGGCGTGGGGCCTCTGCTCGATTGCAACGGGCCTCGTGCATACGCTTACGCAGTTCAGGCTGATGAGGCTGGTTCTGGGGCTTGCCGAAGGAGGAGTCTGGCCGGCGGTTCTTGTCCTGGTCGCACACTGGTTCCCTCGTGCGGAACGCGCTCGCGCGAATGCTTATTGGATGTTGTGCTTACCGCTTTCCGTCGTGATTTCGTCTCCACTCTCAGGATGGCTGCTCACGCACTGGAACTGGCGTGTGCTCTTGATCGTCGAAGGTGCCTTGCCGTTTCTGTGGTTGCTCGTCTGGTTCGTGAGCATCGACGACCTTCCGGAACAAGCGAAGTGGATCTCTGCGGAAGAGCGCCAATATCTCGAGAAAACGCTAGCCGACGAGGCTACCGACATCCAACTTCCGGAGCGAGTCAGTTACCTGGCAGCGCTGTTGTCGCCCCAGATCTTGATCCTCACTACGATCTACTTTCTCCGAAACTTCGGCAGCTATGGTTCGCTGTTCTGGCTTCCAACGGCTCTCGGCAAGGCGAAGAAGCTGAGCGATCTGACGCTGGGAAATGTAATCACGATTCCCTACGTGCTGGCAGCTATCCTGATGGTGGCGGCCGCCAAGAGCTCCGACAGGACCGGGGAGCGGCGCGCACACATGAGCCTCACGCTGATCGTTTCTGGAGCATCGTTTTTGGGAGCGCTGGCGACTCAGCGTTTTGCGACGGATTCGGCATTCTCGGAATCGCGCTCATCATTGCTGCAGGGATGGCTTTCATGGTGCGTCCCGCGAAGCCGGCGGTTGCGAGTACGGCGAGTTCGTGATGAAAGGCGAACACGAAGGGCACGAAGCAAAACATAATAAGAGGTCACGAAGCTTTAGCGTTAAGGACCTGCGGCCGCCCTCGGGCGGGTGTTTGCAGATCAGCTCCAAAGAGCGGGGATCGCGATGTTGTCGACAGTACAAAACAAGTTAGCCATCGTAAGCAAAACCCGCGCGAGGGCGCGTCGGTCCTTCATCCCTAAGTTTGTGACCTTCGCTTTTTCCTTCGTGACCTTCGTGTTCGCCTCTAAGGTTTTGCATGCGTAAACCACAAGGCCTCGATGGTGGCCTAACGAACTACGGTGACCGCGATTTCTCGCGCTATCTGCGGCGATCGTTCGCGCGCTCCATGGGTCTTTCCCAGGAATTACTTGGTAAGCCTGTCATCGGCATCGCAGTTTCTGGCAGCGGGTTCAATAACTGCCATCGCACGATGGATGAGTTGACCGCGGCGGTCTCGCGTGGAGTGCTCTCCGGCGGAGGGCTGCCCGCTCCGTTTCCCACCATCTCTCTCGGCGAAGTCTTCCTCCATCCCACCAGCATGATGTTTCGCAACCTGATGTCGATGGATGTGGAGGAGATGATCCGCGCGCAGCCGATGGATGCGGTTGTGCTCATCGGTGGATGCGACAAGACCGTGCCTGCCCAGTTGATGGGCGCGGCATCTGCCGGCAAGCCGGCGATTCAGCTCGTGACCGGGCCGATGATGACCGGCCGATATCGAGGCGAGCGTCTGGGAGCCTGCACTGACTGCAGGCGGTTCTGGGCCAAGTACCGCGCGGGAGAGGTTAGCGAAACGGAAGTTTCTGAAGTAGAAGGCAACCTCGCCGTCACAGCGGGGACCTGTGCCGTAATGGGAACTGCGAGCTCGATGGCGTGCATTACTGAGGCTCTCGGGATGTCGCTACCCGGAACGGCAGCTATTCCGGCCGTGCATTCCGCGCGCATGGTTGCTGCCGAGGAGACTGGTAAAGCTGCGGTGCGTCTGACGCAGCAGCCGATCACGCCCGACGAGGTCATCACCGAGCAATCTGCAGAGAACGCATTGCGAGTCTTGCTCGCTCTCGGTGGGTCGACGAATGCCATCATCCATCTCACAGCAATTGCCGGGCGGTTGGGGATTCCGCTCTCACTCGCTCGACTCAACGAGATTTCTGATGAGACTCCCGTGCTGGTTGACCTGAAGCCGGTAGGCGAAGGCTACATGGAAGATTTCTATGCCGCCGGGGGGGTCGGAGCCGTGCTGCAGGAACTGCGGCCATTGCTGCATCTCGATTGTATGGGCGTGGACGGGCATACGTTACGCGAGCGCCTGGATGGTCCCAAGTCGTGGGTGGACAGGAAGGTCATTCATCGGTTCTCTGAACCGATCTCCTCGAGCGGAGGCATTGTGTCATTGTCGGGAAGTCTTGCGCCCCGAGGCGCGATCCTCAAACGCGCGGCCGCCACTCCGTCACTATTCGAGACCGAGGGCCGCGCCGTGGTCTTTGAGAATGTCGACGACATGGCCAAGCGGATCGACGATCCGAATCTTGAGGTGCTGCCGAATGACATTCTCGTTCTAAAGAATGCAGGACCGCTCGCGGCAGGAATGCCCGAAGCCGGCTACCTTCCCATTCCAGGAAAGCTCGCGCGAGCCGGTATCAAGGACATGATTCGCATCTCCGATGCGCGCATGAGCGGAACGGCCTATGGCACGATCATTCTCCATGTCGCTCCGGAGGCCGCAGCCGGTGGACCGCTCGCAATTGTGCGCAGCGGAGATCGAATCGCGCTGTCGGTGGCTGAAAAGAGAGTCGATTTGCTTGTGCCCGAAGAAGAGCAGAAGCGACGTTTTGCGTCTTGGTCGCCCCCGCCTCAACCTGATCGGGGATACGCTGCTCTTTATCGGCGCAGCGTTTTGCAGGCGCCGGAAGGATGCGATTTCGATTTCTTGGTAAAGCAAACAGCAGAATTCGACTAGGTCTTACAGGTCAGGAGCTGCACGGCTGCATGGTAGAGACGCAGCATGCTGCGTCTCTACGCGGAGATTACGGCTAATGACTATCTCGTGGGACGCCCGCGCCGCTTCCGCCGGGAAGAAAATCGAGATCGGCGCCGCGATCGGCTTGCATTACGTGATCGAAGTAGAGCTTGTAGTAGCCGCGTTCGAAGACAGGTTGCGGAGCCTTCCATTGTTGTTTGCGTCGTACAAGCTCGCTGTCTGAGACCTCTAACTGCAGCCGGCGAGCGTGGACGTCCAAATCAATTACATCGCCATTTTGAACCAGAGCCAGCGTACCGCCGGCGGCGGCTTCTGGTGAGATGTGCAGTACCACGGTGCCAAAGGCTGTGCCGCTCATGCGCGCATCGGAGATGCGCACCATGTCGGTGATGCCTTTTTTCAGAATCTTAGGTGGGAGTGGCATGTTCCCAACCTCCGGCATTCCTGGATAGCCACGCGGGCCGCAGTTCTTTAGCACCAGCACCGACCGCTCGTCGACGTCCAAGTCAGGAGCGTCGATACGCGCATAGAAGTCTTCGATGTTGTCGAAAACCACTGCGCGCCCGCTGTGCTTCATCAGTTCGGGCGTTGCCGCAGAGGGCTTGAGCACAGCGCCATTTGGGCATAGATTGCCGCGCAGGACAGCGATACCGCTGTTGTCCCGAAATGGATCTTTGGCTGTGCGAATCACTTCGCGATCGAAGCAGTCTGCTTCTGCTACGTTTTCCCCGATCGTCTTTCCATTCACCGTGAGCGCGTCGCGATGGATCAGGTCTCCAAGCTCGCGGATCAGGGTGGGCAGGCCGCCTGCGTAGTAGAAGTCTTCCATCAGGTACTTGCCGGCCGGCATCAGGTTCAACAGACAGGGGACATTGCGTCCGAGCACATCCCAGTCGTGCAGGGTCAGATCGACCCCGATACGACCCGCTATGGCCAGAAGGTGAATCACCGCGTTGGTTGATCCGCCGATAGCCCCCACAACACGAATTGCATTCTCAAACGCTTTGCGCGTGAGGATCTTCGACATGCGCAGATCCTCTTTCACCATCTCGACAATGCGGCGGCCCGCGGTGTGGGCGAGCGCATAGCGGCGCGAGTCTACTGCGGGAATCGCAGCATTGGTCGGCAATCCCATGCCGAGCGCCTCGACAACACACGCCATTGTTGACGCCGTTCCCATCGTCATGCAGTGGCCCGCGGAGCGGCTCATGCAAGCCTCAGCGGCCATGAAGTCGCACATACTCATCGCGCCGCAGCGCACATCTTCGCTGAACTTCCAAACATCCGTGCCCGAGCCGATGTCACGCCCGCGAAACTTCCCGTTGAGCATTGGTCCGCCCGAGAGCATGAGCGCCGGCAGGTCGCAACTGGCGGCGCCCATCAGCAAGGCTGGAGTAGTTTTGTCGCATCCAGCGAGTAGAACCACACCATCCACCGGATTCGCGCGAATCGACTCCTCCACGTCCATGCTCACAAGATTGCGGAACAACATCGTTGTGGGCCGCATGAGAGTTTCGCCCAGCGACATCACTGGAAACTCGAGCGGGAATCCTCCAGCTTCGTAGACTCCGCGTTTCACGTGATCCGCGATTTTGCGGAAATGCGCGTTGCACGGCGTCAGCTCAGACCAGGTGTTGCAGATGCCGATCACCGGCCGTCCATCGAACAAGTGATCGGGCAGGCCCTGATTCTTCATCCAACTTCGGTGAATAAATCCATCGCGGTTCCGTAAGCCAAACCAGGCTGCACTACGCAGCTTCATGAATGCAGATCCTCCACAGCTCGTTTCAGTAGTTACGCTCGATAATCGCACTTCCAGGTCGAGACGTCTGCGCCTTGCCGCTACCTCGAATCAAAGTACATGAGATGTTATTCAGAACTCGCAGCTGCCGCCTTGCTTACTCGTTCCATACGCGGCAATGCGAGAACAAATCCTGCCGCGATTACTGCGCAAACCGAAAGATAAAGCACTCCCGCGGTAAACGAATGAGTAGCCTTGCTCAAATAACCGACGATGTATGGACCCGCGAATCCACCCAGGTTTCCGATGGAATTAATCAAGCCAATCGAGACAGCCGCTGCCGTTCCGCAGAGAAAGCTGCTGGGTATGGACCAGAAGCCGGGAAGATAACTATACAATCCGGCTCCAGCCACGCAGAACATCAGCAGCGGCAGAAACACTCCGTGTGGGAGCAAGCTCAACGCCAGGCCGGCGCCGATCAAGAGCATGCTAACCGCGGTGTGCCAGCGGCGTTCGCGTGTGCGATCTGACGACCATCCGACCACCAGC
Organism: Acidobacteriota bacterium; assembly: GCA_003225215.1. Classification (GTDB taxonomy): domain Bacteria; phylum Acidobacteriota; class Terriglobia; order Terriglobales; family Acidobacteriaceae; genus Gp1-AA112. The sequence goes on from QIBC01000182.1 coordinate 12,663, forward strand.
ATCGCTAAAAGTCCAACGGCGAAAGGCAGCGCGGCAATCGTTGAGACGAGAAGATTCGAAAATCCCGACAATCTCTTGAGGATCGTAGGAAACCAGAAGGTAAATCCGAAAACACTGCTCGCCACGAAAAAGTAGGCTGCCGCCAGGCAAACGACATTTCTGTGCCGCAACGCGTGCCACACGTTGATCGGATGTTCTGCCTGTTTAGCTTTCATTTCTTTTTCAAGTTCCGAAGCGATCCATTGGCGCTCTTGCTCGGAGAGCCACGAGGCCTGATGCGGCCAATCCGTCAAATAGAAGATCGTGATGATCCCGAGGAAGACTGCGGGGAGTCCTTCCAGGATGAAGAGCCAGCGCCATCCTGCGAGGCCGAACCAGTGGATTCCCAACAGCAATCCCGAAATTGGGGAGCCTATGAGATTGGAAATCGGCTGCGCGACCGTGAACACGGCAAGCGCTCGCGCCCGATCCTCCGGCCGCACCCAGTGACTCAAATAGACAATAATTCCCGGAAAGAAACCCGCTTCCGCCACTCCTAACAGAAAGCGTACCCAGTAGAATTGCACCGGAGTACGAACGAATCCTGTACAAACCGCGACCACACCCCAGGAGATCATGATGCGCGCAATCCACTTCCGCGCGCTCCACTTCTCTACCAGGATGGTTCCGGGAATCTCCAGCAGGAGGTAACCGACGAAGAAGATGCCGGCTCCGAACCCATAGACTTCTGGGCCGAACCTCAGATCACCGACCATCTCAAGCGCGGCATAGCCGACGTTCACCCGATCCAAATACGCGATCACGTATAGCAGCGTCAGATAGGGCAAGATGCGAAAGGCAATGCGGCGCCGCGCTTGTTGCCGGATCGCCTCCTCCGCACCTTCGAGAACCACTTCGGGACGCGCTGAGCTATTCATTCGCGCGCGCCCTCTGTAAGGCAGATTCGAGTGAAGGCAAGGCTCCAACCAGGATGCGTTGCATGGCGTGAAGCAGAGCCGTCTCAGCTTGTTCCCGGCTGATCATCGTCGCTGTGATCTGCATTCGGGATAGAGCTGTTTGCCAGGCCTGTGAGACTGCCGAGTGCCCCACGAGCGCAACTCGCATGTGCGGAGCAATGATGCCGCGAGCCAGCAAACCGTCCAGGTCCGGAGCGATGAATGCTCCAACAATAAACGCGAGGCGGTCTTCCGGGCTGCCTTGGCGCGCCAGATCAAGGAGCCGCGTGCAAAACAAGGCACGCGCCAGACCCGCCCGGCGCTGTTCTGCCATGCCGGCTTCGATCCATTCTGGCGACAGATTTTGTGGTCTTTCGCGGGGTACCGAGCCGGCGAGAACCGTGTGCGCTTGCACTGCATGAAACAACTCACCAGAAAGCGAGGTGACGCTCGACTGAATTCTTCCGTCGCCATCCAATTGAATTGCCTTCCAATGGGAGCCCAGGTTCAGCACAACAGCCGGAGGTACAACGATTCTTAGCGTCACCAAGCCTGCACAAAGAGTCTCCTCTCCACGCATTACGTCGGTTTGGTGAATCGATGTCACGCCAACGTTTGCAGGGCCGGAGCGAACTCCAGGAACGAGAAGGAAGGGGAGATCGCACACATCAGGGAAGTGATGCCATTGCGCCGCCGCGATGAGCTCTCCAATTCCTGTGGGAGGCTGGAGGTGAGGTACTTCTGCGAGTCCCAAATTAGAACCAATCATACCGGCTGCTACGATATATTCGGGCGGATCACAAGGTTCAGCAGCCCTGCGCGCTTTCCCGATCAACTTTCCTAAGCCGCTGCGGATTCCCAGGCCACCGTCGCGTGCAGCGTCGCGAATTCCTATTGTGTCGCTCACGCTAGCAACGGTCCGGTCGCTATTCATGAGCCACACACGGGTATTCGTAGTGCCCATGTCCACGTACAGAGCGCAAAGACTTCCCTGATCTCCCGACGCCTGCGTCATTCTTAGGCTCTTTTCGCGTCCCTGCAATATACGTCAGAAGGAGCTGGTTGGTTATCGCCAGACCAAACCGGACTCTACGCAGCATGGTAGAGACGCAGCATGCTGCGTCTCTACGAGGGTGCTTGCGTTGTAAGATGTGCTCGCGATGAGGATTCAACGAGCGGCGCCGTACATCCGCGTGCATGAGCGCGACAACGTCGCCATCGTAATCGATCCCAATGGACTGCGCGCCGGAACCCAACTTCCGAGCGGCCT
>QIBC01000377.1 GCA_003225215.1 Acidobacteriota bacterium
TGTTGGATTTGAAAATACGCAAACGCAGATTCTGAGGATCTTCGGGCTCTCGGGAGAGCACGACGCAGTATTTGCCGGCGGCGGAAAATCCGAGTGCCACCGAAATGGCAGCATGCAGCTTCAGGCCCACATCACCCGACAATCCACCCGCCTTGAGCTGGCGCACCCAATCGAAGTCATATCCGTACGCCCCGGCAATCTTGAGAGCAATGGCGCCGTCCACCTCCGCGATGAGCCAAGTGGCGGCCTGCAGATCCTCGACAGATTTGACGGCTTGGGGCATCGTCCAGCTTGCAACCGTCCCCTGTATGACGTCCCTTCCGCCCACAGCCCGGTTGAATCGACGCACAACCGCATACACCGCCTCGCGGCTGCCGTCCACTCCAAAAGTCAGGGATCCAGGAGCTGCCAGAGCTACTGAGCCCTGCGCGGATGCGGCCAGGTCATATCCCCAGCGCAACACGCAGAACCCTGAATCATTCCCACCTGACAAGGTGAGTCCAGCGCTTAGGTCGTCTGCGATGCCCAGACTGTTCACGAGCTTTGCAGGGTCGGTGAATAATCCCAGACCGGCGTAAGCGCTGACATTGCCACTGAACTGAACCAGAACCCCACCCGAGGACGGGAGCCTAATTGGATCTGCCGTTGCGGCCTTGGCGGTTAGCTCGCCGAGTTTTGTATCCCATTGTGGGAACGGCTGATTGCCCGCGATAGCCTGCATCGCTGCCTTGTCGCCCCCGACCATGATGTCGATTGGTCCGGCTTTGAAATTGACGAGAGAATCACCTCCGTTGCTCACACTACTCTCCTGATTGAATTCTTCTTGCTTAACTTGGCCTGGTACCTCGTCCGATCCAGACAAGGATCGACCGATTGGGAAATTCCACACTCATTCTTTGCGATCACTGCGCTCTCCTGTGGATGGAATCGGAGATGCACTCGTGATAAACACCGAGAGACGATCCGGCCGATTCCGCGCTATGTTTCTGATCGTCACGGGACAGTGTTTCCCAGGCTTCATAAAACGGGCACTTGAAAGCTTGGGTACCGTTTTGACCGGCGCTCACAAGCTTCCCTGCCTTGTGGCTCGCACTGGTGTCGGCTGAGTGTCTAAAGAATGGACACTCTCCCCGTTGATAATTGCCGTCTGTTGGTCGCCGTTCGATCATGGGTATGCGATCACTCATCAGGCCGCGCATTGCGTCGCCGAGTACCGAACCGCTCGGCTGCCCTGCCGCATCCACCAATTTCGCGAATGTCTGAAAGCAGCCATCGGCGATGGACAGACGCACGCGCCAGGGCTTGAATCCTGTCGAGCGGCAAAAAGCGAATGTAGGATTCAGGTGGTCGGCATCCGAAGGAAAGACGGCCAGGGTAGCCGCGTCTACAATGCCGTCGACAAATTGAACATCCGACGGCGTCTGATACCCGCCGGCACGACCAAGCAGCAGCCCAAGCTGCTTATGAATGCGCTCTGCCGAACTCTCGAAGGCGCCGATCTTCATGTTGTTCTGCAACAGCTTCGCCCGCTTTGTGATCGCGACCAGGTTGTTGAATGGACCATTCCGGCTTTCGTCGATTTCCGCTCGGATATCAAGCGAGCCAACGATGAAGAGGTCCGGGCTGCTGCTGCGAGACCGCAAATACTGGACGGAATCGAGGGCGTGCGCTTTTCGGTATTCCCGCTGTACCCCCGCCAACACCGTGATCGCGGGGATATAGGGGAGATTGTCAAACATGCCGCCGTCGGAAAAGAGCGAATCAGGGTTTCCCACACCGGGACGAATGTCGCTCTCCCGGCGGGGAGAAAAAATGCAAGGGAAGGCGCTGGAGGCGAGCGCAGCCTGAACGAAGTCATAGGAGTTTCCGTTGGCGATGGCATGCGTCCCGAGAATGATGCTCCGTGCCGCTCGAATATCGGAAGTCGTCGCGAAAAAAGCGATATTGCGGAATGGCTGTTGTCTGCCCAGCTCAATCCCCATGTGCTCTCCGAGCAGAGTGCGGGCAGTGGGTTCAAGCAGCGAAGTACCGATGATCGCTGTCGTGATATCCAGGCGCTGCAGGGTTTCGACCTTTAACTGCTGCAAAAGGAGGTTGGCCGCCGCGGCGACATGGCCGGAGACGAACTCGGCGGCGATCTTTGAGGTCTCCTCAAGCGGAATCATTGCCAGATCAGCAATGGCGTCGATCAGAGGAGCGGGTGCGCCGGTAGCGGCGAAGCTTGCATCTGCCCGTGAACCACGCAGGACGCGTTTTCGAAGTTGCGCAGGAGACAAGCGGATCGATCGTCCCCGGATACCAAGCTCACGCATGGCGCTTTTGAATGGCTTGGTGAAGGCGATGCGCTCATCAACGTGCAGGAAGACGTCAACGATGTTGCCGAGAAGGGCGACGGCCTGCTTGTATTCGGCGACGGTCAGCAGGGCGCCCAGTGCTCCACCCATCAACGTTCCGACCGAAGCGCCCACGATCATTTGCGGCCGAATCTGAGCGCTCAGCAGGCAAGCTAACATGCCGGCATGAAATGGCCCCCGAAATACTCCACCGCTGGCCAGAAGAACTATTCTCGGTTTCTCCCCGGACAATGTCGGGAACCTGTCCACCAACCCTTCTGATTTTGTCGCGGAGGTCTTCTGGTCTCTGTTTGATTCGACTTGTAAGGCACCGGAGCAGCCTTTGCATACTTCGGGGAGTCCTGGTGTAGGCAGACCTTGGG
>QIBC01000183.1 GCA_003225215.1 Acidobacteriota bacterium
CTTCAACGTCGTCTGCTGCCGGACGGCATCTGCTGTCTCTTCTCCGCGTAGCTCCGCTGTGAGTCGGTCAACATCTAACCTGAGAGGCTCGGTAATGTCCTTCACGACCTTCCTTACAGTTTTCACCAATGCGCCATCATTCCGCGTGATGTCCGCCAATCGTGACTGGATAGAATCCTTGTGCTGGGGATTGAGCATCTGCCGAACTTCATGCAGTGCTTTGCCCAGAGTGCTGGAGCGTTTGTCGGGGTCGAGGCTCCCCTCCAGCAACTTCTTGATTTCCGTAATCCTGCGGCGACCCTCACCGAATACGGTATTGACATGGTTCTTGATGGGTGCGAGCACTTGGCCTTCATCCGTGCCGATCTTCTTGGCCAATTCCTCTTGCGTGCGTTGGGGCAGAACCATCAATCGCTTTTCAACTTCCTCCAACAGCCCCTGAATCTGACGCTTGTAGAAATCCGCATCTAGGTGAAGCGTCGTTCGCTGGAGACAAAATACACCCAGCTCAACGGCATGAATGAATCGCGATTCGCGTTCCTCTTCTGGCACACTGGTGAAGAAATCCACCACGTCGCGCCGGTCTATCTCCAGGTTTGTGATGCGAAGCTGCTGATCCCCAACAACAATCCTTTGGCCCATTGCCTTTGGCCCTCCCGAGCTGTCGATCATACTGCGACGGGTGAGATAATTGACGCTCTTTTCAACGGCAAATCAGGGAGAAAAATCGAGGGGCATAGGGATACGAAATACGCAACAGAACTCGCTACAGCTTAGATAAATTCTGTTTTCTGGGGTAGCACTCGTCATCTCAGGAATTCTACTGTGGTGGGTGGTGAAGGCGAGATGAAACGCAACGCCCGCTAGGGAGAATCCTGCGCCGGTGTAGTTTTTCGGGAAGAGCCATGTCGGTTAACTGCGTGAGTTCAACAATGCCCACAGCAGCATTCCAAGAATCGCTAGGCCGGAAACTCGCAGTATAGTTCGATTTCGCAATGTGTCTTGGCTGTTACTCCTAGCGAGTCGTTCTCCCGGTGTGGAGTAATTTCTATGAGTCTGGCGACGAAGCTTCCGGTTCCATGTTTGCTGAACACGGAGAACTGTTGCCGGAGCAATGACACAGAGGCCAGCATAGGAAATCAGTACCAGCAAAACCAACCGAAAAAGTATCGACACTACCTCACAGACTCACTTCCTCCGTTAGGCTGTCTGTGTAAAAAAAGCAGTGCCCCTGGGAATCGTGTGACATCAGGCTTGGAGCATGCAGTTCGGGCGCTCCGCAAGAGATACACTCCCCGTTCACAACGTAAAACGGACCATCAACATTATCCTTGTGTCGTTTTGGAGTGCGCGTATCGGGCATCGCCAAGCAATGATAACTCGCCAGGAAAGTCCGATTTTCTTAGTTGGCGAAAAATCGCCATAGCACTCATTGGACGGAGTCAATGAGCGAGAATGGCCCTGTTAACAACCGATCATGATGTCACACATACAACTTGCGAATGTCTCCGCGATTTTGATGATGCTCATGGCGCCGTCATTCACGCTCTACGCGCAATCTGCTCAGCGGTACTCTTCTCCAATGGCACGACTGGAAGCCGTGTTCGGCGCAGCGCGTCCCGCAAAGCGCGCTGAGCTGAACGGAACCTGGGTTCTGGTGACCGACGTTTACACTCAACAATTCCAAACCGGGCTAAACGGCCCCGACCACGTCCTGACCAATAGAGAGGGGATTCGCAATTCCGATGCTGCCCGGCAAGCGAAGCATCCTTCTTCTTATCATGATCCCCAGCAGTTTTACTGGCGCCTGATGTTTCGGCACGTTGGCAATCGAGTTCAAATCGTATCGAGAGGAGAGTGGCTTCGCCCAGATGGCGATGAGGAAAATGTTGCTTTCGCTGGAAATGGCGATTTTGAGTTCGAACCCGACTTCGGAGCGGAAGGCGACTTTCTTTATCGCTGTCGCATGGAAACTGCCACTCGCATTGTCTGTTTGTTCCACAAAGGCGGTGACGGTTTGGAGTTTCGGAAAACCGCGGATTAGCGCCACGCCGACGCACGCCGCGAAACTTACGCTAAATCGCCATTACATTCAGAAACGCTCAACGACTGTAATCGCCCGTTTCGTCAGTCACTGCGGTGCGTGCCTTTGAGTTCGTCACAGCGATCTAAAACGACGACCGGAAGTAGAAGATCGCCGTTCCGCAAGGCTCCAATCGGAGCCATCTCGCTCAAGCGTTTGTCCACTATCCACATTCCGATCTTGTCCGGAGGCGCCACCAAGTCGATTTTGGACGTCGGAACCGGCGATCTCCCCTCACACGGCAAATATCTGCCAGCATAAACCTCGTGCCCGTTTGCCATGACAAGTCTGCAGTAGTTAGTTGTACCCGCTGAAAGCGTGTCACAGCCGAACCACCATCCGTGATGCCATGAAATCGGCAGCGCTGGTGCATCAATCCAGACGGCATTCTGCGGCATGTTTTTCGGTCGTCGAGGCGGAAAGACCTGTGTGTCAAGCCAGCGAATTCCCCCAAGCAGCCAGAACAGTGGGAGAGCCATCACTACGACCACAAGTCCAAAGAGTAGCCTAATGAGAAAGTCACGGCGATTCACTGTGATTCACTCAGATTCCACGGCGACGGTCAGTCGTTGGAAAATCGCGATTGCACTCACAACCCTGAATCAGCAGATTATTTCGCGAGGTCAAGCTCAGATTCTTACCGACAATCGCAGGGCATCATCCATCCTGATCTCGGAACCGTTAATCAGAAGAGACTCGCCTTCAATCGATTCCCCGTTGCGTAATCTTTTCGGGTCGAGTCGCACCTTAGCCATTCAATAATTTCAATAGCATTATTTCCTTTTAACTGAACCGAATCCGGCGGACACATTGCTGCGTCTGAGTACCGAGAGGTGCAGCAATGATCGCCAATGCACTACTTCTCGCGCTGGTTCTTTTTATGGCCTTCTGTTTTGTCCTGATGGATCGAATGAAATTCTTGATTCCTTATAGACAAACGATCTTCCACAATTACGGATGGGCAATCGCTCTGTTTTCAATTCTGCTGTTCAGCAATTTGTTCGCGACTTTCTTCCTGCTCGCCCGCCGTTTCTTTCTTAAGCACACCGGCCAGAAACTAGTCTACGTAGACAAACAATTCAGAATCGGGCAGGACGATCTTTCCGCCGAAATCCGTGAGCGGTCTGAGGAGTAGAAATGGATCGCTCACTGGATGACGAGGGATTGCGGGCCGACCGAGGGCCGAGAGAATCCGAAAGTCGGGTTTCGCAAGAGAGCCGCCACAGCTGCCCGTCCGAGAAAAGTCGGACTGCCTATGAGCTGCGTGGCCGCGAATATCACTTGAATTCCCCACAGTCAGCGTTGCTACGCGATGTGGGAACGTTCCGCACAATCACAGCCGAATCCCTGCAGAAACATCTTTATCACGACGACAAAGAGCGCTTCCGAAAAGACCTGCGCAATCTTGCAGACCAACGCCTCATAGAAATCCATGCCGATTCGGCAGGAAAGAGCCGCTATATCTCCCTCACTCGAACTGGCAAAGCTGTCACCGAAGAACACCTCCGGACAAACCAGGCGCAGGCAGTCTATTCAGGAATCGTTAAGAAACGGGAACTGCGGCACGACGCCGCCATCTATGAGCTGTACCACAAAGAAGCGAAACACATTGCAAAAACAGGCGGCACTCCAAAACGAGTTGTACTCGACTTTGAATTGAAAAAAAATATCAATCGCCAAGTCTCAAAGCTTCAAGACTTCTCTCCTGAGGAATACCAACGCAGACGGCAGGAGATCGCCGATGCGCATGGCCTCAAGATCGTAGAAAGCAAAATCCAGATTCCAGATCTCCGCGTCGAATATGAATCGCGGAAGCAAGAACAATCAAAAGTTGATTTGGAATGCATAACCGGCCACTACAAAGCTCGCCAGATCGCCGCTAAGACCGCCGCAGGTTTCAAGCTCTACAACCAGGACTATCGCGGCAGGTCTGCCGAGCGCGGAGAAGACTTGGTTGGAGAGGTCATTTCTTTATGAACATTTCCATCGACCGAATCAATGCCCTCAGTACGTTCGGATATACAGAACGTGAAGCCGAATTCCTATACATGGTTGCGACATTCTCTGGATTCTTTGTGCAACGCCAGTTTGCGAGCTATCTCGGGATCAATGGTAGAGGCCCAATCACAGATCTGATCACAAAAACTCTCCAGAAAGAACACGCCCGAGAATACCGCGCTGAGAACGGGTCGCGGAAGATGTACCACCTGTTTTCACACAGCCTCTATGCCGCGATTGGAAAAGAGAATTCCCGAAATCGCAAGGTTGGACGCTATGGGTTGCTCGATAAGCCCTCCATCAGGATATTGACTTTGGACTTTGTCCTGGCCCACACACATGAACATTACTTGGAGGAAGAAGCAGATAAAGTCCAGCACCTGACGAAGCAAGAGAGCATTAGCCTGGACGTAATTCCTGGTCATACCTTTGTTGGAAAAAATGGATCACAGACCCGGCGGAATTTCATAGAAAGATTTCCGATTTTTATTTCCAACGGCCCGAACTCATCGGTTGGGTTCACTTACATCGAGGATGAGATTCGCTCCCTTCAGACTTTTGGCTCTTTCTTGCAGCGGTATCGTCCATTGCTCCAGGCGGGCCAGGGCCGGTTCAAGCTCCTCTTTGCTTCTGACTCGGCGTTGAATTTTCCTTCTGTTGCGAAACTCTTTCGCCAGGTGTTTTCTCCTGGCCAACACCAAAGACAGACGCGGCAATTGAAGCGGTTCTTTTGGTTACGAAAAATGGCGGAGCAAAAGCGGTTTAAGGAGCTGGCGCACCGGGACCTGATCGAGTGGCAGCGGGGAGTCAAACGTTACGCTGCCCCTGAATACGAGTCGCAGTATGAAGTATGGAAGAAAACGGGAACGCTTCCTGAATTAGCGGCCAGCGCCGCGACAGAAACCAATCTGCCGGAATTCGAGACTTGCTTGATCTCGCCGTATTCGGTGCGCACTCCGATGTCCGTCGTGCTAGAGGCTGCACCGTCGGACGCACCCTCGAATGCACCCCAACAGCCCGCACAAGGAGCTTAGGAGAAAGGACTTCTGCAGCATGACGGCCAAGAAGCCAACAAGCTTAAAGGAAGAGGTACTGGGGGGAGCGACCCCACCCTCCGCACCTTGCGGAGGTTCCGTGACCGGCTTCGGAGGTCGCTCCCCGCAGTACCGCAAATGAATTGGAAAGGAGATTCACATGCCAATTATTCAGGTGGAAAGAAAACAAATCAGGACCCAAATCAAAGCCGCAATCGAAACCGAGCTGCAAGAGAGATTGCGGGGTTATTGCCGCTTCAGCGGCGCTACGAACGACCAGGTGGTCTCCGGCGCTCTGAAGTTCCTATTTCAAAGCGATGCCGAATTCACGCCCTGGTATGAAGCCCATAAAGCTGACGCCCAGCCACGGCGGGGACCGCGCAAGCGAATCGCCAGCGAGATGGCCACCGCTGCCGGATCGCCGATCCTGGACAAGACCGTACCAATCACCGGATCGAAGAGGTAGAGGCCGTCATGCTGGAAAGAGTCACCAATTCCCGAACGTTTTTGAGCTTTGTCTTGGCAGGCGTCACCGGGCTGATTCTCTTCTTTGCTTACCCGTTTCCCCAGGTGAATTTGTACCTGCAATACATTGGCCTCCAAGACCCGCTCGTCTACACGATTTTTGCCCGGAGCTACACACTGTTTCTGTTCACGACTCCGTTCTTTATTTACTCCGCTGCTCTCTCGGGCCTGTACGTCCTAAGTTTTGGCCGTAGGCGGAAGCAAAAGACAAGCCGACTCGCGCCCTATCCCGATCCGAGTTCCAGAGACGATTTGTTTCTGGTTGTCGGCGAGCTTCATCATCCAACGAAAATCGTTCGCGGCAGCAGTCCTCAATGGCTAGCGATTCCAGAGAAGGGATTGTTCACAGGCATCGGGATCTTTGGCGCAATCGGAACAGGAAAGACAAGCTGCTGTATGCGGCCATTTGCTGAACAGTTGATTGCGTACAAAGCGAGTGAGCCAGCCAAACGGATCGGTGGCTTGGTCCTGGAGGTCAAAGGCGATTTCTGCCATCAAATCCGCGAGATTGCCTGCCAGCATGGGCGCAAGGATGATTACGTGGAAGTCGCCCTTGATTCAGAATACCGCTACAACCCTCTTCACAATAATTTAGATCCATCAGCCCTGGCCTATAGCGTGGCCTCACTCCTGAACAATTTATACGGACGAGGCAAGGAACCATTCTGGCAGCAGGCATACACGAATATGCTTCAGCACATCATCCTTCTTCATAAAGTGCTGTATGACTACGTGACTTTCTTTGACGTTTACGAATGCGCCATTTCGCCGCCGAAGCTGGAGAAACGGATTGAAGAGGGGAAATCCAGATTTGTGACCCGCCACTACGTCTGCGTGGCCCCCGATGTCTATGCAAACGAAAAGATTGGACCTGCTCTCTCGGAATTCGGTTTTGTATACGACAAGGAACAGGACATGTATTCAGCGCTGGCATCGCCAAAGCTGGACGAGTTGCTCAACAAACCTGACGCCGGAATCGAATATGAGCGGGTTACGGTCGAACCGCCGTCTGACCTCGATGACACGAAGCGCCAGCAATTGGAAGCGGTTGAACGCTGGTATTTCGACGACTGGATGGGCCTGGAAAGAAAACTTCGCAGTTCGATTGTCGAAGGCGTGTCGATTTTCCTCTCGCTCTTCGATATCAATCCGGCCGTGAAGCGGGTTTTCTGTCCACCGAAACAGACTTACGATCCCGCGCTCAACAAGCCGAACGAGCACGGCCAATATCCCTACGGCAGGCCGCTCCCATCATTCAATTGGCTGATCGATCAGGGAAAGATATGCGCCTTGAATTTCCCGGTCTCACTCAACGCGGGCCTCGCTCGAATTCTCGGCACGATGTTGAAACTCGACTTTCAACGCGCCGCCTTGATTCGCATTCCCGAAATCGAGAGCAACAAACAGAAATACTTCCGGCAGGTCTTCTTCATGTGTGATGAGTACCAAACCTTTGCCACGGTCGGAGAGAGTGACCCCATTGGCGACGAGAAATTCTTCAGTTTGTCGCGCCAATCAAAATGCATTCCCATCGTGGCCACACAAAGTATCAGTTCGCTGAAGTCCACGCTCTCGGGTGACAGCTACAGAACGCTCCTGCAGACGTTCCGCACCAAGATATTCTTGGCACTCTCCGACGACTTCTCCACCCGCATGGCCAGCGATTTGTGTGGGCGGGAGGACAAGCCCTTCGTGACCTACAACATCTCCGAATCCGGCCAGAACTCCAAGCTGAGTCTATTGACCGCAAAAACCGTTTCGGATCGAGGCAGCATCAGCGCCTCGAAAAGTTACAGCACACGACAGGACTACCGCTTTAGCCAGAAGTTTCTGGCCGAACTGGCCAATGCCCAGGCAGTTGTAATTCCGTATGACGGCCTGAATCCCAGGCCGGCAACAATTTGCTATTTGAAGCCGTACTATCTCGATCCCAATATTTCGTATTTCGATCAAGTGGCACAGGGACTTCTGTGAGCAGCTATGCACTTTGAAACGATCCTCCCGTTTCTGAGGCCAATAGAACACCTGATCCTCGACCCGGATATTTCCGAAATCATGGTGAATTCCGGCTCGCAGATCTTCATTGAAAGAGACGGTCAGCTCATGCAGGTTGCCGGCATCACTATCTCTGAACAAGCCCTCTGCGCGGCAGTCAAGAACATTGCACGACGCCTAGGAGATGACATTTCTGAAGCAAAGCCCATTTTGGATTCCCGCCTCCCCGATGGAAGCCGAGTGGCTGCAGTTCTTCCACCGTGCAGCATTGACGGAATTACGCTCACGATCCGCAAGTTCAACCCAGGCATTTCAGAATGGCTGACCTAGTCGATAACCGCACATTGAGCGCACAAATAGCCGAGTCGCTTCGCGAAAAAATAGTAGGTCGTCAAAACATCTTGATCAGCGGTGGAACCGGAACAGGCAAGACAACATTGCTGAATGTTCTGGCCGATTTCATTCCGGAAGAGGAACGCATTCTCCTCATCGAAG
>QIBC01000374.1 GCA_003225215.1 Acidobacteriota bacterium
CAAATTCCGGGCATGCATCGAGTCGCCATCGCCGACAGTGTCCCTCCCGGCGGTCTCGAGCATGACCGTATCCTCGGCGTAATCGCAGTCGAGGGCAGGGCTAGGCCTGGAGGAGGAACAGGCGGCAATGTCGTCTGGCGCTCGGTTACGCCCGACTATTTCTCTGCCCTGGGCGTTCGCATCACGCGCGGTTCCGGATTCACCGAGGAGGAGCGCAACTCGAACGATCACTTCGTCGTGCTCAGCGAAGCCATGGCAGCGCGATTGTTTCCCGGAGAGGACCCGATTGGCCAGCATCTGGATCTCTTCGAGCGTCCGGCGAACAACCCCTGGTACACCGTGGTAGGCGTTGCGGCTAATATAAAAAATCGAGGGCTGGCTACAGAGAACGAGCCGGAATACTACAAGTTGTGGCGCAATCGGGAAGACGACTGGAATCCAAACTTCGCCGGGCTCGGCGGCGGGCTGGTGGCGAACTTCATTTTAAATACGCCAGCGAATCCGGACGTCCTCGCCTCGCTGGTTCGTTCCGAGATCGCCACCGTCGACAACTCGGTTCCGGTTGAATTTCAAACCATGCGCCAGCATGTGAGTTCGCTGGCGGAGCGGCCACGCTTCGAGGCGGCCCTGCTGAGCTTGTTTGCGCTGCTGGCAATTGTGCTCGCCGCGATCGGTGTCTATGGCGTGCTTGCCTTCATTGTCTCCCGGCGCGCCCAGGAGATCGCGGTACGCATGGCCCTCGGCGCCGGCAAGAAGGACATTGTTGCTCTGATCAGCCGCGATGGCCTGAAGATGATTGGATCGGGAGTCGTGCTCGGCGCCCTCGGCGCGCTCACCATCTCCCGGACATTTCGTGCCTTGCTCTTCGGTGTCAACGCCAACGATGTGCTCACGTTGTTCTCGGCGATCGTCCTGCTGGTGCTCGTCGGCGCGATCGCGATGTGGGTACCTCTCCGGCGCGCTATGCGCGTAGATCCGATGCAGGCGCTGCGCTATGAGTGATTCATGCTGCGCCATAATTTCGGCAGGATCCAATCTATGGATGAGAAGAGGACCATTCCAAGCGCCATGACCCGCCCCAGATTCAAAGTGCGCGGATTAAGCCCAATGTCGGAATGACGGGCACTCTAGATCTGTACTAAGCGCATCTTCCGTATAGGGCTGAGTTTGAACTCTTAAGATAGTGGCCAAGGACGGAATCGAACCGCCACCGCGAGACTCGCGTCTATGTTTTCGTGCGTTGCTTGGACACCTTCTGAGACCTAAACTTGCCCGGCTTGACCAATCCGAGCGCGAGGTCGGCAAAATGCAGCAGTCTATCCGCAGAAGGCAATGCAGGCTTAAACATGGATTGAGATGGCTGTTTGAGGTGCTTGGCTAAGAGACGGCTATCGACCCACAAGCCGAGTTCTTCATCCCCATTCGGCTTTGGAACGGGTTTCTTTCCAGTCTTGGGCATTGCGCCCATGTATACCTAATTTCTGAGTAGTTGAAGACAGCATATCCTGCTTTTGCCCGTTTACGAGATCAAAGTTCAGGACGCTATGATGCTGACTCTCAGCCCACCGGAGATTTAAGACAGCGGTGGTGGCGGCGTTTGTGTGGACGGAAACCTGTCATGCAAAACTCCGAGCAATTCTGCCGGATGCTCCGCTGGCAGAGTAACGTCCGCACCCTTGACTGGCTCGTCATAGACCCAGTGAAGTGAAACGATAGGAAGCAACGGCAACCAAGTCTTGAGCCACAATACCATTCTCGAACGCTCGGAGTAGTTGGCAGCCTGAAACAGCCCGACGAAATCGAAAGCCTTGTCTGTGGCGAGCAATTCCATTGCAGAAGTGTTGCCGAGAACCGAACGCACATCGTAACCACCGCGACGAATCACGCCTTCTCGCGTGAGCATTAGGCTGTTGTCGTATGCGATGTGTAGGACTCGCGGCACGCGGACACAACGAAAAAGGAGCGATGTGTTGACTGTAGGCTCTTCTGCGGCACCGCGTGACGCCAACATATGCCATCGTTCTGTCCTGCGTACGTACCGGAAGCTAGTCTGCCTTGGGAGTCGTATATGAAGGTTCTGAGCCGCTCAACATCAACGCGCAGCGACCTATACCTTCAATGTTGACGAGCACCGGTGCGCGGGATGCGCTCAGTTCGTCCTTTGTGCTCTTCGGTTCTGCCATTTGAATTGCCCTTCCGACCGAAGGTCGTGCGCAGACTTGAGCATATTGTTGATC
>QIBC01000024.1 GCA_003225215.1 Acidobacteriota bacterium
GTGAATTTCATTGATGCGACTACGCAGAAAGGTCGCTGACGAAAAGCCTGACGGCGAACACGAAGGGCACGAAGGCAACAGAGAAGGTCACTAAGAAAACATTTCCGTGACCTCTTCTTTTCCTTCGTGACCTTCGTGTTCGCTCTTTTAGATGGTTCGGCCCACAGCAGGCGCGATCATCCGCAATTCATCCATCAATTGCGAAAACTGCGATGGATACAACGATTGGGGGCCATCGGATAGCGCCTTGTCTGGATCGGGATGGACTTCTATCAGCAGAGCATCGCATCCTGCTGCGAGCGCGGCTCGCGCCATCGGCGCCACTTTATCGCGGCGGCCGGTGCCGTGCGACGGATCGGCGGTCATGGGAAGATGCGACAGCTTTTTCACGATGGGAATCGCCGAGATGTCCATCGTGTTGCGGGTGTAGGTTTCAAACGTGCGAATGCCGCGTTCGCATAGGATCACATCGTAGTTTCCGCCGGCCAGGATGTACTCGGCTGAGAGCAGGAGTTCCTCAATGGTCGCGGCAATTCCTCGCTTCAACAAGACTGGCTTCCGAATCTTTCCCAGTTCGCGTAGCAGGTTGAAGTTCTGCATATTGCGCGCTCCCAGTTGAAAAAGATCGACGTAGGGCAGCATGAGTTCGATTTGCCCGATCTCCATCACTTCGGTGACGACCAGAAGCTTGAAGCGGTCTCCGGCTTCGCGCAACAGCTTCAGTCCTTCGACTCCCATCCCTTGAAAAGAGTAAGGCGAGCTGCGAGGTTTGAAGGCGCCGCCGCGCAGAAACTTCGCTCCCGCCTTTGCGACTTGTTCCGCGGACGCGAACAGCTGCTCGCGTGACTCAACAGAACAAGGTCCCGCCATGACGACGACTTCGCTCCCACCGATGTTTACGCCATTCCCGAACTTGACGAGAGTGCCGTCCGGACGAAAAGTCCTGCCTACAAGCTTGTAGGGAGCGCTGATGCGGTGAACTTGCTGTACGGCCTCAAGCAATTCGATTTCGCGAATATCAAAATCGATCTTCGCGCCTACCGCCCCCAGCACTGTCTGCTGCTCGCCAGTCGAGCGGTGCACTTCAAATCCGCGAGTTACGAGGCGCTCAATCACGTTGTCGATTTGCTGCTCACTGGCGCCCGGTTGCATGGCAATGATCATGTCTCAAAAGCCTCTACGAAAACTTTGTGCGCAAGCGGTTTCGCCCGCAACTCCCTAAAAAACTACTCGTTTACTTCCAAATCAAACTCGGTCTCGCCCGAAGATGCTGACTGCTTCCGGTGGATCTCCTGCTGTTGCAGCTTGCGCATAACGTCGATAATTCGCTCGAAAACGTGCTGCACTTCGCTGTCGGGCAATGGCCCGCGATTTGCTTTCTTCACCGCCTCCAGAATTTTCTTTTCGCGCTCCGGTTCGTAAATGGGAAGGTTGGTGTTGTTCTTGAGCTTACCGATCTCCCGCGCTGCCGCAGCGCGCTGGTTGATCAACTCAACGAGCTTGAGGTCCATTTCATCGATTTTCTTACGCCAGTCTTCTATGGTCATTTCGCTAACGCTCCGCTTGCGCAACCGACTTCCCAACGCGCAATCCGCGGATAAAGTTTGCCACGGGCTCCGCGGAATTGCGCCCATGCTTCTCCATAATGGCTACGATTGCACTGCCGATTACCGCTGCATCGGCAAATTCGCCGACGGCCTGAAACTGTTCCGCATTCGAGATGCCGAATCCGACTGCGACCGGCAGCGAGCTAAATTGGCGGACGCGGGTCACTAATTGCGCGGCATCGGCGGCGATCTGTTGCTGCTCGCCAGTGATGCCAGTGCGTGAGACCGCGTATGTGAAGCCGCGGGAGCGCTCGGCGATGGCCTTTAGGCGACCGTCTGTGCTAGTCGGAGCTGCCAGAAATACCGCCGCGAGACCGTGAGCGCGCATCGTCTCTATGTACTCGCCCGCCTCCTCAATTGTGAGGTCGATGATCAGTGCTCCGTCAATCTTGGCCGAGGCGAGTTGCTGCGCAAACGAGCTGACACCAATGCGCAGAACTGGGTTTAAATAGGAAAAGATAATCAGTCCTGCTTTGGGACGCGCTTTGCGGAGATCGGCTCCGAGAGCAATGCATTGTCTGAGCGACGTCCCCGAGTGTAGCGCTCGTTCGCTCGCCCTTTGAATCACTGGTCCATCGGCGACCGGATCGCTGAATGGTATTCCCAACTCAATGACATCTGCACCAGCGTCGATGGCGGCTAGCGCCACTGCGTGCGTCGTCGCGAGATCGGGATCGCCACACGTGAGATAGGCCACTAGCCCCGGCTTGTGCTCGAAAGCGATCATCGCTCAGAGCTTCAACTCTCTTGTGAGGATTCCCATGTCCTTATCGCCACGGCCGGAAATGTTGACAACGACGATTTCGTCTTTCTTCATTCCTGGGGCGCGGCGAATGCACTCGGCAACTGCGTGCGCGGATTCGAGTGCGGGCACGATTCCTTCTGTTCGGGCCAAGGTCACACACGCTTCGAGAGCCTCTGCATCTGACGCGGCAACGTATTCGGCGCGTCCAGAATCGTGCAGAGCCGCGTGCTCCGGGCCGATGGACGGATAATCGAGGCCAGCAGAAACCGAATGCGTTGTGGCGATTTGACCCGCATCGTTCTGAAGCACATAGGAGTAACTCCCCTGCAGCACCCCAGGTGAGCCGCCGCGGAAGCGCGCGGCATGCTCTCCCAAATCGGAACCACGCCCGCCGGCTTCAACTCCAATCAACTTCACCTGCTTGTCGGGAAGGAATTCATAGAAGACCCCCATCGCATTCGAGCCTCCTCCGACACAAGCAATCACAGCATTCGGGAGCCGGCCTGCCTGCTCCAGGATCTGCTGGCGAGCTTCACGGCCGATGCAGCGATGAAAATCGCGCACCATTACCGGATATGGGTGAGCTCCGAGGACCGATCCGAGCAGGTAGTGCGTCGTGCGAACGTTGGTGACCCAGTCTCGCATCGCCTCATTTATGGCATCTTTGAGCGTGCAGGAACCAGAATTCACTGGCCGCACTTCAGCCCCAAGCAAACGCATGCGAAAGACGTTCAGCTCCTGGCGCCGCATATCCTCACTGCCCATGTACACGACGCATTCAAATCCGAACAATGCGCAGACCGTAGCGCTGGCCACCCCGTGTTGACCGGCTCCCGTCTCCGCAATGACGCGCTTCTTGTTCATACGCCTTGCAAGCAAGCCCTGGCCGATGCAGTTGTTGATTTTGTGCGCGCCGGTATGAAGAAGATCCTCGCGTTTCAGGTAGATGCGCGCGCCGCCTAGATTCTCGGTCAACCTTGCAGCATGGAACAGTGGTGTAGGGCGACCGGCGTACTGTCGCAGCAGCCGCTCGAATTCGTTTTGAAACTCCTGATCCTGTTTGGCGCTCTCATATGCGGCTTCGAGTTCTTCGAGCGCGGCCATCAGGGTTTCGGGAACATAGCGCCCGCCATACGGGCCAAATCGCCCGGCTCGAGCTACCGTATTTAGAGGTTGAATGTGCGCTTCCCTCACCATCTCTGTCCCTTCTGTGCGATCTTGACGCTCTTGGCAGCATCAAACTGGCGCAGCATCGGCTGCGCTTCGCGCCATGCGAATGTCTTACCAGTGCCACCGCGCTGCGGACCACGACTGCTGTCGATGAGCCATGCGTCTGGTGTTGAATCGCTTGCGCTTTCCAGCCTTTCCACGGTAGTGGCTTTCACGATCTTCACACCGGCTAATTGCTCTCGGACTTGAGCGATGTAATTTGCGTCTTCATCTCCGTGCAATTGCACGCCGGTAAATTTGCAAAAGCGCGCGGTCTGCACAAGCACCTCGATGGTCTCATTTACGAAGACCCCGATCGTCTCGACACTCTTCGGAACAATGGTTCCAATCGAATACGCTGCCGTGTCCGTAACCTGTCGGGGGCTCTCGGCCATAATGAAGCCCAATGCATTGGCCCCTGCCCGGATCGCGATGTCAGCGTCTCGCTCGTTGGTCGTCCCGCAGATCTTGATCCAAGTCACTGCCTTGCCACCTCGTGTTTGCTGGCGAGTTGTGCGGCATCGGCGCGCAGCTTGCGCAATGCATCTCCGGGACTTTCGAAGCCTGCACCAAGCGCCCGCTGCAACTCCTCTTCATCGTGAACTTCGCAGAGAATATCGAGTTCCAAATTCCGCGCCGCCGCTGAGAAAGTTCGGAGTTCGGCATCCGTCAGCGCCGCGACGATTAATAACGCGGCATCGCCGCCGCAGGCTCGGGCCTCGAGCAACTGGATTTCATCCACGATGAAATCCTTACGCAGGCACGGAATAGTGACGCGCTCTGAGGCGATTCGCAGATTTTCGAGTCCACCCTGAAAGTGCTTCTCCTCCGTTAGGACGGAGAGCGCTGCCGCACCCGCGTCGGCCATCTCTGGAGCGAGCTCCGCCACGGAGAAGTCGTCGCGAATCAAGCCACGCGACGGCGATGCCTTTTTCAACTCGGCGATTATCGCGGGAGCATTCCCGTCAGCTCGCAATAATGCCTTCCGGAAGCCCCGCGGCTTATGATTCGCCGCCATTTTCTCCAATTCGCGGCGACGAGTTGGACGCACGCCCGCGGACAATCTCGCTCGGGTTTCGGAAACGATTTGCTGAAGAATCGACGCCATGCTCATCGAGTGAATTAGGGTTGTACGGCAGGTTTTGGAGCTTATGCTCGGTAAATCAAGATAGTGGCGGGATCAAAATCGCCAGTATCGATAATACGAGACGTGGGAACGCCAGCAGCAGGAAGGCGCGAGTCTCGGGGCGACAGGAAACATTGCAGTCCATTATGAGGCAATGGAGGCTCTGCCAGCAAGCGGCCAGTTGCAACTGCTGCCCTTCCTCAAACTCGGCTGGCGCATAGATTGAGAGACCTCTTTCGCTCAGATCATGGGCCCTTCCCTGGACGGTAGACCCTGTCGCTGCGGATCCGGTGGTCACACGCACGCCGAAATCAACCTTGAACCGCGGCGCCTGCCGTTCGGCTGATTTACCAAATCGCGTTTGTATGCTGGCGAGGTCCGGCCTCATGCCACGAGTATGGAGAACATCATTGCGGGAATCAAAGCACTTTCGTAACTCCAATTTCCGTTTCCCAAATTGGCGACAACGGGTGCTCGTTATAGTTAGACTGGCCGCCGCTGGCGCAAGACAGCTATGACCCCGGCCAGGACCAGCATCATGCCCAGAACAACTTGAATCGACAACTTTTCGCCTCCAATCAACCAGCCCAGCAACACTGCGATCACCGGGTTTACATAGGCATAGCTCGCCACGCGGGTCGGCTGATCGTGTCCGAGAAGCCAAACATAGGCCGTAAAAGCGACGATCGAGGCACCGAGTACCAGGTAGACCATCGAAAAAATTACGTGGCCATCGAGTCTGTTCAAGGAGAAGCGACTTAGGTCGCCGTCTGCAAGCGAGACCACGGTCAGCGTCACTCCTCCAAGCACCATCTGGATACTTGCCGCCATCGGCTTTGAAGATGGCAGCGGTAATCGTTGCGACCATATTGTGCCCGCTGCCCATGCCACAGTTCCAAAAAGCAATGCTGCCAGAGGTAGCAATTCGATTCCGCCTGACACATGTCCTGGCGTAAGGCTCAAGGCGACAACGCCAGCGAGTCCGCAGATGGTACCAGCAACGAGCGGCACGGATGGGCGCGAGCGCAATCGCACTGATTCGAATGCCGCGATCCAAACTGGAATCAATGCCGAGATGATCGCCGCAATGCCGGAGGCCACGCGCTGTTCCGCCCAGAAGAGTGGGCCGTAGTTGCAGGCGAACATCCCTACTCCCAGCAGAAGGGCGCTGCGCCATTCCCGAATGGTGGGCAGCGTGGTACCACGTAGCGCTGCCCATAGAAATAGAATCAGACCCGCACTTGAGAAGCGCACTCCGGCAGCGAGAAGCGGCGGCACCGCCACAACGATGACTCGAATCGCGAGGAAAGATGCTCCCCACAAGAAGTAAATGGCGCCATAGGCGAGAATCCGAACAAACTTCGAAGGAGCAGCGGCCACCCCTGGAGTTGAAGACATACACCATGTTAGCGAGCTCGGTGTCTGACACTAGCATGCACGCCCGAATCGCAGTGACGTTGTTATTGTGTACGTGGCTGTTTGGCCAAAGCCCGCGACAGAAAAAGGAAACAACGTTTATCTCGCGGGCAAAGCAGGCAATTATCTCGAACTTCGATCCGGCGTTGCCAAATCTGACCATGGAAGCCTTTCTGAAATATGAAACCGGTGACAAATTCATCGACTGGAAAGATTCGGAATGCGAGGACGTGCGCACGAAGGGTGCTCGGCAGTTCTGCGATGCGAGATGTATCACAGCCTACAGCTCTCTGCGCGATGGTCGAGTAATAACGGTCATTCTGCGAGTGGCAAACGACACTGCCAAGCCACCAAAATTGATTTCCGTCACGGTGATCGACAAAGGACTGGAGGATTCTGTTCAACTCATTCAAATTCCAGCCGTCGTTCAGGGAAACAAGGTCCCGGGAACATCGCAAAAGCAATGGCCGCGCGACTTTTTTCCTCTCAGCAGCGTTGGCTGATCGGCATATCTGAAATCGCCGTGATCCGCTGCGTCTTCAACGTGCAGACTTTCCACAACTCTTTTCCGCCAACCCTTTAATTCCCTTTATGAAACTTGGATCCCTGATTGGCACCGACTGATGCCAACTTTCTTCAACTGACTTTCTAGCGGGCCAACTTGCTTCAGAGACTCTGGCATCTTCAGAGACAAACAACAGAACAGATGGTTTCGAGGCAAAGGTCGTTCTTGAAGCGACGCTACGCGTCTGTCTGAAAAGGTAGTTGGAGTTGGTCTATGTTTGCGCGCACTTGGAGAGCAGTACCTTGCTTATTGGTAGTGTTGATGAGTTTCTGGATCGTCGGATGTGTAGGACTGACGGGCAGGACAAGCACCAAGCCAGGTTCCAGTTCTCCTAATTCTGGTTCTCCAGCTCCGGAGCCCACAATTCAGGCGCATGCCGCTCCAGCGACGATTGCAGCTGGACAGTCGAGCACACTGACATGGTCCTCCACCAATGCGGACGCAGTGATGATCGACAACATTGGAGCAGTGGCGGCGAGCGGATCGCAATCAGTGAGTCCGGCGCAAACGACAAACTACGCGATTAAGGCCACCGGCCGCGGAGGAACCGCCACCCTTACTGTGACAGTGACGGTGACGTCGCAAACTCCCCCTCCGCCACCTCCACCTTCTGACAACGCGAACATTCCGACGTGGCACATGGATAACGCACGTTCGGGTTTAAACGATCAGGAAACGATCCTCAAACCTGCAAACGTGAGAGCGGGAACCTTTGGCAAGCTGTTTTCCTATGTAGTGGATGGATATCTGTACGCGCAACCGCTCTACGTTTCCGGTCTGATAATTGGTGGAGGCAAACACAACGTTGTGTTTGCCGCTACTGAATACGACAGCATCTACGCGTTCGACGCGGACAATCACGGAGATGGAACTCCTCTGTGGAAGACTTCGCTGTTGCTATCCGGGGAAACTCCAGAGCCAGGTGGCAATCCCAAACCGTGGATAGGAATCACCTCAACTCCTGCGATCGACGTTCGCACCCAAACCATGTATGTAGTCTCGGCACAGCAAGGACAAGGGGAAGCCTTCTTTCGATTGCATGCGCTCGATATTGTGACGGGTGCTGAGAAGACAGGCAGCCCAGTGGTTGTAACCGCCTCGGTTCCAGGCACGAATAGGGATTCCGTAAATGGAACAGTTAGCTTAACAGCCGCGTGCTTGCAGCGAACAGCCTTGCTCTTCGATCACGGCACGATCTATTTCGGTTTTTCCGCTTGCCACAGTGGGTGGCTGCTTTCCTATAGCGCTTCCGATCTGAAACAAACCGGTGTCCTCAATATGAGCCCGAATAGCGATGGATATGGCATGTATGGCGGCGCCGGTGGCGTCTGGATGGGCGGCGGTGGCCCTGTGGCTGACGGCGATGGCTTCGTGTATGTAACCACAGGCAATGGTCCTTACGATGGCAGCACCGCCTGGGGCGAATCAGTCCTGAAGCTCGATTCCCATTTGAATCTTGTCGACCACTTTACGCCGTATGACTGGGCATTCCTGCAGTGTAAGGATCTTGACTTGTCGGGCGGAGGCGCAATGCTCATTCCCGGAACGGGCCAACTCCTGGCCGGTGGCAAGAGTGGAAAGATCTATGAGGTGAACACGCACAAGCTGGGCGGCGTCCAAGCCAACGATGCAGGAGCGACACAAACGCTATGGTTCAACGATGACCAGTACCGGGCACAATGCACAAACGCCAAGAGCGGAGAAGTTTATTCGACCGAGATTGCCGGTTATCAAATCTTCTCGACCGCTGCTTTTTTCGATGGATCGGTATACCTCGGCACAACTGCGGGTCCCGTACAACAGTTCAGCTACAGCTCAGGTCAGCTTAAGCCAGGCCATGTAACTGATGCTGCAATCGCTGACGGCACCTACGGAACTACGCCCTTCATTTCCGCAAACGGAACGTCGGACGGGATCCTATGGATGCTCGATCACGGCACCCCTATTCAGGATCCGATTAGTTCCAGTCCCACGAAGGCTGTGCTCCGAGCCTACGCTGCGACAAGCGTGTCGGTGAAGCTGTACGACAGCTCGCAAAACACTGCAGATGCCCCTGGCTATGGCATCAAGTTCACTTCGCCCGTTGTGGCCAATGGGAAGGTGTTCATCGGTACCGCTCACGACACACTCTCCTCGGCTAACCCTCAGGGCGAGATAGACGTATATGGACTGAGGTAGTTCTCTCCCTCCCTCAGACCGGCCGGCGATTGTCGAGGTGACTATCGCCGGCTTTCCTTTAACAATTTTCGACTATTTCGCCAGCAGACTCTTCCATCGCGCCCATGCATCGTCCCGCGCCTTTTTGTTACCTTCACTCGCGTCGGGAGCCTCACCGGCTCGCATAAAGCCGTGACCCGCTCCGTCGTAAGTGACCGGATTATAGGTTTTGCCTGCCGCAGCCATGTCTTCTTTTGTTTGTGGAATCGTAGCGTCGATACGTGCATCGTTGCCGGCATAAAAGCCATAGACGGGCGCGTTGATGCGCTTCATCGCATCTTTCTCAGGCGGCGGCCCATAGAAAACGAACGCGGCCTTCAAGTCGCTACGATTTGCGGCAAATCGAAAGCTTTGGCCCCCGCCCCAGCAATAGCCGGTCACGAACACCGTGCCATTCGACGCGGGCAGCTTCTTCGCATAATCGGCCGCAGCGTTCAAATCGGCTGTGACCTGATCGGGATTGAGATGACTCACAGCCTCGGTGACCTTACTCTGATCCGGAAACGAACTGGTTCGGCCTCCATTCGGTCCCGCACCTGAGAGTAGATCGGGAGCCACAGCAATATATCCAGCTTCCGCAAGTTCGTCGCCAAGGTTCTGCACCCAGTCTGACATGCCGAAGATCTCGTGAATGACGAGAACGACCGGACGTTTATCCTTCGACTCTGGATAAACAACGAATGTCTCCACCGAGCGGTTATCGTGCTTTATCGTGACCCATTCATGATGGCGCGGCGACTTCTCAACCTTGGCGCGAGCCCAATCCTGCGCCGCGCCAACCTGAAGGAATGCAAATAACGCGACCAGCAGCAACATTCGTTTCATTTTCGTTCATCCCTGATCAAGAGTTGTTCCAAGCAATCGAAGACTATACTCGCATCTGACTTGGTTGTGCACCAGCCCTGACGGAACTGACTTACAATGGGAGCACTAGTTGCCATGCCCCGGCTCACATCGTCAGACCGCAGGAAGCAGATACTCGAAGTGGCTACCGAACTGTTTGGACGCCACGGCTTCGACGGCGTGACTACACGGCAAATCGCCGACGGTGCAGGAATTACTGAGGCGATGGTTTTTCGCCATTTCGCCACAAAAGACGATCTGTACTGGGAAGTACTCAGCGCGAAGAGCGCTCCGGACGAAGTTAAGAAACGGCTCGAGGAGCGGCTGCAGACTGATGTCGAGCCACATGAAATCTTTACTGCTATCGCCCGATATGTGCTGAATCGCAACATGCAAGACCCAGCGAAAAGCAGACTGTTGCTCTTCAGCGCACTCGAAAATCATCGCCTATCCCAGCGTTTCTTTAAGACTTACATGAGCGAGTGGTACGAGTTACTGGCTGGCTACATTCGCCGGCAGATGGAAGAAGGCAAATTTCGCAAGGTGGACCCCCAGCTCGCAGCGCGTGGATTTGTGGGCATGGTCTTTCATCACTATCTCGTGCAGGAGCTTTTTGGCGGTGGTAAGTATCGGAGCTATGACATCGAAGAAGTGGCTCAGACCATGGCAGAACTTTGGTTGAATGGAATTTGCTGTGAACCTGAAGCGGACCCGATGTGTCCTTCGCGAATCACCGGCTCCCGTCTGAAGAACCTCTCTCCCTCACTCTCGAAAGACATCTAAGAACATCAAGTGGGCCTGACGGTGCACGTCAAGCGGCATTCTTGCGATCGAGCTCGTGCTCATCAACGTCCTTTCCGTGGACGGAGATGATCGGCTTGCGATGGTGGTCCATGTGTCCGTCTTCCTCGATGGCTGAGTACTCAACTGGGAGGCTGGCTGCTACCGCATGATCGTCACGTATGGCTTCGCCGTGCATGTCAAGCTCACTTTCCTCAGGAACTTTACCACTTTCCGCCATCATCGCCAGAAGATTCCCATGAGCGGGCGTGTAGAGATCAAGCGGAGTTGGTTCGTCGGCCTCAAAAGGCGAGAGCGGTTCCTCGGGCTTCACCCTATGCGTCATTGTGCGCCTCGTACTGCTTAGATGGAGGGCGCAGCCAATTGGAAACTCCTGCCCAGAGCTGCTGCCGTCCTGCCCGCAGAAATGCCTTACGACCGGTTCAAATCAAGTTCTCGACTGACAGTCGGAGCTATTTTGCTCGTATCGTTGATCCTGGTTTATCCATTGGCTGCGCAATCGAATCATGCGGCTACCTTGGGGATGGACGGCGGAAGCTGGCATCTGCACTCGCGCGTGCCGTTAGGTTTCGATGCGCTATTGTTGTTACCCTCTCACCTCTCCGTTCAGATATTGGCTTCTGCTGAAGCGCGTGAGTTTGAGGGATGGACTTTGCTGCAGCGGGAGAACAAATTAGCCCTCCTGGATGCTGCAGATCGGCCCGTTCAGCGGCTGCCGAAATCGATCACTTTTCGGGTGACAGTGGGCACGCGCGACAAGTTCCTTGATCCTAATCCGATGCCATTTGATTGCACGAAGGAGCTAAACGACTTCCTCCTGGATATGCACTTCCAAATGCAGATCTTCCACGGAATGCAAATGCGGCAGTTGGCGCCGATGAAGACGTGGATGATAGGCGTTCCTGCAGACGAACCTTCCGATGAGCGCGTTTATCGTTCAACGTTCAATCTTGAAGACGTCCGCCCCGACGATCGGATCGTGCTACTAATCACGGACGGAAACGGAAACCGATTAACTAAGTTCCATTTGGAGTTCTTGTAAAGACGGTCCAAACTTCCCGGTTGGTAGCTTCGTCCCTTCGGCGAATTTAAGACGGCAGCGAGAGTGGGAACGAATCCATGAGGACCGCCGCTTCCAGCGCTGCTTCCTTTACAGCCGGATCTTCCACTTCCTGCTGTATCTCGGCAAACAGATCGGCAGGCTGTTCCGCCTGCGCCATCCAGACGGGCGCGAATGACTGGCGGTGCAGCGGTGAAGGTCCGTGCTCGCGCAGTATGGCTTTATGTTTGGGAGTACTGTAGCCCTTGTTTGATGCAAGACCGTAGACTGGATATTGTGCGTCGAAATCGCGCATCCAGCGATCACGTTCCACTTTGGCAATGATCGAGGCCGCCGCGATCGAGCAACTCAATGCGTCGCCGTGAATGATCTTCGTTTGCTTGCACTCGACATCGATCTTGAGAGCGTCCACGAGAACGTGGTCAGGGACTGGCTGGAGATTTCTTACTGCTGACGCCAGCGCTTCAAGCGAGGCCCAGTAGATATTGATCTCATCGATGCGAGCCGCGTCCACCGAAGCGATGGAATAGCCAATGCAATGTTCGCGAATGCGTTCGGCAAGAACTTCCCTCACTTCCGGAAGCAGGAGCTTGGAATCGCGCAGTCCACGAATACGATAATCCGGCTTGAGAATTACTGCTGCCGCGACAACCGGGCCGAAGAGAGCCCCGCGGCCAACTTCATCGACGCCTGCGATAAGCTGAGCGCCATCCGCCCATGCCAGCTTCTCGTACTTTAGAGTGCACCTTAGTTTCTTGAGGAGTCGCAGCTTGAGCGTGGACATCGATCGCTGCTCTTCTCCAGGCTTGAGCAGCTTCAAATACTTCTTCGCCCGCTTGGATGGTTTCCGTACAGCCACTGAGCGCGATACTAGCAGTGTTTGATGTGGAGGGAGCAGTGGAAAAGAAGGAAATAAGTTTCTGAGCCGCAAGGCTTCTCCAGCTTCTAAGCACATCTCGCCTCACCCTATAAATGGGGAGACAAACGCGAGTGGCTTAGCCGGCAGGAAGCTTAGCAGCCCGGAAGTTGGCCTTCTAGCTCTCGATCTCGCGCAGTCGTGCCGATTTTCCTTTGAGTCCACGCAGATAGAAAAGCTTCGCGCGACGTACACGGCTGCTACGGACATGCTCAATTTTGTCGATAACTTTGGAGTTGAGCGGAAAGATACGTTCGACGCCCTGACCAAAGCTGATCTTGCGAACGGTAAGGCTGGCTTGGGGGCCGCCCTTCTTTGCAATGACAACACCCTCGAAGGCCTGCACGCGCTCTTTGTCTCCTTCCTTGATTTTCACTTGAACGCGCACGGTGTCGCCCGGGGACACTTGCGGGATGTCCTTACGCTGCAGCTTCTCCGCAACCTTAGCCATGATCGGTGAAATCGACATAATGAGTTCCTTTCGCACATACGTCGCACCGACCGCTGCCGGGCTACGTTCGGAATTTCTATGATTTGCGACCCCTGGCAGGTGGAGCTTGGGCATCGCATGGGGTCTTCAGGGCGCAACGCACCCTTCCAGACAAACATTGATTGTACCGCATTCGCTGTCACTGAGTCAGCTTCCCCTTTGACTACGCTGCAGATCGGACACGATCTTGTGGTCTTCCTCAGTAAGGATTTCTGACTTCAGAAGTTCCGGTCGATTTCGCAACGTCTTCTCCAAGGCCTTACGGCGACGCCAACGACGAATCTCATCGTGATTCCCGGACGAGAGTACTTCCGGAACCAACCGGCCGCCAAAATCCGCGGGACGAGTGTAATGCGGGTAATCCAAGAGTCCACCGGAGCCGCATGTCGAATTGGGGAGTCCATCCTGGACTACCTGCATCGTGGAGCTGAAGCTCTCCTGGTGTGCGGACGCTTCATTGCCGAGAACACCAGGAATCAGCCGCGACACCGTGTCTACGATGATTGCCGCACCAAGTTCTCCTCCACTCAAAACAAAATCACCAACGGAAATCTCGCGGTCGGCAAGAAATTCGTTCACGCGCTCGTCTACCCCTTCGTAGCGTCCGCAGATGAGAACTACACGATCTATCTTGGCTAGTTCCTCCGCTTGCTGTTGATGAAAAAGCCTCCCTTGAGCGGACAGCAAGACCACGGATTCCCTGGATTCTGTACGAAGCCTCTGCGCCCGTGAACCAATGCCTAGCGACTCAACGCATTCGAATATTGGCTGCGGCTTCAGCACCATGCCTTCGCCGCCGCCAAATGGACGATCATCGACAGTCTGGTGACGATCATGAGTAAAGGCTCGGAGATCAAAGACATTCACTTCCACCAACTTTTGTTCGCGCGCCCGCCGCAACACGCCGTAATCCATGGGGCCACGAAAAAAGCCGGGGAAAATGCTGATGATGTCGAAGCGCATCGCAGAAATGAGTGCTCTTGAAATTCTCGCAGAGAAAGCCCTTGTTGCGCTCGGATCGCCTACTTATGTTCTTTTTCTTCCGCAGACAAGGGCGCGTTTACCTCAAGCAGGCCGGCAGGAAGCTTCATTTTGAGCACCTTCTGCACTCTGTCGAAGCGCACGACGTACTCCTCGGCGAACGGAATTTCATGTTCGCCCCCCAGCGATCGGACCACAAGCAGCGGCGCAGCACCAATACCTTGACGAACATCCTCAATTCGGCCAATTTCAGTCTCGCTCAGCACCTCGATCACCACGCTGCCGATCAAGTCGCGAATGTAAATTGTCCCAGCAGGGAGTTCAGCCCTCGATTCAAGCGGAATCTGAACCAAAGAGCCTTTTAGCCGCTCAGCGTCCGAAATCGAGTCGACGCCGGCGAATTTGAACACGACTCGATCCTTATGGAACCAATGATTTACCAAGCTGTATTCACGGCGTTCCTGCTCGTCTTCCTGGCCAAGCCAAAGCTGCTTTCGCTCGGCAAATCTTTCGGGGAAGTCGGTGAGAATTTCGGCGAGCACCTCCCCGCGACGACCTTGGGGCCGCATGACACGGGCAACAACGATAAATTCACCGAATGCGGGCAAGCAGTTCGAACTTCTTCCCTACGACTTTCAGAGAGCTCAAGGAAAACTGGCTAAGGCAAATAACAGCGAAAAAAACAAGGGGAATCTTAGGAATCATCGAATTCTGCCCAAAATCTGCAGATTTCGCAAAAAGAACAGGGAATAACAGTGCATGATCAGGGATCTTTTACCGTCACCGCGGTCTTCCAATGCGCTAAACTGCCCCCGCTACTCCTGACGTGGCGCCACCTGGAAGTCCGTCTTCGATAATCTCCAGACTATGGCGCTTGTGCAGCTTCATGCTGGCCGCGCCGATGATGGTTCGCAGTGAACGCGCTGTGCGCCCCTGCTTGCCGATTACTTTGCCAAGATCTCTCTGGGCTACACGCAGCTCCAGCACCGTGCTTTCGGGACCCTCGATAGCCTCGACCGTCACCAACTCGGGCTCATCGACCAAGGCCTTAGCGATATCCAACACAAGCGCCCGCACGTCTCCGCCCTGCTCAGTCGGCATAATCGACTCCCATATGGGTGGCCTCGGGCCCGCCCAGCTTTCACCTGGAAGTACAAACCCCCGGACCCGCCGGCAACTTCAGCGAGTCGCAGCATCGTTAGGAGTCGGGGGACTAGCCCAGCTTTCTGTTCAACCGAATGACTGCGCGTTACGACTCGTATTAGGCCGCGGTTTCCGCCAGAGCGGGGGCCTTCGACATCAGTTTCCCAACTCTCTGAGATAACTGAGCGCCTTTTGAAACCCAATGATCTATGCGCTCACGCTTCAAATCCACGGTTGCGGGACTGGTGCGGGGATTGTACAGACCGACCACTTTACAAGTTGAGGGTAACCTGCCCTGCGGTACGGGGTGAAGGAAGCAAGATCACAGGCGCGCGGAATTGAGCACAGGATCAAGAAGCAGACTCCGCGCCTCCTGGGCGGTAAGTGGCCGATCTGCCGAGTAAAACTCGACGCCACTTCGTCCCATACGCATCGACAAGATCCCTCCCTCAGGCGCCCCCGCGCTATTGTCATTCATGCGGGCGAACTCATAGCGAACAATGTGGCTTCCGATCTCCGCGTCTATACGAACTTCAAGACCCGAGTCAGGATTTCTGATCCGATATTTCATCGGGCCAGGCTCATCAAATGAGACCGACCCTGCGTGATCGTTAAACGCGTCGATGTCCTGCTGAAGCTCCTTCCCCAGTAACTCCCAGTGTCGAAGAGCTGCATCGCCGAAGGCTAGCTCGTTGTTGATTGGGTTGGCGCTCACGATTCTGTTGATGAACCCAGGAGCAGTTTCAGATGCCTGCGACAGATTCTCAAAGAGCCCCGACACCTGTCATGCTGAGCCCTCCTTTGGGCGAAGGATCTCCCGGAATGCGTCAGGTGTGAACGTTCTGTCACGGCTTTTCGGCCTGAAATTCTGTGTTTATCTCAGGAAGGAACAAACCAAGTTGATCGCCAAAGAGCCGCGAAATTGCATTTAAGTTCGACACATCCCGGGAGATCCTTCGCCCAAAGACGGGCTCAGGATGACAGTGTTGATGACAGTGTTAGAGATAGCCCTGCAGAAAAATAGCGAAACGCTCTTCTTGAAACGCTCTTCTTGAAACGCTCTTCTTGAAACGCTCTTCTTGAAATGCCTGATCCCGAAACGCCTCACCTGAACCGCATTCCTGCCAACCTGCGCGAGAATCCGCCGCCTTTGCTCAAGCTCTTGAACTGCTTCTTCATCATGGCGTACTGCTTGAGCAACTGATTGACCTCCTGCACGCTCGTACCCGAGCCGCGAGCGATGCGTTTGCGACGGTTTCCGTTGATAGCTTCGTGGTGGTTGCGCTCATAGGGCGTCATCGAGTTAATGATGGCTTCCACGCGATTTAATTCTTTGTCGTCCACTTTGTCGGCCATTCCCTGAATTCCCGCAAAGGGACCGACGCTCGGGAGCATCTTCACGATGCTCTGCAACGAACCGAGCTTCTTGATCTGCCGCAGTTGCTCGCGAAAATCTTCGAGCGAAAAGCCATCGCCGCTGAGCGCTTTCCTGGCGAACTCTTCCGACTTCTTGGCGTCAAGCTTTTCCTGCGCCTTCTCGACAAGCGACAGAATGTCGCCCATGCCCAGAATGCGGCCGGCGATGCGGTCGGGATGGAAGGGCTCGAGGGCATCGTATTTCTCGCCGACGCCCAAAAACTTGATCGGCTGTCCGGTAACGTTGCGGATCGATAGCGCCGCGCCGCCACGCGCGTCGCCATCCATCTTGGTAAGGATCACTCCGGTCAAACTCAGCTTCTTGTGAAACTCGTTTGCGGAGTTTACCGCGTCTTGTCCGGTCATCGCATCGGCAACAAACAGGATCTCCTGCGGACTCAGCAGCTTCTTCAAGACCTGCATTTCGTCCATCAGCTCGTCGTCAATGTGCAAACGGCCGGCGGTATCGACAATCAGCACATCGCAGCCCGAGTTCTGAGCTTCACGCCGAGCTTCCTTCGCCAGCCGCTCGACCACGGCCGTGGACCCTTCGCCCTCTACCTTGCCCTCATAAATATTCGCGCCGATGGCATTGGCAACGACCTTCAACTGCTCGCGCGCAGCCGGACGATACACGTCCACCGACACCAGCATGGGACGATGTCCGCCCTTCTTGAACCATTGCGCCAGCTTTCCCGATGAAGTCGTCTTGCCCGAACCCTGCAAGCCGGCCATGAGGACGACCGTCGGGGGCTGCGATCCGAACCTGATCTTGGCAGTGTCCCTACCCAGGATATTGACCAGTTCTTCATGGACAATTTTGACCACCTGCTCGGTCGGAGAGATTTGGAGCATCACCTCCGAGCCAAGGGCTTTCTCGCGAATGTGCTCGACCAGCTCTTTCACAACTTTGAAGTTGACGTCGGCTTCGAGCAGCGCCAGTCGGATCTCGCGCAGCGCCTCCTGCATGTTCTCTTCAGTAAGGCGGCCCTGGCCACGCAGGTTCTTGAAAGTGCGTTGCAGTTTTTCGGAAAGATTCTCAAACATAGGACTGGAGATGATTTTAACCGTTCATGAATTTCGCGGGGTCGCTAAGCGTCAGATCGCAAAAAATAGGTCTTCGAGCAGTGGATACGTCAGTAGTAGGACGGTCCAAGGAGAATCCTGAACCGAGTCCCATCCTAGGACTGTCATGCCTCGCTCCGCCGCGACATCGTATGTAGTCTTCCGCTTCACGCGGAGCGGGGGATCTGCTTTTCTTGCGGAGATAGGCGGCGATTCGTGGGCTGGCCCGTGGGATCTGTCCAACAGGCTATCTGCAAAAAGAGCGCGACGGCTGGGATCAGGTCACTATGAGCAGCCACTACACTCAGTGGCTTTGTTAAGAAAGTTTAAGAATTTTTCCCCTGCCCCCATTTCAAATTGGGCACGGCATGAGAACCAGAGCAGGCATCTAAACCTAGTCAACCCAACGATTGATTTGGAGTGACGCATCCACGCAAGGAGAAAGAATGAAGAGGGTTATTCGCAACATTGGTTCCCTGCTCTTGGCTGGAATCATCACCGCACCTGTTGCCTTGTATGCACAAGACAGAGATCACGATCGCGACGATCATAATCGCGACAAGAACTCCCGGGTCTACGATCCTTATCGGCACGACTACCATAACTGGAACGATGATGAGGACCGAACTTATCGGCAATGGTACGGGCAAACCTACAATGGCCGCGACTATCGTGATTACAAGAAGCTCAGCAAGAAAGATCAGCGGGCTTACTGGACCTATCGCCACGATCATGACAAAGATCACGACCACGACAACGACCGTCACTGATAATGATTGGGAAGTCCGGAGCGCCGGGCGCTCTCGCCCGGCGTACCAGGATCTGAATAGATCAACAAGAAGCTATCTCATAAATATTCGAGCTAGTGAAATCGCTGAGCGTCAACCGACTTCAGCTTCCGGTTTGCCCGTCATTCGCCCGGATTATTTAGGCAATCTCGGTCATGAGTGTAAACGCCTGATTGCGGCAACAATGTGGAAAACGCCTTAACTTTGGCGTACAGTTCTCGCGTTTGTGACAATGAGACAGTTCTGCGTGCTCCTGCTGGTTGCAGGTCAGATGCCTGCCTATGGACAGCAGGCGTGGCACTGGAAGGAATACATATATGAGCGGGACGGATTTGCCGTAACCCTGCCCCAGGCACCGAATCCGCATACCGACCCGAATCTTCCCTCGGCGACCGTCTATACCATCCATCTTTCGGTTGAGAGCGCTTTGAGCATACGGGCCCTGCCGGACCCGCGGTCATGTACCGACACCTTGGGGCAACTGAAAAGTGGCGCCCTTGCCGGTAAGCAGCCGGGAGTGGACTTGGCGAGCGTCAAGGAGATTTCGGTGGCCGGATACTCGGGGGTCGAGTATTCCACCCATAGGCCGGACTGGAATACATATGAGCGCTATGTATGCGCTAACGGGAGCTACTACATTTTCACAGCCAGGTGGCCAAGCGACAAGGTACGACCCGTGGTCATCGACCGCATCGTCGGGTCGCTGCGTCTACTCGGCACGGGCGCAGCGCCTTCCGATATTGTGCAGGCGCCTTTTAAGCCCGGAGAAACCCGACCGGATTCGGGGCGAGTTTCCGGGAGGGAATACAAGAACGAGTTCTTTGGATTTGCCTATACGCTGCCGGAAGGATACGCCGCAACAACGCCGTCGCCTGAGTTTACGAAATTCATCGAGGCGCCTAATTCCTTCCTACTCATATACTCAAGCGCCAGTCCGTCCGATGCGAGGAAGATAACCGGTCTGGTAGCAATCACCGCATGGAGCGCGCGTTCGTTATGGTGGAAGGACTGGCACGGAAAGACGGGCGGGGATTATCTGACCAAGCTCCGAACCGTAGCGCCCCCCGGAACTCGCTATTTCGAAGCCGCCGGACCTGTGAGAGAAAGGAAGATCGCAGGACGCATCTTTTATGAAGCCGATGCGGTCGCGAGCCACACGTCCGGAATGCTGCAAGGATTCCAGGCCAATCTCGCAATTATCGAGCGTGGTTTTGTCCTCAGTTTCATCTTTCAGGCCGACACGCGAAAGAATCTGGACGGGTTGTTGGACAGCATGAATTCGCTGAAATTCTGAAGAGATTTCACAGCCAAACAACAAGAGATTGCTGGCGTGAAATCGCATTGTGCTCAAAATCCTGCCGAAGCAGTCAAAACGCGTAGTCGCCTGTTATCAGCAGTTCCACAGCTTCCACGATCCCGTTCGCCACCGGGAATGGTTGAGATGAGTTAAAGTAATTTCATGGATCATCTGGGCACGCCGGGCGGGGACGCCCGGACGCTCCGTAAGTTTTCTGTGGACGCTGGCGTACCAGGATGTCCGCAAGGAGGACTTGTTGAGAATGTATAGGCTTGCTCGAACGCCGGCCGGGGGCGCCCGGCGCTCCGGGATTCATTCCGCCTACGCGGTTATCAGATTCAAGAGTTGTACCGTTTCGGGAAGATTCCCGGTTTCCTTGTAATCGAAAAGCTTGGCTCCATCTTTGAATATCTGCAGTTGCCCGGGCGGACCGGAGCGCACCTTCACCTCAATCCCTTTTTCGGCAGCTGCTTTGCGCAGGCTCACGGCCGCGCGGCGCAGGTCGAATCAAAACAAGCAGCGTCGAACTTCAATCATGCGTCTTTTCTCCAGATTGCCTGCGCGGCGAGAATTGTATTCACGTGAATAGTGACAGTGTCCTCGACGTTGCGCGCGTATCCTCCCGCGTACGTGACCATCACCGGAATTGAGCGGGCGTTGGCTACTTTAAAGACTAACTCATCTCGCTGTTTAAGCCCCTCGATGGTCAGCGCCAGGCCTCCAAGCTGGTCCTCGCGATACGGATCAGCTCCGGCAA
Organism: Acidobacteriota bacterium; assembly: GCA_003225215.1. Lineage (GTDB taxonomy): Bacteria > Acidobacteriota > Terriglobia > Terriglobales > Acidobacteriaceae > Gp1-AA112. The sequence goes on from QIBC01000024.1 coordinate 20,443, forward strand.
CGTAGCAGAGCAAGTCGGGCGTGAACTGCCGCAGACCGGAACTCAGAGCTTGGTCGAGCCAGGCAAGATATTCGGAATCGGTGGTTCCATCCGGCAGGTTCACGTCGATCGATGAAGGTGGCTTGTACGCGGGATAGTTATTCTGCTGATGCAGCGAGATCGTGAAGACCTCGTCTTCGTCCGCTATCGAAGCGGCCGTACCGACCTCGGCCTTTATTTGGGCTGCAGAAAAGCTCGGCAGTGGCTTCGCTTTCGGAGTCTTGGGCGGAAAGATCGCGGCGGTCCCGTTACCATGATGCACGTCGCAATCAACCGTCATGGCCCGCCGGATGCGACCGAGCTTCTGCATTTTGCGGATGGCGATAGCGACGTCATGAATCATGCAAAAGCCCTCGCCGTGATCCGGATAAGCGTGGTGGAATCCGCCGCCGATGTTGAAGCAGATTCCATCGGCGAGTGCGCGCTCCGCAGCCAGGATGGATCCGCCCGCGGCAAGCCAGAAGGCCCTGACCAACTCCGGCGAATATGGCAGTTCCATTTGCATCTCTTCATGCGCGCTCAATCTTCCATGCGCCAGGCGCTCGACGTATCCGCCGCTGTGTACCAGGCGAACATCATCGTCAGAGGCAGGAGCAGGTTGGATAAAATCAGTATCGTCAGCTTCGCCGGTTTCGAGCAGCCGGTCGTGAATCATCCGGTACTTCTCGGCTGGGAAGACATGTGCGCCTATCGGCAGGTAGTAGTCCTTGCTGTAAATAAGGCGGAAAGGCAGGCGCATCAGGCAATTCCGAATTTGTATTGTAGCTTCCGAACGCCCGGGAGTTGTGCGGCGCACTGCAACTGCGAAACCAAAAGCTCACGCAGATGAACGCCGATTAAGGGATTCACGCCGATCTTTTGAGGATTGTGCCTTGACCTGCCATCCCTGGTTCGAATTCCCCGTAAATAAAACCGGTAGATGTCGGGAGGAGAGTTCGAGCAGCTTGACGCTCACTCCCAAAACAATCCGAGTGAATCCATAAGTTAGCGTCAGTCTGCGTGAGCTTTTGGTTTTGCGGTTCCGTTTTATCTCTCACATACCAGCATGGGTTTAGAGTAGCTGTTAGCCGATGCCCGAGTTTTGTGATGTAGCGTTGCCCGTCCCGCTGGATATGACCTTCACCTATCGCGTGAACGGGCAGACGCCTGTAATCGGCGGACGGGTGCTAGTTCCCTTCCGCACGTCGCGGCTTCCGGGGGTCGTGACGGCCTTGCACGATCAGCCACCGAGCGTAGCAGCCAAGACGGTCCACTCCGTGCTCGATGCAGAGCCGTTGATTGACCCTCCACTAATGCAGCTTGCAGAGTGGATCTCGAACTACTACATCGCGCCGATCGGCGAGGTACTGCGTGCGATGTTGCCGTTGCAGGCTGAGGTGAAGCGCGACTGGACATACAGCATCACAGAGGCTGGGCGAACTGCGCTCCACGACTCCGCACAGAGCGGCAACTCAGGGCGCTCAAAGAAGTCGATGGCCGAACAGATGGTGGAGTACCAGATTCTCGATTACTTGTCGCAAATCGATACTGCTAGAGAAAACGCGTTGCGCAGCGCTTCTGGAGCGACTCGCGAGATCTTGCGCGGGATGCAATCCAAGAAATGGATCATTCGTGAGGACATCACTTCAACGCGCGATGCCCGGCGAACCGTGAAGGTCGCGCAGCTGGTGTCGCCTTCGGAACAGGAAGGTTCGGCACGTAAGTTGAATGCAAATCAGGAGGCGTTGCTCAGCAGACTGGCGGCATCGGGAGGCGCCACAAGTGTGGAAGAACTGAACGCGTTCGATGTTCCGCGAACTACTCTAGGCACTCTCATCCGTCGCGGGCTCGTGCGAATCGAGGAGAAACCGGCAGAATTCCAGGTAACGACGGTGCCGGCATCTTCAGCGCACTTTGCTCGAGAGCACCTGAATCCCTCGCAGACTGACGCCCTGAAGGCGATTGAAGCCAGCGTAGACGAGCGACGCTTCTCGGTGACGCTGCTGCATGGAGTTACGGGATCGGGTAAAACCGCAGTCTACCTTTCTGCCATGCAATCCGTGCTTGCCCAGGGACGCTCCGCGATTCTTCTGGTTCCCGAAATAGGACTCACGCCCGCCGCGGCCGCCAACCTGCATCGTATTTTCGGAGAGCAGGTTGCAATTCTGCATTCCGGCCTGACAAATGACGAGCGGGCAGAACAATGGCACCGCATTCATCGCGGCGATGCCCGCATCGTTGTCGGGACGCGCTCGGCGGTTTTTGCTCCAGTAAAGGATCTTGCGCTCCTGGTGGTCGACGAGGAGCATGACTCCTCCTATAAACAGGAGGAGACCCCGCGCTACAACGGACGCGACGTTGCCATCATGCGCGGCAAGCTTTCCGGAGCAGCGGTGCTACTGGCCTCGGCCACCCCGGCGCTTGAGACGTATCACAATGCCCGTCAGAGTCGCTACAGGTTGATCGAGCTGCGCGAACGCGTCCAGCAGCGCTCACTTCCCGAAGTGGAAATCATCGACATGCGCTCCGAGTTTCAGGAGACTGGCGAAGAGAAGTTCTTCTCGCGAAAGCTGGTTGAAGAAGTTCGTGAGCGGCTCGATGCACGAGAGCAGGCGATAATCCTCCTGAATCGGCGTGGATACTCGGCCGTGGTCCTCTGCCGCTCTTGCGGCGAGACGCTGCACTGCATCAACTGCGCCGTATCTCTCACTCATCACAAAGGCGCAATCTCTCCTGCGCTTTTGGCACGCCGCGTATCCGCCGGACAGCGTTTGGAGTGCCACTACTGTGGCTATCGCGCCGCCGTACCAAAGATCTGTCCTAAGTGTTCGAGCGAACACCTTTACTTTCTCGGCGCCGGCTCAGAAAAGATTGAGGAAGCTTTACAGGAGGCATTTCCGAGCGCCCGCATCGGAAGACTGGATCGCGACACGGTACGCACTCGCCACGATTTCGAGCGCGTGCTGAACCAGCTACACGCCGGAGAACTCGATCTTCTCGTAGGGACGCAAATGATCGCTAAAGGGCACGACATTCATGGCGTCACCCTCGTCGGCGTCGTCGGAGCCGACTTCGCTCTCGGACTTCCCGACTTCCGTGCCGCAGAGCGTACGTTTCAGTTGCTCACCCAGGTGGCCGGGCGAGCCGGACGCGGCGAGACTCCGGGTAAGGTAGTCCTGCAGACTTATTTCCCCGAACACTACGCGATTCGTTACGCCGCCCTGCACGATTATCTCGGCTTCTACGAGCAGGAGCTCCGCTATCGAAAGTGGATGCACTATCCACCTTTTACCAGCGTCGCCAACTTGCTACTTCGCAGCGATAAGCTCGACCATGCAATGCGCTATGCGGGCATTGTGCATCGCTGGGTAGAGCGAACGCGAATGGAAAGCGTTCGCGTGATGGGTCCGGCCGCTGCCCCGCTCTCGCGTTTGAAGCGCGATTTTCGTTACCACTTCATTCTGAAGTCTGCGAGTCGCGAAAAGCTGAATGGGACGTTGCGCGCACTGGTTGCCAATGCGACCGCAGAGGACGTGCCACGAACGAGCATCCTCGTGGACGTCGATCCCCAGTCGCTGATGTGAGCTGGGCAAATGGACTCGCTTCAGGACCAGGTAGACACTGTCGTCCCTCGGGCCGCCTTGACTGTCAGCTTCGAATTGAGGCGAATGCGGCATGTGAACACAGAAGCACTTTCGCTACGGCGCTGGGAATGACAGTTGCAAGAGGCAGCCACAATGTGGGATGACCGCTTCAAAGAGTGCGCCGCAACCAGTAGTACAGCAAATGACGCTTAATGCAGCATCTGCCACAAGCCCGCACGCTGCACTCCGTTCTTCGGATCAATTTGGGAAAACGGTGCGGGCAACATAGTTAGAACAAACATCAGCAGGGCAAACCAGCCCAGCAGTTTCCGCTTTCGATCCAGCGGCGGGTACTCCGGCACGGGTGGGTGACGCATGAGACTCACGAGCAGCAAAGCCGCCCAAAACAGCCATCCTGCCCACGAAAACACCCCGAGAGGAACCAATGCCAACACCGTCAGGCGGGAGACCAGCTTATGAGAACGCGGCGATAGCGCGTAAACGATGTGTCCGCCATCAAGCTGTCCGCCGGGCAGCAGGTTCAGAGAAGTTGCAAACATTCCTACCCATGCCGCGATTGCCACTGGCGAAAGGCTGAGCTGAGCAAGCTGCAGAGCCCCGTGCGGATGTAGAAGTTTCCAGGCGAGCTGGAAGATCAAGGGAAAGCCCAGCACCAGTCCGGAGTCAGTCGGTTGACTCGCCGCAGGCCGCGACGCCATCAGCGCGAGAAGCAAGGTCGGCGCGGCGGCGACGAATCCTGCGATCGGACCTGCAATGCCGATATCGAACAGGGCCGCGCGCGTCCTGATTGGCGAGCGAATACGGATGAACGCTCCCATCGTTCCGATGAGGGTTGGGGCTGGAAGAAAAAATGGCAGGGTCGCATACACGTGATTTCTTTGCGCATAGAAAAAATGTCCCATCTCATGAGCGAGCAGGATTCCCAGTAGAGTCACACTGAACGGAATGCCCAGCACGAGGTTCCGGGGATGCTGCAAAGCCCAGCTCAGAGGAAACAGGTCGGCGTCGGAATGAAACTGCGGCAAGCCAAGGGAAAAGTTGTACTGCAGCCGCGCTCCGACGACCAGCGTGGTGAAAACGGTAGCAACGAATAACAGTAGATGCGGCCAGTATCTCCGCCGCGGCGGGTAAATGACATGCACTTCATGCGGCCGAGGAGTTGGATCGAGGACTTCGATGGGATAACCGGAATCAGACATGCAATGAGACCAGGATTCATTCTCCCATCTTGGCCGCAAAAAGTCCTTATTGCCTAAAGGGGGCTAAAGAGAGCGGCCGGAGTGACGATCGGCATGGTAGAGAAGCATCATGCTGCAAGACTGTCCAAGTTAGCCGTGTCATCCCAGAGAAGTGCCGCGCTTTCTGCGGCACGGTTGAGAATGGCCCGGAGTGAAACTCCAGGTTGGCGCATTTTGCATTCGAGTCCCCCGTCGTTTGCGGGACGACTGGATTTGATTTCCGACGGGAAAGGCAATTCAGCCGTCCGGCTAGAAGCCGAACTCGATTCCGAACCACGTTCACCCGGGGTTGCACCACCGTGCCGCAAAAGGCGCGGCACTGCTCTCGGACGATGCTCTCTTCGCAGGAGTTAATTTGGACAGGCCTGCAGCATGCTGCGTCTCTACTATGCAGCTTGAGCGAGCTAGAGCGCTTTAATCGATGGACTGCAGCTCTTTGCCTGGTTTGAAACGCACAGCCTTACCGGGTGGGATACTAACCTCCGCGCCAGTGCGCGGGTTGCGGCCGATGCCAGTCTTACGCGGACGAACGTTGAAGACGCCGAAGCCGCGCAGTTCGATGCGATCGCCTTGCGACAAAGCCTTCTTCATGCTTTCGAAGACGGTTTCCACGGCCATTTCAGCCTTAGTTTTAGTGATGCCCGTCTTATTCACGACTTCGTTGATGATGTCGAGTTTGATCACAATCGGCTCCGCGGGACGGTTTGTTGCTCAGGCAAGTGAAGGCAGATGCTAGAGGAGTGGCGCGGCATTGTCAACGCGCACATTTACGGATTTAAGACTACACCACGCATTGAATCTTCATTAGTTATCCTGTTCTCAGTGAAGACTGTTCACCTCAAACTTCGCGCTGAGGACGCCGCACCTGGACATCCGGCGATTAGAGAGGTGGCCGCCATCCTCAAACGCGGCGGCCTCGTGGCTATTCCAACAGAAACGGTTTACGGATTAGCCGCCAACGCCCTCGATGCAGCCGCAATTGGCCATATTTTTGAAGCCAAGGAAAGGCCATCCTGGGATCCACTTATCGTGCATGTCGCAAACGTCGATATGATTTCGCAAGCGGCCGCCGATTTCCCGGAAAAAGCCAAAAAACTTGCCGAGCATTTTTGGCCGGGGCCGCTCACGCTATTGCTGAAGAGGCACCCGCAACTTCCGCTTACGGTAACTGCTGGACGCGAAAGCGTGGCAGTTCGCATGCCCGCACATCCAGTTGCGCGGGCTGTGATCACTGCTGCCGGATTACCGTTAGCCGCGCCCAGCGCGAACCGTTTTGGGCACACAAGTCCCACCACCGCGGAGCATGTGATTGCGGACCTCGAGGGACGTATCGACGCCGTACTCGATTCTGGTCCAACCCAAATCGGAGTGGAATCGACGGTACTGGATCCGCTCGGTACCCCGCCGCTGCTGCTTCGTCCCGGCGGGATCACGCGCGAGCAGCTCGAAGATGTGCTGGGGCCGGTCGAGGTGTATTCAACTCCGGCGAAGCAAGCTCCACGGGCACTGGCGTCGCCGGGTCTTGCGGGGCGCCATTATGCCCCGCAAGCACGACTACTATTGGTTGAGGGAACACCACAGACGTTCCGTGCAGCCATCGAGCAGCAGGTCGCGACGGTGGGCGAGAACGGCGAGTATGTCGGTGCAATGGTGCCAGAGAACTGGCTCAACGAACAAGCGCTCTCATGCGGAGGATTGGTGATCTTCGATTGGGGATCCTGGAGCGATCCCGCCGAACTTGCGCATAACCTGTTTGCGGGGCTTCGCTATCTGGATAAGCCGGGGGTTAGAGTAATTCTGTGCCCGCTGCCCTCCGCAAGCGGAATCGGATTAGCGCTGCGCGATCGATTGCTTCGGGCGGCGCGGTAAATCAACGCTTGCCGTTGTTGTTCTCGCCGGCCTTGAACATGTAGCGAATGCTTTGCTTATAGATCAGCACGGCTGGCTGGCCACCGCGATTGATCTTAATGCAGTTGCGATCGTACCAATCGATCCAGCCACGCACCTCTTCGCCATCCTTGAGCACCACCACCATGGGCGTACGGCTTGCCATCTGCTTTTGAAAGTAAAAGGCTTCGGCATGGGTTTGCTCGACGCCATTCGCGCGTTTTGGCACGCGTTGTTCGGAGCTAGTAAGCGGTCGCTCACCGCTGGACTCTGACCGGCGTGGTAAGGGCAGCGACGGTCGAATCAGTTTGCGGTTTACAAACTCGTCGGCTTCTGGCGCGAGTTCCGGCGCTCGTCCGACTGCTGCGGAATTCCCTGGATCTTTCATTCGGCGTTTGTACAAAGATAACTGTGTCAGAACCATCTCGGAGTGCCAACATGCGCCGGAGCGGTGACCATCGAACAGGCCGATAGGGCGAGAAACTTCCGGAAGGCAGTGGATTTCGAGCGGTCTGAATTGCGCTAACCCTATCACAGCCTCTCACCGCCGCGCAAAGCCGGAAAATCATTTCGCCACGGAGACACGGAGCACCGCCGGATGAAACCACAAAGGACACGAAGGACACAAAGGAATTGAGCGGTTCGTCCCGATCTCCTTCGTGATCCTTCGTGCTCCTTTATGGTTAGCTTTGGCGGTTCCTCCATGCCTCCATCGTGAGCTAGCGCTCTAAGGAGGTGGCAAACGCATCCAGAGACAGTGAGCGCAGAAGGTTTCTTCGCATGCCTCGTTCCACTTCCGCGAGTCGCTGAGATGCGGTTACGATCCACTCGAAATCAATCGCCTGGGCCAGCCTGCTCAGTTCGCCTCGGATATCGGTGTTTCGTACCAGTTCGGGAGTGCCGGATTTGAGCATCAGAAGGTCTTCGAATAAAGCGTATAACGTCCGCAATAGTTGATCGGTCTTGTCCCGGCCTTCGATGCCGGCACGATAAGTCTCCGTGATCTTGAACAGCTCGGTGTGATCGCTTCCCGCAATGGCACTGCGCAGCATGGTGAGCGCGCTGGCTCTAGACTCCACATACTCTTCGAGCATGAAGCTGACGGCGCGTCCCAGAGCGCCGTTCGCAAGACGCGCAACCAGTTCGCGCTGGGCCGGCTTGAGGTCTCCCCGGGATCTACTGAGCGCTTCATCCAATTGGCGGACCGGCAATGCTCCAAGCGTGAACGCTACACAGCGCGAGCGGATTGTCGGTAGCAGTTCACCAGGATTCGTCGTGAGCAGAATCAAAGTCGCGTATTCCGGAGGTTCTTCCAGAACCTTCAAAAGGGAGTTCGCCGCTTCCTTCATAAAGGACGACTCGGTGAAAATGAGGACCTTCGAGCGAGCCTCAACAGGTTTGTAAAAAACCGAATCGATTACGAGTCGGACCTGACCAACCTTGATCAGCATCTGCGGCGGGTCGGGAGGGACGACAATCACCTCGGGATGCGTCTGTATTAGGATGCGTGCGTCGCGCCTGTCCGCTTCGCGCATCGCCTCACGTACCTCAACCGCCTCCGCGAATCTCGCCTCCAGATCGTCGGCCTGCGCAATGCGTGTGCAGTTGCTGCAGCGTCCACAGAAATCAGGCAGACTACGCGTGACTGGCTGTTCAAGGCAGTTCAGCGTCTTCGCGATCATCTGCGCGAGCGTGTACTTCCCTGCCCCTTCGGGCCCAGAGATGATCACGGCGTGGGAAAAACGGTCGCGTGCGAGCATCTCGCGAATGCGAGTAACTGTTTCGTGATTGCCGTGAAAATCCTGAAAAGACACTGGGGTTACCTTGTCACGGCTGCGCGGTTTGTAAGCTGCGGGAAACGGCTATCTACGATTCCGAGAATCTGCGCCTCCACGTTCTGAATCGTTCCCGCGGGAATTCGTACGATGCGATTAGTCTCACGGAGCGCGATCTTTTCAAAGCCCTCGTGCACGCGGCGGAAGAACGCGGCGTCCTCACTCTCAAACCGGCCCTCAGACGAGCGCGAACTCTGATTGCGGTTACGCGCACGGGCAACGCTTGCCCCCAGTTCAGACTCGAGCAGGAGTGTCAAATCGGGCCATAGATCCTGGCAAAGCATCCTATGCAAGTCCAGAACAACCTGCGCTCCCAATTGCCGGCCGAAACCCTGATACGCTTCCGTGCTGTCGGTATAGCGATCACAAATTACGATCTTTTCCGCCTTGAGCGCCGGTGCAATATGTTCCTCAATGTGCTGCGCCCGATCGGCAAACATCAATGCCAGCTCGGCGCGAGGAGACAGACCTGCCGTGCGAGAATCCAGCAGAATGGAGCGAATACGCTTCCCAATCGCACTTCCCCCGGGTTCCCGCGTTGCCAGAACGTCGAGGCTACGCGCGGTTAGAGTCTCGGCCAAACGCGCGATCTGGGTGCTCTTCCCGGAGCCGTCCAGTCCCTCAAAGGAAATAAAAAGTCCGCGCTTACCCGACATGGCTAGAGTCTAGCAGTTGCTTGCCCGAGCGCGGTGCGACCGTGCTAGTATTCGCGCGATCAACTGCTCCGCCTGGAGGTTGCGTATGCCAAGGCTCGGTGATGATATTGACGATTATTGCTCGCGTTGTCAGCGACCAACCGATCATTCCGTGGTCGTGATGGCCGCAGACGAAGTTCAAAAAGTGCGCTGCCGCACCTGCGACTTCGAGCACAAGTACCGCAAGAACAAGAGTGGCCGCAAGGAAATGACTGCGCAAGAGGCATTCCAGAAAGTTTTGGCGAGTGTTAGCGGCCAGATGGGCGGAGGTGGCACACCTAAGAAGAAAGCTAAGTAGCTAACTCGGAGCTGATTGCCGCACCGGCATCCCAAGGTACTTCATGACCATCTGCAGATCCTTCCAGGCCTCTTTCTTCTGACGCGGATCCCGGAGCAAGTATGCCGGATGGTAAGTTACGGCAAGCTTAGTGTTCTTGAAGTCATAGATTCGCCCGCGCAGATTCACCATCGCATCGTTGACACCGAGAAGCGTTTTGGCAGCGACAGCTCCTAAAGCAACGACAATCCTCGGCTTGATAACTGCGATTTGGCGCAGCAGGAATGGAGAGCACGTGTCGCACTCCTCGCGTTCTGGAGTGCGATTCCCTGGCGGGCGGCACTTTACGACGTTAGCGATGTAAACATCCTCGCGACGAATACCCATGGCGGAGATCATGTTGTTGAGGAGCTGACCAGCGCGACCAACAAACGGCTCGCCCTGCTGATCCTCGTCCGCTCCTGGCCCTTCACCGACGAACATGATGTCAGCCCTCGGATTGCCTACACCGAACACAATCTGCTTGCGTCCTTGCTTGTGCAAAGCACAGCGTGTGCAATCGCCGAGATCTTCGCGGATTACGCGCAGGGCTTTTTCTGGAGTCATTTGTTCTTCATTGTTCTCGTGAGACGCCGCTGACGGGCTCATACTGCATGGTAGAGAGGCAGCATGCTGGGTCTCTACTTCAGACGCGACCGAGTTGTCTGTGTCTTCACGGCGGTAGAAGTCATAGATTCCCAGTTCACGATAGAATCGCATGCGTTCTCCGAGCTGTTTCTGGAACTCTGAATCCATCAGATTAATGAGCAGGAACGGCTTTGCCCGAGCGTGTCTTCAGTTTTAGCACGGCATCGAGAATGCGGTGAGCTATTTTCGACTTCTCTGCCCTCGGAATTGCCGTCTCTTCGTTCGCGGTCAGGATTGTGACCTCGTTCTGTTCCGAATCAAATCCGATCTCGGGGTTCGAGACATCGTTAACGACGATCGCGTCGAGTCGCTTCTTGCGCAGCTTGGCGCGTCCATTCTCAATCGCGTCTTTGGTCTCCGCGGCGAACCCGATAAGCAATTGATCTGGGCGACGATGCTCAGCAAGCTCGGCCAGGATATCGGCGGTTGGCTCGAGATCGAGTGACATAGGACCGTTGCGCTTGATCTTTTGTGACGAGCCAATACGCATTCGAAAATCGGCCACCGCGGCAGCCGCGATGATAACGTTCGCTTCGGACGCTCGGGAGAGGGTTGCTCTTAGCATTTCTTCGGCTGTCTCCACGTGTACAACATCCGCACGCTCCGGCGGTTCAAGCGCAACTGGTCCTGAAACAAGAATTACCTTCCCCCCACGACGAAGCGCAGCCTCCGCGATTGCGTATCCCATCTTTCCGCTTGAGCGATTGCCGAGAAAACGAACCGGATCGACCGGCTCCCGTGTCGGACCTGCGGTAATGAGAATTGTCTCCGCGGCGAGATCGCGCACTATGCCAAGCGTCGCCAGCACCGCCGCAACAATCTCCTCAGGGTCGGCTAAGCGGCCCGCCCCAACCATGCCGCACGCAAGATATCCGCTGCCCGGCTCGACGATGCGAACACCGCGCTTGCGCAGGACACTCAGATTCTCCTGCGTTGCGGGATGCTTCAGCATCTCGACGTTCATTGTGGGCGCAATGATCACCGGAGCGGACGTAGCTAGGTAGAGCGTTGAAAGAAAGTCGTCCGCCTGTCCGTGCGCGAACTTTGCCGCGGTATCTGCTGTGCAGGGAGCAACAACTAGCGCGTCAATGGATTGCGCGAGGCTGATGTGCTCGATGGCTGAATCGAGATTGGGCTGCACGCCACCCGAATGCCACAGACCAGTGATGACTTTCTCTCCCGAAAGCGCCGCAAAGGTAAGCGGGCGCACGAACTCCTGGGATGCGGCGGTCATTACTACCTGCACGCGGATGCCTGCATCCTGTAGCGAACGGACTACTTCGCATGCCTTATACGCGGCGATACCGCCGCACACGCCGAGCGCAACCTTCATACAACTATTGTAGTCGGAAGGCAAAATCCTTCAGGTTGGACATGAGGAACTAATCTTCCTTCGGTGGGGCAGCTTCCACTGGCGTTACTGGATCAGGCACAACATACCGGACTTTGCCCGCCTGAATCTCGTCCTGGGCAATACGGCACGCCTTGCGGGACTCGGTCTCCACCAACGCATTCGCGCCTCCCTGGAGCTGGCGCGCACGGCGGGCTGCGACGAGGATGTAACGATATTTGCTATCGAACTCTTTCGTGGGTTCCATTCCTGGTGTACCTCAGAGGTTGGTCCTAAATGATTGCAAAACAGGTTGAACCTTGTCGTGGCTCCGTGCCAGCAAACATCCATCCGCGATGTGGGCCAGTTCCTGATCTTCCGCGGTGAGGGTCTTTGCTGAGCCACGCGCTCGCTGGGAAAGGACGATGGCCTTCAACTCGTCCACTGCTCTTTCCAGGATCTTGTTGACGAGAATATAGCCGTATTTCTTGTAATTCACAATCTCCTTCTCCGCGTTCTCAAGTCTTCGCTCTATTACTTTAGGGTCCATCTTCTCGGTTTGACTGCGACGACGCAGACGACGCTCGAGAATTTCCCGGTTGGGCGGCATCACGAAGATGCTGACCGCGTCGGGCACTTTCTTCCTCACCTGTTCCGCGCCTTGCACGTCAATATCGAGCAACAGGTCTTTGCCGCTCGCCTTTGCTTCCTCGAGAAAGCGACAAGCCGTCCCATAGTAGTGCCCGAAGACCTCGGCGTGCTCAAGAAACTGGTCTTCGGCAATCATGCGCTCAAATTCTGGGCGCGAGACGAAGTAGTATTCACGTCCATTCTGCTCACTGCCGCGAGGTGGACGAGTCGTGTACGAGATCGAGAACTCGAGGTTAGGAACAATCGAACGCAGCTCGTTAACGAGCGTGGATTTCCCCGATCCGGAAGGAGCTGAAATGATATAGAGGATGCCGGACATTAAGGATCTTTGACCAACATTTTGCTGTTATCTGGAATCGTGCGATAGGGTGATCGGGTGACCGGCTGAAGTGAAGAATCAAAAACCAGATCAAACAACACGGGAAGCCCTCGCGAATCCGGAGTCCTTAAATTACTTCGCCCGATCACCCGATTCTTCCTATTCCACGTTCTGTACCTGTTCCCTCGCTTTCTCAATTTCCGACTTCATCAACAGTCCCAATTCCGTGATGCGCAAGCCTTCACCCGCAACACCGGCTGTCTTGGAGAGAAGAGTATTGGCCTCGCGATTCAATTCTTGCAGAAGAAAGTCTAGCTTCTTGCCAGTCTCACCGCCGGAATCAAGCAACGAGTAGAAGTGCTTTATGTGGTTCTCGAGCCGAACAACTTCTTCCTGGATGTCGCTCCGCTCGGCCAGCATCGCCGCTTCCTGCAGCACGCGATCCGGATCGATGTGACCGGCGATCAACTCGTTCATCCGCGACTGAACTTTTTCCAAGTAAGCACGCGAGACGAGAGTTCGCAACTTCCCGATCTCGCTGACCGCATGCGATAAGCCTTCCATGCGCTCACGCAGTTCCCGATCCACTCCGCGGCCCTCCTCTTCGCGCATGTGATTCAGACGTTCGATCAGCCGTTCTAACTGCTCGAGAATGATTTGTTCCGTGACTTCATCGAGCGTGGTTGAATCTCCAGACAGCGCTCCGGGCGTGCGCAGAATGACGTTGAGATCCGGTTGTGCTACGATACCCAACCGTTCTGCTGCTTCCTGAAACGCTCGCACATAACCTTCAACCAGAGCATGGTTCAGCTGAAAGCCACCAGCATCTCCATGCTGCAGCGACAGTCCTATCTCGATGTGTCCGCGCGCTATCTTTTCTTTGAGAATGCGACGCATCTTCAGTTCCAACGCAGTCGCTTCTGCCGGGATGCGGAAGTGAAGATCGAGAAAGCGGTGGTTCACCGACTTTAGAGTCAAGGAAAATGAGGTCCGGTCGTTTACCTGATGGGTGAGCTGAGCGTATCCGGTCATGGATCGGACAGGCATTCTTGGACAGAACTCCTCGAGAACGAAGTTATTTCATGACGGCGACGTTATCGATTTCAACGAATTGAAGATTGTACAAGCGTTGATAGGTTCCGAAGCGCTGCAGCAGCTCATGATGCGACCCGATATCAGTAATCGCGCCGCTCTCCATCACGATAATTCGGTCTGCGCTGCGCACCGTGGACAGGCGATGAGCGATCACGAACGCTGTTCGATCGTGCATTAGGTTCTGGAGCGCCGACTGGACCAGTACCTCCGATTCGGCATCGAGCGCTGAAGTGGCCTCGTCAAGAATGAGGATCGGCGAGTTCTTGAGGATTGCCCGCGCAATCGAGATTCGCTGTTGCTCGCCGCCTGAGAGCCGCATTCCGCGCTCACCCATTACGGTGTCATACCCGGCGGGCATGCGCATGATGAAGTCGTGAGCCAAGGCAGCCTTCGCGGCCGCTTCCACTTGCTGTTGAGGAACGTTCGGACGTCCATAGGCGATGTTGTTGCGGACCGTATCATTGAACAACACCGTCTCCTGCGTAACCATACCGATCTGGCTGCGTAGCGAGCGGACGGTCACGTCGCGAACGTCGTATCCGTCGATGAGAATTGCACCTGAGTTCACATCGAAGAACCGCGGCAGCAACCGCACTATCGTTGACTTCCCCGCTCCACTCGGTCCAACGATAGCCACAATCTCTCCGGCTTTAACTTCGAGGTTGATCTTGCGCAGAACCTGATGCGATCCCTCCTCGTCGTCATAGGAGAAGTCCACATTCTGGAAACGAATACTTTCTTTAAAGGTGGGCAAGTTGATGGCATTTGGCTTGTCTTTAACGTCGTCTTCCACTTCCATGAAGTCGAAGATCGCCGAAGAGGCGCCCAGCGCCTGCTGGAAATTGTTATAGAACTGCGCAAACTTGCGCACAGGATCGTAGAGCTTAAAAACTGCGACTATGAAAGTAAGGAAGGCACCTTCGGTAAAGGCCTGATGCCGAATCTGATCGCGACCGAGCAGCAACAGAAACGCGATCGCAACGGCGCCAATCACGTCCATGAGTGGGGAACTGATGGCCTGCGCGCTCACTGATCGCAGATTGGCGCGGAGGAGCCGGCGCGAGGCGCCGCGAAATCGCATCGTCTCCCAGAGTTCCATGTTGAAGGCTTTTACGATGCGGTTCCCGGCAATGGTCTCGTGCAAAAGGTGTTGAATTTCAGCGAGTTTGTCTTGACCTCTTCGCGTAGTGTGCCGCACATTCCGCCCGATTCGTCGCGCCGAGGTTATCACTACGGGCACGAAGAGCAACAGCACCCACGCCAGCTTCCCGCCAAAAACGATGACCACGCCAACTGTGAAGATAAGGGTAAACAACTGCTGAAGAAACTCGGCCAGCACGGACGATATCGCGTACTGCACGCGTTCTACATCGTTAATGATCGTAGAGAGCAGAGCGCCGGTTGAGTGCTTAGAAAAAAACCTGGCTGAGCGTCGCAGGATCGAATCATAAAGTTCGTTGCGCAGGTCGGTGATCATCCCAAAGCCGGCATAGCTCACCAAATAAGTTCCGGCGTAATCGCAAATGGCCTTAATAATCGTCGCGCCCACAAGTGCAACCGCCACCATGGTCCAGGCATTGTGGAATTGGGGTGGAAGGAACTGATGAAGATAGATCGGCCCATGTCTCGGAACCTGGAACAGCAGGACGTCATGGCCAACAGAATCAGGATTCAATACGCGATCGAAAATCGGCCGAATTAAGATCACGCGAAAGGCGTCGAGCAATCCAACTGCGGCGAGCAAAATGACTGATGCAAGAACCGCCAGCCAGTATGGACGCACGTAATGAAGCAGTCGCAAGAGGCGACGCGCATGCATGCCGGGTTTCGATGGGTCAGAATTCAAATGGACAGACGGTTGTGAATCCTTATTGTAATTGCCCGAGAGTCGCAGGTGGAGCAGCTCTGACGATAAGCATGGCCTAAAACGAAGGTCCTCGCAACGCCGGAGCCGCGGGAGTATTCTGCGTTACACTATTGCGCCTTCGTGGTCCCGGGGAGTTCGATACGGAACGCTTCCCTTTTTCGTCTACTACTGATCTCAGCAGGATTGCTATCAAAACCCTATGGCGTTGTGATCGCAGAAGTTCAGACGCAGTAGGCTCGTTGGGGAGCCAAGCATGAACAACCACCGAAAGGCCTTCTACGGGTGGTGGCTGGCCATCGCTGCTGGTGTAGCTCTTTGCCTGGGTGGTCCCCCCATTCTCGTCTTCTCCTTCCCAGTGTTTCTAAAGGCCTTTACCAAAGAATTCCATGCCAGCCGATCTGCTATCTCACTCGCCTTCAGCTTGCATAACGTTGTAGCCGCCGTCGGGGCTCCTCTTATAGGACGCTTAGTCGATCGAATTGGATCGCGAAGAATAATCATCCTCGGCACAATCCTGTTGGCCTCGCTATTGATCGGGAACAGATTCATGACCGTGAATGTTTTGGGAATCTACATCTTCAATATGCTCGGCGCATTAACAGGGGTGGGTTCCGGACCCATTCCATACTCCACCATAATCTCAAAATGGTAGTTTTCATGCGAGACGCACCGTCGGAAATGGGGCTCTTACCTGACGGCGCGTCTGGTCCATCCTTCTCGGGCAAAGAGAGCGACCTGGCTGGCTTGAGTTGGCGCGAAGCTCGTCGCACACGGACATTCTGGCTCATGGTTTCGGCATTTTTCTTGCTTGGAGCAAGCGTGCACGCCTGCGTCCTTCATCTAGCAGCCATGCTCACGGACCGCGGAATCACGCAGCAAACTGCGGCTTTGGCAAGTTCGGTCGCTGGCGCCGGATTGCTTCTAGGCAGGTTCGGTTCCGGATTTTTGCTCGACAGATATCTTGGATCCCGAGTGGCAATGTGTTTCGCGAGCGGTGCAGCTGTGGGAATCTTGTTGCTCTTGTCTGGACAAAGCGCGGCGGCATTCGCGGGCGCACTGTTCGCGGGTCTCGGAATGGGAGCCGAAGGCGATCTCATCGCATATCTCACGAGCCGCTATTTTGGACTCAAGGCTTTCGGCGAGCTTTATGGGTACGCTTTTGGCACTTTCG
Source organism: Acidobacteriota bacterium (assembly GCA_003225215.1). Lineage (GTDB taxonomy): Bacteria > Acidobacteriota > Terriglobia > Terriglobales > Acidobacteriaceae > Gp1-AA112. Next base: position 37,118 of record QIBC01000024.1, read on the forward strand.
TACTTGCGGGAGCCTGCGGGGCGTTGCTCATGGGCATCGGCTTCGACAAGACGGGATCCTACAGCGTACCGTTAATTGGTTTTCTCGCGGCCATTGTTGTAGCTATCATGCTGTTCAGTCAACTTGGCCCGTATCGGTACGGAGTCCAGAACGTAAATGAGGGACGAGTTGGACTCAAAGCGTCCGCTGCAGCATCGTAGCTACAATACCGAGGTCAGGGGACCACATGGCCACCAAAGCACATCCTGGTTCAGGACAATCCAGCCCGACATCGAATCCCGGCCCATTGCTGAAGATCCTGCTCGAGAGCCTTGCGCTCCACCAATCGGTCTTTGCTGCAGCGGAACTGGGCGTTGCCGATCTGCTCGTCTCCGGTCCTCAATCAACCCGGGAGTTGGCAGAAAAACTTAGAGTCGACGAAAGTTCTCTGTACCGCATTTTGCGGTTGCTGGCCAGCCAGGGGGTATTCATAGAAATGGCAGCGCGCGCGTTCGCCAATACCGATCTCTCAAACTTTCTTCGCTCGGACGTACCCGGCTCACTGCGCTCAATGGGAAGATTCCGCGGAACCGAATTCGTATACCTCTCGTTTGGGGAGATCCTGCACAGCATCCGGACGGGCGAGCCAGGGAGAGCAAAGGTGCTCGGAATGGACGGATGGGAGTATCTGGAGCGTAATCCGGGAACGGCACGCATCTTCGACGACGCCATGACGGATATCTCCGCGATCGCTGCCCCTACAATCGCAAACGCCTACGACTTCTCCAAATGGGAAAGCTTGATGGATGTGGGCGGCGGAAACGGTGTCCTGCTCGCTGCCATCCTACGCGCAAATCGCTCGCTTCGTGGCGTCCTCGCCGATCAGCAGCATGTATTAAAACGCGCTCGCGAGCGCGGCTTTCTCTCAGGTCCCCTGGAAAAGCGCAGCTCTATGCAGCCTTGCGACCTTTTCCGCGATATCCCGAAAGGCTGCCGAGCTTATTTAATGAAGAGTGTGATCCACGATTGGAACGACGAGGACGCGCAGAAAATTCTCAGTCAATGCCGGCGTGCGGTCCCGAAGAATGGAGCTTTGTTACTGGTCGAGTTCAATTTGCCCGAAGACAATTCACCATCGCGAAGCAAGTTCGTGGACGTGACCATGATGGTCCTAACCGGCGGCAGAGAGAGGACCATTCCTGAGTTTAGCTCGCTGCTCGCTAATGCGGGCTTCCGCCTGAATGACGTTGTCAAAACGGCGAGCGACTTCAATGTGATGGAGGCATTACCTGTATAGGACCGAAGCTTCACGTAGGTATCTTACGCCTACAAGCCGAGGTCGCTCAATCCCGGATGGTTATCAGGACGTCGCCCGAGCGGCCAGTGGTACTTGCGGTCCGCCTCCCGAATCGGTAAGTCATTGATGGATGCAAACCTTAATCGCATTAGGCCGTGCTCATCGAACTCCCAATTCTCATTTCCGTAAGAGCGAAACCAATTTACCGAGTCGTCGTGGCATTCATAGGCAAACCGGACTGCAATGCGATTGCTTTCGAACGCCCACAATTCTTTGATGAGCCGATAGTCCAGCTCGCGATTCCACTTGCGCGTAAGGAAGGCAACGATCTCGTTCCTTCCATTCACAAATTCTGAGCGGTTTCGCCAGCGTGAGTCGATTGTATACGCCAGGGCGACCCTCCCAGGATCGCGCAAATTCCAGGCATCCTCCGCCAGGCGCACCTTCTGAATCGCGGTCTCGCGAGTAAATGGCGGCAGCGGTGGCCGTGAAACAACCTCGACTCGAATTCTATTGTCAATGACTGCATTCTGTGCCTCACCCATTTCTTCCTTCCTGGCATTCCCTTGTGCTTGGAAACGAGCGAACACAGACTAACAAACTACGCACGCCAAATCCCCAGTTGTGGTATCTGAATACGCGATTCTGGCAGTATGGGCCGGCGGCAGGATACGCAAGTATTACAGGTGATAATGCCGCGCTCATCTACTTTCTCGTCCGCTGACGTGTTAGCGAAAACACAAAGATCTTGCGTTGCCAAAATGCCGTATGGCCGATCAGTGGCGAAGCTGAAAGGAGAGATACATCGCGCTCAGAAAT
>QIBC01000184.1 GCA_003225215.1 Acidobacteriota bacterium
GGACGATCGGGGTCCGGTTGTACGTCTCCGCAATGTGAGCGATGGGAATAATCGAATAGTCCTTCAGGGCATCGCTTTCCACTGCATAGATTGTCTCGGCCGTCGAGGACGTCTGGGCTTTCTGCAGCTTCGAAAGGTTGAGAATAGTTCCGATTCTCGTGAGCGCGGCTCCGGCTTCCGCCGATTCCAAACGAACGCGGATCAGCCTTACATCGGCATTAAATCCGCGAAACGAGGGTGTTTCCGGGCGCGGCTGCAGGGTGATGCCGGCTGCCTGGGCATTTAGGGCAACGCGCTCAGCGATGAGCCTTGCGAGATCGTCGCCGGCGTCGAAGGCGAGCGAGAGCGGGACGAGCGAGCCAAGAGGATTCCGCAGCTGCCGCGCTAGTGCAAGATCTTGTACGCCCTTGAACAGATGGTCGTATCCGGAGACCCACTGGGGAAGCAATGCAGCGCTGGGCTGGCCTTGCTTGTGGAGCAACACGGAGTAGATCGAGTTACGGTCGAGCGAGCGCCCCAGCGCTTCGCGCACACCGGCGTCTGCAACCGCCGGATGATTTGGAGTGAACGCGAGCGCGATGAGTTCCACCGGCTCAGTGAAGCCAGTGGTTCCGGCAGCCCCGGGCCGTGGCTGCGTTGGATCGCTCTCGATTAGGTCTGCACGTGCCGTCTGCAGGTCTGCTGCCTGATCTGCAAACGATCGGCCCATTTGAACGCGGATGCGATCGAGAAAGGGCCTCCCTTGCCAGGCATCGTCGAAAGCGCGTAATTCAATCTGCTGTCCAGGCTGAAAGTCGCCGATCTGGAATGGCCCGCTCCCAATCCACTCTCCGTTGTTGCCGGCAACACAAATGGAATTGTGAGATTCGGCCAGTTGATAGAGTATGCCGGAAATCGGTGTGTCCGATTGAATGAGCAGCTCATTGCCGTTTGCTCGCGCATGCCACTCAGGATTTTGCGCTGACAAGGCTGTGATGACTGTCTGCGCACTAAGCGTGTTGCCGTTGTGCAGCGGCACGTCGCGGAGCACGAAGTACCAGGAGCGGCCCTCGCGCTCGGAGCGCCACGAGGTTGCCAGCGATGGTTGTGGGTCGCCGCTGGCATTCAGCGTTACCAGGCGGTCACATACGTTGCTCAGGATAAGATCGCGCAGTAGCGCGCGGGCAGCATTCGGATCGTCCGTGATGTCGAACGAGCTGATCGCCCCGCGCATCTCCACGCGCAGAGTGCCGCCGAAATGTGGACGTGTAGCCGGCCATGCGTCCGCACCAAGGCTAAGTGCCGCAGCGAGCAGTAAGAAGGTACGCTTCATAACGTCCGGATGGGGTTACAGCGATCGCAATCGCCTGTTGACGGTCCGGGGCAGTCTTTAAGCTCAGCAAGGGCCCGGCAAACTGCATCGGCTCCGAGACCGGCCTGAATTGCGAGTTCAACATTTCATAAGCCGCCAGCGAATCAGCTTGCTGAAAGTCTCCCGCGCCGCTGGCTAACACCAGATCGGTGCGGCACGAGCTTTGAATCGCAGCGATGGCGCTTCCCCATCTCTCAGAAATCGGTGTTGACCTTCCTGACTGCGCCATGGATGCGTGTCCATCCACGTTGGCGAACACAACTCGATCGCTTAAAACCGCCGCCGAGAAAAAGGCATTCACAGTGCCGCTCTGCCCTTTTGGAGAGGAAAGCACTCCATTGAAGTAATTGCGGCTCGGGGCATAGAAGGCGAGCGACTGCCGGTCGTCGGTAAGGGGCCATGGATCGTCGCTCTCTCGGCACCCGATTGTCAGAGTGCTGGTCGCGTTACCCGTGCAATGAACTCCAGGAAGATATGCATCGAAGCTGCCGATTTGGCCGGGTGCGATTCGCCCGCGTGCGTCGCGGCTGGGAAGTGGTCTTTGGCCAAGCGGCTGCGTCTGCAAAAGGCGCCACTGAGTGGACTGCAGTTGAAAGAGCTGCGTGGCTGTCGAACTGAGCGCCAGCAGATGCGCGCCCTCGCCAATCTTTCCTTCAGGAAGCGTGATGTCCAGCAGAGGTGTCTCCGAGCTAATCAGTAGGTAGCGCGAGAGCGTTACAGGGTCGTCTCCCTGCGTCCGGCCTGCGGAAGGCTTTGCCAATTCAACGATCCGGACCTCACGCGAAGCAGCTTTGGCGATCTCCGCGGTCCAAACATAGTTGCGAAAACTCTCCCCCAGAGTGATTGCGATGGCGACTTCACTCGCTTGCGGGCTTCCAATTCTCCACCCACGAGACTGCAATGCCTGCACAATGCCCGCCTGAATTGAAGAAACGGTTGCGTCATCGAGTGAAGATAGGTTGCGAATCGCAACGGAAACAGACGTGGGCGCGACTACTTGGCTCACCTGAGCAGAAAGTTGATTGGTGGCGAAGACAAAGTCCTGACTTGCAGCGGGCGAGACGGCGAGCAGCCCAACACTCAGTGCCAGCAGCCAGCGGCAAATCAGTTTCAACATGGGATACGCGGAGTGTAGCACGCATTTTCGAGCTTCGAGGTATCGAGAGTCTGTTCAAGGCTACGGGGAAAAAGTAGAGACGCAGCATGCTGCGTCTCTGCCTCCATTGCCGTTAATGCTCGTTCGCCACAGAGGGGGCCGGACGATCTATCGACTCGTCACGCCTGACCCGCGTCCCATGCGGGAGACGCAGCATGCGGCGTCTCTACGAGTGGCCCAAGCTGCGAGGGTTGCCCGGCCACCGGCTTGCTCCACCGGGCTTGGCGACTCTAAACTGTATGGTTCATTTAATTCACTCTTTTTTCATTACTTCCGCTGATTTTTATCCCTTGGTACGCGATGAAAGCCAGGGTGACCAAGGCAGCGGGGAGGTTACATGCGTCTTTTTCTGGTGACCCGGCTGCTCCTGATTTGCGGAGCAACTGCGGTACTGGCATCTTGTGGCGGTGGAAGTAGCTCGAACACTACCAATACTCCTACAACAATTACCCCAAGTCCGACGAGCCTATCGCTTACTCACGGAGATGTGGCGAGCATAAGCGTGTCGGTAGCGAACGCCAGCGGAGTGGCAATCACCCCCACGCCGACGGTGACTTATACTTCAGCTGATCCCAGTGCTGTAACCGTAACCTCCGCCGGTCTGGTCTGCGCCGGAGTGTTCGATTCCAACAGTATTGTGTGCCAGACGAAAGACAGCAGCGGGAATTTGTTGCCGGACAAGACTGTCAATGTGACTGTTACTTCCGGAGGTCTCACCGCGACGGTTCCGGTTTACGTCCACTCGCACGTGGACAACATCACGGTTTCTGGCCCATCGAATCCCCCGGTCTGCGTCTCCCAAAATCAGACCGAGCTGTTCACGGCAAAGGTTTTCAGTAATCAGCAAGGCAAGCCGGTTGATATCACTGCGAACGTGGGTCCGCTCACCTGGAGTACCGGCTCTGCAACGGTTGCTACCGTTGACCAGAATGGCGTGATCACGTCCCGTCAACCCGGCGCGACAACAGTAGTGGCCGCGGTCGCAAACACGACTGGCACTCCAGCCGTGGTTGTCGCGTGTTCCCCCAGAACCATCTCATTGCACTTAGCGGGTGTCACCGACACAACGTTCAGCGTCGCCACAGGCACTGCGCAGACGTTGGCGGCAGACGTGACGGATATTCTCGGCCGGCCCATCACGAACGCTTCTCTTACTTTTTCCAGTTATGTTCCAAGCGCGGCCGCAATCACCAGCGCCGGCGCGGTGACAACTCCGGGTGCAGGCGTGACTACGTTTGTCGCTTCATGCGTGCCGCCAGGCTGCAATCAGGCATCCGGGCCGAACATAAACTTCAACGGCACCGGAGCCGGACTTGCGATGTACAGCAATGCCGTCATCGGAACAGTTACAGGAACGACGGCAACTACGATCTACGTGACCGGAAGCGATAAACCGGACGGCACTGCGAACACCTCACTCATCCCCATCGACAGCTCTGCCAATACCGCAGGAACTGCTATCACGCTGAGTGGATCGCCGAACTCGATGGTCTTCGATCGCACCGGGAGTACAGCCTACTTGGGCAGTTCCGTGGGCATGCTGATCTTCGATCCCGGCACCAACGCCGTCACGGCAACCGCGAGCGGGATTACCGGAGTAGTGCTGAAGGTGTCGAACGACGGAAATAAAGTCGTGATCTCCGACACGTCAGCGGGAAAGGTGTTTGTGTTCGACAAAGCCGCGCAAACAGCCCAGACTTTCGACTTGGCCGGAGTAACCGCTGCCGATTTCGACAGCGACAACAGTAAAGCCTACTTCACAAGCGGCTCGGCTGTTTACGAATACTCTCCGAGTACGGGCATAAAGACGTTGAGCCTCGCTGCCGATGGGGTTGCGTTCACGCCGCAAGCAGCGGTCGCATACCTCGGCGGGAGTTCTATTCTGGGACTGACAGTGTGCAACGATACGCCCGCGAGTATCGCCGTGGCCTCTGACGATTCGAACGCGTTTCTCACGGCGTATAGCGGCGGCAGCCCGGCGACGGGAGTCCCGTTCTATCACTTCGCCGACGGCAGTACGGGAGCAATCACTCTGGTCAATCCAGGTGGCGTGTTGTTTTCAGGTGGACTCACGCAGGACGCCCACTCGCTCTACGTAGGAACCGAAGCGAACGGCAGCATCGGTCCGTTTGTGCACCGCATCGACCTTACCGCCGCCGGTGGTCCGGCAGATGCAAATCAGATCTCGGTCAGCTTCAATCCGAGAATTGTGGTGGTGAGGCCGAAGTAAAACGGCTTTCGCCAAGCCATTATTGAAGGTGGTAGAGACGCAGCATGCTGCGTCTCCACGATGCGGCATGGGATGTCAGCACAGTGTGGTGCTCGTGAGCGCATAGTGAAGACGTAGCATGCTACGTCTCTACCAGTGGGTCGACGCCAAGTTGATTCTTACCTCATCCCCACAGCCATGACTGCCGGGGAGTGTCTGCGGTGTCCTCGAATCACGGAATTCGCAGCAACCGTCTGACCGATGTCGTAGTTCAAGTCGCGTGAGACAACTCTATATTCGCCGCCGAATCGCAGATGTGCAATTGCCAGGGTGTGGGTTTGCATCCACATGCCGGCAACTTCGGCGAAGTCGATTACCAGATGCACGTCCTTTACCCAAAATGACGGACTCTTGATCGGATCGCCCTCTATGCGCACGATTCGATAGGAATCTTTATCCACCCAGATAGTGGCGTCCAGCAGATCCTTGCGTTGGTGTTTAGGTGTGATCTCAAGCTTGTAGAACGGACGCCCGCCCACGAAACCAATGCCCGCGAGCGCGAAGTCATAGTTGCAATCATTCACGGTCATCATTTTCGGATCGCGCGTCGCGTCGACCTCATGATCAAGAATTCGGCGCACAACCTTCTCGCCCATCCCACCAGTGCTCTGATCAATCCCGTAGCTCTTTACGTTCGGAGGCAGAAAGTTGACTTGGGCAAGCACTTCGGTGCGTGGCCGATTCTCGTCCGAGCCAAAGACTTTGTACTCGCGTGTGACTGAATAAGGCTTTGCCCGTGCACGACTATTCGACTGTGCTTCGACGATTCGCTTTACCAGAGTCGCGATATCGGGGCGTTCGGACGGTATGCCGCCTAGGTCGGCGGCAACGGTATTCGCGTTGGCAAACAGCAGAGTCAGCAGCAGAGCCGCGGACATCGCCGTAGTGAGGGTGGACTGATAGCGGGGGCCCGACATCACACAACTCCAGATCTATTCAGGAGCGAACCCCTATTTAGAAGCGGGATTGGAGCTGGGGGAAGGCCGGATGCAGCAGAATTTTGTGAGTTCCTGAATCAGGTGCTACATTCCTGAGGCGATGAAATCGACAAGAGTTTCAGCCCTTCTGGTTATTTTTCTTGCGTTTGCAGCTTTCGCTGCTTCTCGCAACCTCGCCCTTGCTCAAGGGAGACCCTGCGCAGGCGACTCAGGCCAGAGTGCCTCAAGTCAGGGCTTGAGAAAAGGCCTCGACGAGTTCAACCGTGCCTTTATCGATGCCTGCCGGAGCATGAACCATGATGCCGCCGCTCAATTGTGGGCCGATGATGGAATCGATTTGTTGCCAGGCATGGAACCCTTGGTAGGCAAGCCCGAAATCTCGCGCTGGCTTACAGGATTGGGCGAAAAAATGAAAGGTGTGAAGGTGCTTCAGTGCGATGTCGATTGGCGGGACCCCCGCATAGCCGGGGACGTGGCATATGAATGGGGAATCAATACGCAGACGGTCTCGGTTCCAGATCGGGCCGAGCCGGTCAAAAACAAAGGCAAGATCACGCTTATTCTGCGAAAGCAAACCGACGGCTCATGGAAGCTGGCGCTGGAGTCGTGGAACAGCAGCCCACAGTAACGTGATTCCGGGTGCCCTTACGAAATGAAGTCAACAGCAAATACTCACACAGATGAACGGGGATTTAGGAATTCACGCGGATCTCAAAAAGGCGGGTACTGTCTCAATCCCGCTATTTAAGACACTGCCAAAAAGCCAATGCTGGTTGTATTTTGACAGCAAAAAGCAGGTTTCTGCCACACGTTCTTTGGCAAACTGCAACAAGGGAAGATTCGCCGCATCACGAATCCCAAAAAATTCGCGTGAATCCGTAAATCCCCGTTCATCTGCGTGAGTATTTGGTACTGCTCTTGCTGTTGGGTTTATCTCGCCATCACAACGCCGCGAGCTCGTCGCTCCGCATAAAGCGGGAACTGTTCGGCAAACTCGAATACCTGACGACGAATGCGATCGAGGGCCTTGTCGTCCGTCCGACGGTCGAGTCCTTCGGCGATCCAGCGGCCGATCTGCTTCATCTCCGCTTCTTTCATGCCACGTGTCGTAACCGCCGGCGTTCCAATTCGGATTCCACTTGGTCTAAGCGGCGGATTCGCGTCAAACGGAATCGCATTCTTATTGACCGTAATTCCCGCTTTGCCCAGCGCCGTTTCCGCCTCACTGCCCAGCATCCCTTTGGCGAAGACGTCCACCAGCATGAGATGAGTATCGGTTCCGCCGGAGATGATGCGGAAACCGGCGTCCTTCAACGTGTGCGCAAGTACCTTCGCGTTGGCGACGATCTGGCGCGCATAGTCCGCAAACGCCGGTTCCAGCGCCTCTTTGAAAGCTACTGCCTTCGCGGCAACGATGTGCACCAACGGGCCGCCCTGATGTCCGGGAAAGACGTTTTTGTCCACTGCCGCCGCATACTCCTGCTTGCAGAGGATCATGCCCGCACGGGGACCGCGCAACGTCTTGTGGGTCGTAGTCGTCACAATTTGCGCGTGAGGAACCGGTGAAGGATGGACGCCTCCGGCTACTAGTCCGGCGAAGTGCGCCATATCGATCAGCAACAGCGCTCCACAGGTATCAGCGATGGCGCGCATTCGCTCAAAGTCAAAGATGCGCGGATATGCGCTGCCTCCCCCGATAATGAGCTTTGGTTTTTCGCGCATCGCGATCTGCTCAAGATCGTCGTAGTCGATAGTTTCCGTATCCTTGCGCACTCCGTAGGAGACGACCTTGTACAGCTTGCCGGAGAAATTCAGTTTGTGGCCGTGCGTGAGATGCCCGCCATGGGCAAGGTCGAGTCCCAAAATGGTATCCTGCGGCTGCAGTACGGAGGAATAGGCGGCGGCATTGGCCTGCGATCCCGAGTGTGGCTGCACATTTACATGTTCAGCGTGAAAGAGCTGTTTGGCGCGCTCGCGAGCGAGATTCTCGACTACATCTGTGAATTCACATCCGCCGTAATAGCGCTTGCCGGGATAGCCTTCTGCGTATTTGTTTGTGAATACGCTTCCGGCAGCTTCCAGCACCGCTTCGCTGACGAAATTCTCTGAAGCAATGAGCTCGAGGCCTTCATGCTGACGGCGCTGCTCGTTCTCAATGGCTGCAAACACATCTGCGTCGACTTCAGACAACGGACGCTCCATTCGATTGTTCATCGCTGCGTTACCTTTTCCGCCACCGACTTTGCCTGAGTAAACAGATACAAATAGTCTGGACCGCCGGCCTTGGAGTCGGTGCCCGACATATTGAATCCGCCGAACGGATGGGCGCCTACCATTGCCCCGGTGCACTTGCGATTGATGTACAGATTCCCAACATGGAAATCGCGCATGGCGCGTTCTATCTTGTCGTGCGAAGACGTATAGATAGCTCCAGTCAGGCCGTATTCGGTGTTGTTCGCTATCGCCAGAGACTCTTCGAAATCCCTGGCTTTAATTACCGCCAACACTGGACCGAAAATCTCTTCCTGAGAGATTCGCGCATTCGGCGCCACATCGGCAATCACCGTCGGCTGAACGTAATAGCCCTCGCCGTGCTCGCTCGCGCGCCCCCCACCCGTGATGAGCCGCCCTTCTTTTTTGCCAATCTCGATGTACTCCAAAATCGACTTCATCGCTCCTTCGTTCACCACGGGGCCCGTGCCCTTGTTCTCCGCCGGATCGCCTTGGGCTAGTTGGCTCACCCGGTCGCGAAGCCGCGAGACGAAAAGATCGTAGATGGGCTCCTCGACAATGGCGCGGGAACAAGCCGAACATTTTTGTCCATTGAAGCCGAAGGCCGACGCCACCACGCCTTCGACCGCGGAGTCCAAATCGCAGTCGGCCTGCACGACGATGGAATCTTTCCCGCCCATCTCAAGCACGGTGCGCTTGATCCAGATCTGACCTTTGCGCGGCTGGGCTGCGCGGGAATGAATGTCGAGCCCGACTTCCTTTGATCCGGTGAAGGCGATGAAACGGATCTTGGGATGTTCCACCAGCGCATTACCGAAAGTGCTTCCCGATCCGGGACAGAAGTTCACAACTCCTTCCGGCATGCCTGCTTCCTGCAGAACCTCAAAAAACTTCGCGGCGATGGTGGGTGAATCGCTCGATGGTTTCAGGATGACGGTGTTCCCGCAAACTATTGCTGCTGATGTCATCCCGGCCATGATCGCGAAGGGAAAGTTCCAGGGCGGAATCACCGCGCCCACGCCCAGAGGAATGTAGAGCAACTCGTCATGCTCGCCGGGGAGTTGCACGGGTGTTTGTACTCTCGACAGGCGCAGAGCCTCGCGGGCGTAGAACTCGAGGAAGTCAATCGTCTCAGCGGTATCGGCATCGGCCTCGGCCCAATTCTTGCCGACTTCGTAAACCATCCACGCATTGAATTCGAGGCGGCGAGACTGGATGATCGCGCTCGCGTTCAGCAGCAACGACGCGCGCTCCTCCCACGACGTAGTGCGCCAGCTCTCAAAGGCATGCAGAGCAGCCTGCATCGCCGGCTCCACGTGCTCAGCACCCGCCTTCTGGTGAATTCCGACAACTTCCGACGGCTTTGCCGGGTTGAGTGACTTGATCTTGTCTTTGGTGCGGCTCATCTTGCCGCCGATCACAAGGTCATATTCAGTTCCGAGCTGCGCATGGACCTGACGCAACGCTTCCCGCATGGCCCGCGCATTTTCCGGGTTGTTGAAGTCGATGGAGGAAGTGTTTCGGAATTCGCCGCGAGGTGAACGCAAGGAGATAGTGGAAATAGTCTCGATGGTAGCTGCCATTGGAGGAGTCCTCTAGGAAGGTGTACTGCGGCGCCACGAAAGCTTGCCGCAACTGGATAGTTTACACCGCAGGAGATGAGAAATAAGTCAGTTCTCGCACCTTCAAAACCTCTCGAGCCGGAGGCCGGAACTCTGAAAGCGGACGAAATCGGCAATGTTCCTGGTGGCAAGACTCGCTTTCTCCCGCAGCGCGGTAGCGGCAATCATGCAATCCACTAATTGGCCGCGGCGACGGTCGGCAGAGTTAAAGAGTGCAGCCGCTCTTTCGGCGTCCGCTCCCGTGAATGATAATGGTTCTCCGAGAAGTTGTTCCAAAAACGGAACGTCAGAGGTATTGAGAGGCCCGCACGGAGACTCCGCCCAACAAACAGCACTGACGCGCAACGGAACCTGAGTGCTTATCCAGCTCTCTACGCATGCACCTTCTGAAGATCCTGGAATCAGGCTCCGAATAAGGAAACTCGTGTCGAGATGAATCATGGCTTGCGCAAGCGCTTAACGGATGAGGCGCGACGCTCCGCACGCACCCGCTCTCCCATTCTTTAGCTTGATTCTTAGTTAACCCGATGGAGTGCTGTAGCGCACGAAAAGCTTGCAGGCGGTCCCTGACTTCGCCTTGGCTGCTTGCTGCAGAATGAATCGATCGACGGAGTGACTTCGACTTCGATCCCCCCCACTTTTTTGCCATCTGTTCGAGCTTGCGGACGCTCTCGACGTCGAGAGCATAGGTGCCTCGAACTCTCATGCTTGCCATTTCTAGGGCATGGGTATGGCCATACCATAACTAAATCAAGACAACATGCCTTCCAGAACTTCGGACCGAGTAACAGAAGCGGAGCTATGGTTTCGCAGCAGCAAAGCTCTTGGCTGCCGCTATGCGGCGCGATACCGCCGGATGCGCATGGAAGAGGATCTCAACCAGTCGCGAGGGCCTCTTCTCCGAGAGATTTTGTGCGCTGAGCTTGTCCATCGCGGTGATGAATGGGTTCACGTTGGGAAGTGACTGCCAGCAGTAACGGTCTGCCTGGCGTTCGTTATAGCGTGAGTAGGCGTTTAGTGCCGGCAACAGGATCAGCGAAAGTGCTGCGGAGACCAGAGCCAGCAGCGGCAGATTTGCGAAATCCGAGAGCAGATCGAACATGTGCCATTGATAAGTGGCGTAACGTAATGCTTCATTCGCCGCCCAGAACCCGGCGAACGTAACAACCATTTGCAGGACGATGCTCTTGGAGATGTGCCGATGCACATGATGTCCGAGCTCGTGGGCGAGCACTGCTTCAATCTCATCGTGCGAGTAATTCTGCAGCAGCGTGTCAGCGAGAATGATTCGGCGCGTATTTCCCAATCCTGTGAGCGCCGCGTTCGCTTTCTTGCTTTTTTCCGACAGCTTCCATTCATAAACCCCACGCACGCGGGTTCCCGCGCGCTCACTCAACTTCACTAACCGATTGCGCAATTCCTGATCTTCGAGGGGCACGAATTTGTAGAAGATGGGAAAGAGCACAACTGGGGCAAGCTGGGCGAACACCACGAATAGCGCGGTAAATGCAAGCCAGGCGAGAAGCCACCAATAAATTGCTGCACTGCGGATGATCCAATAGATGAGTTCAGCGAGGAGAGTTGCGAGGACCAGGCCGACAGCCCAGCCCTTGACTTCATCGAGGATCCAGGCGGGGGTGTGTTGGTTCGAGAGGTGGAAGCGATGTTCCAGTCGAAAGCTATATGTGTCGAGTGGTAGGCTTACAACCTTGCTGATTACGGTGAGCAACAGCACGTAGAAAAACAATGCTAGCGCGTAGTGCTCGTGAGCGAAACGAAGCGCGAGATCCCGGAGATCGCGCGTCCATCCAGTGGCCAGAAGCACAACCAGAAAAGTAATTCCTAAACTGGTATCGACGAATGAAACCCAACGCCGGATGCGGCTGTACTGACGTGCCTCCGGGGTGTCGGTACTCCCGGCGGTATTGAGCTGCCCTGCGACTTCGCTGTTCGTAGCTGACATTTAGCTAGCCGCCGTACCTGCCATTTCGTTCTGATAGACGAATGCCTCAGCAGATTTAAGCAGTTGCTGCACCGTTTCCGGCGATCCTGCCTCAGAGTAAACCCGGAGCAGCGGTTCGGTCCCCGACGCGCGCAGCAACAACCATGCCTCTGCCGGCGGCACTGCTGTCCCCGGCTTTCCTTTCGGTGCGTCGAGGAAGAACTTCACGCCATCGAGGGTCTCGACTCGTAAGACTTTATTTCCTCCGATCTCACGCACTCCAGACTTGGCGCGCGCAATCGCCGACTCTTTCAACTCATTCGGAATGTGCATATCGAGACGCGCGTAATAGTGTTCTCCATATTTCTTCTGAAGATCCTGCACCAGCTCGGCCAGCGTGCGCTTTTCTTCTGCCATTACGTTCGCTAGAAGAAGGGCGTTCAGAATGCCGTCGCGTTCCGGCAAATGCCGCGTGATCCCGATTCCCCCGGACTCTTCGCCCCCAATCAGAATCTCCCGCTCCAGCATGAGATCACAGATGTTCTTGAACCCGATACCGCATTCGTGCAGCTTGCGTCCATGCTCGGCGGCGATGCGATCGATCATCTTCGTAGTGTTGAATGCGCGCACCACCTCGCCTGGCCATTTCTTCCGTTCGAGCAGCCAGCGAAGCAGGATCGAATAGATCTTGTGTGAATCAACGAAACTGCCGTCTTCGGCTACAGCGCCGATGCGGTCGGCATCGCCATCCGTGATCAGGCCGCCATGGCAGCGCTCGCGCACAACCGCCTCCTGGGCTTCGTGCACGTGCGGCTCAATCGGTTCCGGATTGATGCCAGGGAACAGCGGATTCACTTCGGAGCGAATCTCCACATGCTTGATCCCGCGTTCGGAGAAGATGCCGGAGAGCACTCCGCGACCTGAGCCGTACATGGAATCGATCAGGAACTTGAAGCCGGCGGCCGTGATCTTGTCCAAATCCGCAAATTTCTTGATGGCTTCGATGTAGGGCTGCTTAAAGTCTGTGTCGATAATCGTGCCCGTC
>QIBC01000185.1 GCA_003225215.1 Acidobacteriota bacterium
AATGTTCCCTATTTAGCGGGTACGTGGACCAACCAATCACCGGTGACGGTCGCATTCAGCTGTAACGACGCGCTGTCTGGAGCCAAGCCAGGATCAACGACCGGCAATACTGCTATCGCCGGACCGACGCAGAACGCCAACATTCAAGGGAACTGCATGGACAATGCAGGTAATACCGGGAATGGCTCATTTGGTCCAGTCAAGATCGACCAGAAAACGCCGGTTATTGTCATCACCAGCCCTGCGCCAGCTCAGACTTTCCTTCTGAACTCGCAGATTGTGCCTGCGTTTACTTGTAACGACGGCGGTGGAGGGGATCTCGTAAACTGCGCCGCGAATCCGTCAGCAGCGCCGTACACGGCATCGCCAATCGGTCCGGGAACGTTCACAGTGAATGCTGTCGATGAGTCGGGCAATCTGGCGATAGCGAGTACGACTTATCTCGTGATCTACAATTTCACCGGTTTCCAGTCGCCGCTGGTAGCTGCGGGAACCCCCGCAGTTCCAAGCAACTCGGGCAGCTTCACGCTGGGCTCGACAGTGCCGATCGCATGGACTCTCGCTGACGGCAGCGTGCCTCCAGTCACGATCACCGACATAACCAGCTTGGCAAGTATGGTTGCAATTCCAAACCAGGCTTGCACGGGAACGGTTCCCGGTCCGGGAATTACGCTCTATCCAATTCCCCAGGGATCGAACAGTACATTTACCTACGACCAGACCAGAGCGGCGTTCGTCTTCAACTGGGATACCGGCGGGCTCAACGGCGCGTCCGGATGCTACAACCTCGTCGTCACCTTCAATGACACAACGCAATACGCAACCATCGTGAACCTGGTGAGGCCTCTATTCATCGGTCAGGCAGTTGATCCGGTTGATTCGGCGGTGACGAATGGCGATCTCGTTTCAGGTACGGTCACGACCTTGAGCGATGGCACAGTAAAACTCAGCGTGCGCTTCGCTCCGGGAACCTTCGATTCCGCTACAACGGAAGCGGAGTTTTTGCTGGACACAGATCAGAATGTTGCCACGGGAAGCGCTGGATCAGACGCAGGATGTGCGGGTGACGCAACTACTCTGGGCACCGACTACCTTGTCGTTGTGCAATCGGCATTCGGAGGAAACACCGCTACGATCTACAAGGCCACAGGCGGCTGTAACGCCTTCGCTCAACTGGGAACTGCCCCGGTGACGATCCTCTCCGATGGAATGAATGTGAGCTTCGCTCTCTCGCTGCTCGCCAACACGGCTTCGAGCAATACCTCGGGCCCAGCGACCAGTGGTCCGTGGAACTTCAAAGTCACGAGCGATTTCAGCACCGGAGTTAATACATTCTCGGGGATACAGGACGTCATGCCGGATGTCGGTCTGAGTCCGGTTGCGACAGTTCCACAATAGGAATGCTGACCAGAGCGCCGGGCGGGCCTCGTCCGGCGGACTGTAGGACTCCTGGATCGGCGTTCTCACAATCATTTCGGGGGACAAGGGCGTCCCTCAGCAGCCGGCGTTGTGCGGATGATGGGGTGCAGACGGCGTCCGGCGCCCCCTTTGCGGAATCAGAAACCCTGCCTAGTGAACTCGCCGGCTGGCGTCGGCGACCATTGGGTCTTCGGCTTCGGTGACCTTGAATGCCAGAAACGTCTTATACGCGTCGGAGGCTCCGCTACTCTTCAGGCCTTCGAGGTTCCGTCCAAGGTAATAGTAGGTCGCAGGGAAGTAGCGGAAGGTCGGCACAACGTCTACATAAACGTCAGTCGCTTCTCCGCGCCGTTTTATGCAGCTTGAGAGCTCAGTGTCGGCTTCGGTGTATGCGCCGGCGGCAATGTAAGCGCGAGCTAGGTCGAAGCGGCCAATCCATGTATCCGATATTTCTTGCGCTTCCTGGTAGTCCCTGATCGCATCGTTCGGCTGGTTATGTCGCAGTGCGACGTCGCCCGCGATCACCTTCGCAAACGCTCGCGGTACCGGCTCTATCTTTTTACTCAGTTCTGCCGCTAGTCCTGCTGCCTTTGCGTCCTGGCCCGCCTGAGCATACAAGCGAGCTGCAGGGAAAAGCACCGCGTCCCTCTTTAGCGCAATTGCTTTATCTAAAGACCCGAGCGCGTCAGAAGTCTTCCCCAGCATGAGCTGAGCTTCGGCAAGCATCACATACTTGTGCGCCGCACTGGCTGCGTTATTCTGCGCGATATCGTCCGCCATCGCTTTTTGCAGCACAGGCAGGGCAGCACCGGGACTGCTGCGATACAGCGCCAGATCTGCCTGAGCCGTAGCAGCCAACGAGGCGCCCAGCCCACTGATGCCTGCGAGCTTCTGATAGGTCTGCGCGGCCTCCTGGTAATTTGCGGAGGCGATCTGCGCGAATCCAAGAGATAGATATGCCTTCGCAAATGACGGATTTAGTTCCAGCGCAGCGCGCGCTTCCTTCTCCGCCGTGGCAAAGTCCCCCGCATAGTTTGCGTATAACGCGACGTTGTTGTGATACGGAACATTCTTCGGATAAATCGCGAGCGCCTTGCGCGCCTCATCGATGGCGCGCTTGATGTCATGCTGCAGATAGTAGCCATAGGCGAGAGAGCTGTGCCCCATGGTGTCTGCAGGATACTGATCGACCAGAGTGCTGAATTCCTCGACCGCCTTCTGCGGATTCATACTGGCGAGGTAATAGCCGCCGCGCGTTCGAAACTTCTCGCGGTCGGTCATGCGATCTACGTGCTCCATCGCCATCTTGTAATATGTGATCGCGTCTTCGCGGCGGCCCTGATTGGCGTACATCGCAGCCAATCCTGAGTATGCGCTGCCAAACTTGGGGTCCAGTTCGATAGCGTTCAGGAAAACCTTGATGGCCTCATCGTTCTTCCCCGCATAGCGCAGATCCTGAGCCACGCTGTAGGCGTGCGCAGCTTCGAGCGAGGCCGAGGTAAACGTCTCCCTCTGAGCCAGCTTGGTAGATTCCGGCGTGGTGTCGCCGAGGGTGTCGCGCATCTCGGTAGCAAGCGTGCCGAGCGAATTGAGCACTGCTCCTTTGTTTTCGGCTTCGCTTTTACTCTCGCTGCCCATCACTTTGCCGGTGAGAGCATCGATCGCTTTGCATGTGAGCTGATAACCGCTTCCCGATTTCGCGATGGACCCGCTGATGACAACGCTGACGCCTTCGCGTTCCGCCACAAGGCGGGCATTAGCCTCGTCTAATGTGGTGGTTCCTTTTTTGACTTGGTCGACTAAAACTTTGCGAGCCTGCCCACGGTTATAGGCGTTCACGAACGGAGCCGCCTCGATTGCCAGACCGAAGCTGGACTCGAGCGTTCCGTCGAAGACGGAGTCGCCAGTGGTGTTCCCGAAGTCGGCAAGCAGTACAGTGACCGGTTTGTGCGCAGTCGGAGCCAGCCTCGATCCGATGAACCAAACGCCCGCAGCAATTGTTGCGACGATTACTGCCACCGCGGTGCTGATCATGACTACGGACCGCCTGCTCACGCCTCCCGGCAAGGGCTTCGCGAAGACCGATGATGGACGCTTCCCCTGCAGTTCCTCAATTGCGGCCAGCAGTTCGTTGATGCTCTGATAACGGTTCTTGGGGTCGGTCTCGAGGCACTTGGCTACAACCGTGCTGATTGATCGCGGAATGCTCGCATCCACGTCCGACATCGATACCGCGCGCTCCTGCGTTCGCTTTAGGAGGCTGGCGATCGCGCTCTCCGCTGCATAAGGAATCCTGCCTGTAATCAATTCGTAGAGAATCAGACCAATCGTGAACAGGTCAGATCGTTCATCCAGGGTCTCAGCCTTAGCCTGCTCGGGCGACATGTACTCCATTGTGCCGAGCATTGCGCCGGTCTGGGTCATGCCTCCGCCCTCGAGCGTGCGCGCCAACCCGAAGTCCATCACCACGACACGGCCGTTTTTGTCGCGCATGATGTTGCCGGGCTTCAGATCGCGGTGAATTACGCCCTCTTCGTGGGCGGCTGCTAAACCGGCGCAAGCTTGGTGGATGATGTCTAGCGCCTCGGCTGCCGGCAGCTTGCCGTGCTGCGCCAGCAGGCTGCGGAGGTCACGTCCATCGATGTACTCCATGGTGATGAACTTGATACCGCCGGACTCGCGCACATCGAAGATGCGCACTACGTTCTTATGCGCAATTTGGCGGGCTAGAAGCAGCTCCTGCTTGAAGCGCTGCAGGAGCTCTGGGTTCGATGCCAAATCGGGACGAATGACTTTTAGGGCAATCTCTCGCTCGATGTCCCGATCATAGGCCTTGTAAACCGCGCCCATGCCGCCAAGTCCAAGCATGGCAATGATTTCGTAGCGCCCGCCGAGCAGCGTACCGGGCTCGAGAATGGCCGAAGAATTGAGAGCGGCGCGGGCCGCGACCGCTGAGCCTCCACCGGCAGGAATCCCACCAGTGACGAATGGACTCGGGGTTCCAGTTCCCGAACTGGCATCCTTAATGGCGGAGCCGCCACCACCGAGCGTAGGGTCCTCGTGTCGTCGGCGGTCGTGTGACTCCATGCAAATGCCTCGGGGAACAGATTGCTGGGAGAGTTGTCGAAGTATATAACAAATATGTTCTGAAATTACTGTAAGCAGTATGCGTTATCAGTATTCATGGTTCACTGCGAAGCCGCGGACTCTTGCCGTTCAGGTAACCTACCGGCGTGTTCCTGCAGTGAGGAAAGTTACTCAGTTCGGCTGATGGTTCGCGCCAATGGCGCGAAGCGGAGCCAAGGAGTCATTCACTTCGACGGTGTAGGGATTCAGTTCGCCGGAACTCAATTTCTGCGGTTCCAGACGCGCCATCACGTCCCTTGCTTCCGAAGGTATTCATAAAGCGCGTCATAAATGGGAAATTCTTGCTTCGGACGCTCATGATCACACCGGTCTGCGCAAAGCCGTGCGCAATTGCGCGCAAGCCGAGACTCTCTAATGCAATTTGTTCCTGTCCTTTGCTATCGGCGCCTCTCACGATTAGGGCGAGTCGTTGTAGTGTAGGTTGCTTAATCGCATGTTCCTCGAGAATTGCTTCGAATGTGCAGCGTTCTTCTCGGTGGTTCAGTTTTATTTCAGGAAAGCGGTTCGCATCGAAAGGAATCGCTCCCAGTTTGCGGGCCTCTCGGCTGGAATTGTTCTTCTAGACTACTGGCATGAGCGGTCACTGCTTCGGTTTTGCCGAGTTGGTTTTGTCTATGGCCGCGCGCAATCCTTTTGCGAGCTTCACCGCGTCGTCGTTAGCCCAGAAGTGCATGAAGAAGAGGCGCGGCTCCTCTGTGAGCATGTGGCTGTGCACGGCAGTGACTTGGATGCCGTTGTCACGGAGAGCCCGAATCACCGGATTGACTTCACTGCCGATCAGAACGAAGTCACCGGTGATCGCTGCCTTTCCGCCGCCGGTCGGCTGGAAATTGATAGCGGTGGCTGTGCCCATCGACGGCGGCACTTCCGTTCCCATGTCATTGATCTTTTCCGCTCTGGGAACTGAGAACTGATAAATGCCATTATTGTTTTTGCCTTGATACCCGAGTGCCTGATCGACCCGGGCTGTATCGAAGCCAAGACTCTGTTGCTGCGCGGCGGGAGGGGCTGGTGAACCCGATGGAGTCTTGGTCAGTGCCAACGCATCTTTCAGCGCGCTTGCCAGCTTGACTGGATCGCCGTGCCCGGCAACGTGCATGTACATTATGCGCGGCGTTTCATTGAGTAGATGATTGTGCACTGCCGTTTGCTCTACGCCTTCCTGCTGCAACTTCGCCATGACTGGCTCGACCTCCCACTCGCTCAAGACCAGATCACCCATGACCACGGCGTCGTTGCCCATGCGTTTGAACGCCAACCAAGACCCAAGTGCGAGACCAGCCTTGATCGGGGTGCCCGCAACCGTGACCTTCAGGTCAGAGCGGGGCATGCTGAATTTGTAGACATCGCCTGGCTGCATCGATCCCTTGCGGCCGAGTGCGTCCTCGACTGCTTTCCACTCCGGCGAAGCGTTTTGTTGAGCGTGTCCGAGGCTCGCCGTAGCACCGAGTATTGCGATATAGACGGTTAGCGACCGGATTAGCATTTGCGCTCTACTTTTCATGACAGCACCTCCATGGTTCTTTCTATGTAATTGCCTGATAAAGCCCTTCGATCATTTCCATTCCTCGACGGAGCAACTCTTCATCTGACGTGCCCTCGTGCGCCCAGCCGATCAGCACACGATCCAGGCCAAGTCCCTCGGAGCGCCCATATTTCTCATCTTCCAAGTCGGCGTCGTGAATGATCTGTGCAATCACGGTCACTTTCGGATCTCGAATTGCGAACTCTTTGCGCAGGGTTTCAAAGGTGCAGTCATCTCCCCGATGACCGAAGCCGCCTGCCTGAAACATATCGAATGAGACAGCCCTTGGGGTTTTACGAGCGTCATCCACGAATGCGAATCGCGCATTAGCGTCAATAAATTTTCGAATCAGCCATGCGGATGCAACACGATCAATGCCGGGCCTGGGCCGGGTCACCCAAGTTCGATTGAGATATTCTTTTCGCTTTTTCCCAACTGCGGTCGGGAACGCTTGCACGAGGCCGTCAGCGCTGTTCAGCAAGCCTTCAACTCGGCTCCGCAGGGGACTAGTGAAGAAGTCGATAGCCACAATTTGCTGAAATCGCCGGCGCAAACGCGCCAAGTCTGCCGAGCCACGCTTGGCCGATCTCTTGCGAAGTTCTCGCAAGAGTTGTTCGTAATCACGCGATCTCGCTTCGGTGAACTTCTGGCGCAACTGCGCTGGAGGCAGGTCGTCGATGGCGTTTACTTCCACGACAGAGGCTTGTCCTTTGTACTTTCGAATTGCTGCTGCCAGCCATTCGAAATGCTCGTGATTTGCGGCGGTGTTCGGCAGCAGGTATCCAGAGCTGGGTAAGGACAGCGCACCGTATTGCTTCAGTTTTCTCCATACTTCGACGCGCCGACTGGCCTGATTTGCCGGCAGACTGAACATCAGCAGCACCCAGGGTCCATCCGAGTTGCTGGGTTCGCCTTCTTCTATTCGAGGAGTGCGCCGCTCTGCTATCACCATTCGATAAAATGATATAGATATAACAATGCGTGCGCAAAAGGTTTTGTGTATGCAAGAGAGTGATATTCCCGAAAAGGAGGCAACACGGAACGTACTCCCAGCTCAATCGTAACTTCCGTATTGCCGACAAGCCGGCAGTTGATCGGATTGGTCAACACAAGAGCGTTTATGGTTACCTATGTGGTGAAACTTCCTACAAGGCGCCGACTTCTGTCCCGGAATGATTTTTGCTTAAGCCCGTTTCTCACGATCTATCCGGCTTAGCTAGCGGCGACTCGTCACTTTCGAGTAACATGTCGTCCCGCAAACCTGAGTCACTGCTTGACGCGCCTCAATAGATGAGCTTTAGCGAAAACTGAATTTGCCGCGAAGTTCCAGCGGTCTTGCTGATCATGCCAAACCCTGTGCCCGCGATGAGGTTCGCAGGCAGCCCCATGTTGACGATGTTAAACAAATTAAATAACTCTGCGCGGAATTGCAGGTCCGCTCGCTCCAAACCGCTTTCCCGGTGGCCAATCGGAGTTGTCTTGATCAGCGCAAAATCGAAATCGTAATATGCCGGTCCGCGAAATGTATTGCGGCCGAGCGTTCCAAAGCGCCCGGAGTTTGGTCCGGTCCCGCCCGCGATCCCGATGGGAATCGAAAAGAAGCTTCCGTTGTTCGCGCCCTGCCCAAAATAGTCCTCGCGCGGTCGCGTGGAACTGCCGGCGCTCGAGAGGTCCGGTGTTCCGGCCTCGTCCGGCCGGTCCGCGCCAATCGTTCCCGCACCCGTTTGCTGGATTCCCGAATACACCGTAAACGGCGAACCACTGTTGATCGTCGAGATGCTCAGCAACTCCCAGCCTTTGGTCAACAGCTTGGTTCGATCCGACTGAAGTCCCAAATGCTCGAAATGCAAGTTCTGTGCTGCGCTCCACGTGAAGGCGTGCGTCACGTCAAAGCTTGACGGCCCTCTTTCCGCTTGTGTATCGAACGGGTCCTGCGGACTAAACTGCGTCACGGCGCCGGCGGATCCTGTTCCTCCGATAATGCCGCTGACATCATCCAGCGATTTGCCCCAGGTATAGCCGGCTTGCAACGACGGACCGCCATGCCCAACATTTCCCGACAATGAGGTCTGCAAGGCGTTGTATGACGAGTGCGACGTCCCTGTCAGCACAGACTCGAATCCGAAACCACCCGTCACAAGCGCCGGTCGATCCCGGCCAGACTCAGCAGCGAGAGCTGATGACTCGGCGCCAGCGCCGCCAAATCCTGCTGGTATCGATTTACGTCCATCACCGTATTCGCCGGGACTTTTTTCGGATTGCCGCTGGCCAGCACGTTCACGCCAGCGGTGTTATAGACGGGCGGCAATTCGGTCGGTGTAATTTGGAATCCGTACGAAATCTCCCCGTTTTGCGCCGCGTTGACACGGGGATAAACAACGTAAGGCGTTGACCCTGTCAGAAGGTTGTCTTGCCAGATATTAGGCGGAATCACTGTGATCGCCCCGCCCATGTGCACATGCACCGCGTGGGGCGCGATCCAGTCGACCTGAACACGCGGCCCCCAACCGGTCCAATCGGTTTGATAAGTAGGCTGCGGATTGATCAAGTATTCCTGCCCAACGCCCGCAGGTGGGAACGAATTCAGAAAGCTCGACGTTCGCTGCGCCCGCTCCGAAATCGGCGTGTAGAGCTCATATCGCAGCCCATATTCGAGCGTCCAGTGGGGATTGATCTTCCACGTGTCCTCGATGTAAGCGTTCACATCATTCCGGTTGATTGCAGCTGGCCCAATGTGCGCGCCATTGGATGCGTAGGGCGGCGCCACCGCGACCGTGTATGCGTACGGAAAACCTAGCAACAGACTGCTCAAAGTGTCTGGCAGAGCCTGGCCAGGCTGAACGTCGTGCTGTCCGTTCGCAGAAGAAATGAAAACGGGCGAATAAACGGTTCCACCACCAAAATCGTACTCGCCATTGGGACTTGTACCGAAGTATGTCGTGTCCCGGTTAAGGCGTGCTTCCGCACCCCACTTCACCGCGTGCCACGGGCTCGTCCAGGCAAAATTCAATTGCCCCTGGAACAAATTCCCGAACGCTGACATCACCGAGCCCGCCGCGCTGTTGTACGCCTCATACAGACCATCGTTGAACTTGAGGGCCGGATCGGTGTGGTTCGGGGTCACAAACGAAGGCGTCGTCCGCGTAAAACTCAACGATGTCGACCAGAGAAAGCGCGCTGACGCGGTGTGCGTGTAAGTGATGACCCCATTCCGCTGCCGATCCACGTACTGCACGCCAAAGCTCGGATCGAGCAGCGTTTGATCCGGATTTGTTGTCGGTCCCGTCAGATTGTCGTAATTGAATCGACCAAACAATTGTCCT
>QIBC01000375.1 GCA_003225215.1 Acidobacteriota bacterium
TCCGACCCAAGGCTCCCGCAACGCAGCTCCAGAGATTGCCGAGACGTCTTGAAAACCCTGCCCAACGTTGTGAGCGAGCAGCATCGGCTCGCGATAACGGAGGTTGGGATATGACAATTCAATTGTGTCCAAATCATGTCCCTGAGCTACCAAAAGATCCTTCCAGCCGTCGTTGTCATAATCGAGGAAGCGCACTCCCCATCCCGAGTGGAGTGCCGTCATATGTCCGATTCCCGAACTGAGACTTGCGTAGTCAAAGGTGGCGTCGCCTCTGTTTCGATATAGCGCATACCGCTGATTGGCGAGATCGGTGACGACGAGATCCGGGAGCCCGTCGTTGTTGTAGTCCGCAAAATCGACGCCCATGCCGGCATACGTATGACCGTCTCCATCGACCGCAGCCTCTGATAACAATCCGACTTCTTCGAAGGTGCCATCGCCCTTATTGCGATAAAGGAATTCACGCATGGAGTCGTTGGCGACAAAGAGATCGATGTGTCCATCGCGGTCGTAATCGGCTAAAGCAATGCCCAGCCCCTTGCCCTCCTTGGAGATTCCGCTCTTCCCCGAAACCTCGGTGAAGTGACCGTTGCCATCGTTGTGGTAAACCAATGGAGAAATCGCCGGAAACACATCCGGCTGGCAGTACGCGCGATATCCTTGTTTACGCTCGCCGCACCAGACATCTGCAAAATCCCATTCGAGGTAGCGCAACACCACCAGATCGAGCCGGCCATCGTTGTCCAGATCCACCCACGCGGCGCTTGTAGACCAACCCCTGCCACGAACTCCGGCCTTCTCGGTAACATCGGTCAACATGCCGTTGCCGTTGTTGTGATAAAGCCGATTGCCGCCGTAGGCAGTAACGAACAAATCCTCGTAGCCGTCGTTGTCGTAGTCGCCGACCGCGACTCCCATGCCGTAGCCGCTGCATTGCAGGCCAGCTCTCTCGGTCACGTCTTCGAACTTGCCGTCCGCCTTCTGGTGATACAAACGATTCCAGTATCTCGGACTTGTCTTCTGCGGAATTTCGCCCTTGGGCGTGGGATCTGTTAACGGCGCGCCGTTGACAAAAAACAGATCGAGGCGGCCATCGTTGTCGTAGTCGAAGAGGGCCACGCCTGCGCCCATAGTTTCAAGCAAATACTTTTTGGACGTGTGCGATGCCAGGTATTCGAAGTTCGCGCCGCTGGATCGGGTCACGTCGACGAAGTTGCCAGCGCCTCTGTCTTTGATGAGCGGAACCCTCTGCTTTGCGGTTTGAGTGCTCCCCCACCCGCCGAGAAGCATGCAAAAGATTAGCGTCCGTTTAACGTGAATCACGATACGCGGGGACTACCGTGCTCTCGCCATCCTGGCAACAAAGCGTTCGCGCGGTAATTCGATTCGTTGCAGTGCGGATTGCCGCTCGGAGCAAAAATCCGTTTTCCGGTGAAGGGACGACTTCATAATCCAAAATTCGCGGCACTTCGAAGCTGACGATTCCGTGGCCTTGACGTAAGCAGGGCCAGACTGGGCAACCAAGCACTGCGTTCAGGCGCGCACCGCCTCGCCCGCAGCCCGCAGGTTCGCAAGGCGCATTTCTGAGTATTTCCGCCATAACACGAGTCCTTGTGCGCCTGCACGGAAGGCGGCGCGCACAGACTCGCGTACATCATCGGGTTCGGTTTTCTTTTCATCGCTGCCAGTCGGAATATCGATGTCGATGCCGGGCCATATTTTCACCCCATCGGAACCGGCCAAGGCCCAGCGTGTTTCTCGTTCCAGGTAGTTCGCCGATAGTCCTCGGTGCTGCAGTTGTTGAAGATCCGCTTCTTTGTAGTTCTGAATCTTGTACATCATCGCGAGGACCTCGTCCGGCGAGAAATCCGCGAACATAGTTCGGCTTACGCTCTTCACGTACGAGGCGAGACGCGGCCCGCCGCAGTTGTTGTACATTACGACTTTCAAGAAGTCGGAGTACTTGCGGAAGTCAGTATAGTCCTGCTCTGCGCGATAAAAGGGACTGAACGAGTTGTTGTGCCAGATGTGCCAGCCAACCTGAATGTAGGGGCGAATCGACTTCGCCGTCCTATATATGTTTTCATAAGCCCGTTTCTGTCCATCATTCCACAATTTTTCCCAGGTCAGAATCTCTGGATACTCCACCAGCAGACGCCAATACGAGACGAAGAACCCGTCTGCCGGACGCGAGCCCGCTCGGCTCTGTTGAACCACGCACAGCTCTCGAATCCCGCGCACCGTGAACATCGGTCGTGAGAAACGGGCATCGGACATGGCCCGGAAAGATATGCATTTCGCAGCCTTTTCCCGCTGACTCTTGTGGGCAACTCGAATCTTGCAAGAACTGTAGTGAGCGTTCAGACTTGCGTTCCCCTCATCTCAAAATCTGTGTAAGTTTGTTCGATCTGCAGCGTACTGCTTTATGGACGCCAAGAGAAAGAATGCGAAAAGATCGCAGCCGCGCGAGGGCAAAGCCACGCAAATGGAGGGGCCGGAGCTGGCGAGCGTGATAGAGCGTGCACAAGGCCATGATGCCGAGGCGCTGGGGGAGCTTTATCGCCTTTATGTCCGACGCGTATTCGGCTTGTGCCGTTACATGCTGGACTCACGGGAGAGCGCAGAAGATGCCACCAGCGAAGTCTTCCTCAAACTGCAGCGCTCAATCGAGAGCTACAACGGGTCCATACCGTTCCCCAGGTGGCTGCTGCGGGTGGCTGGCAATCAATGCATTGACGCTTTGCGGCGCCGGAAGCGTGGATTGCAGCAGATTGTAGAAGTTGAAGAAGGAGTCGCGGTCATCGAGGCAGCCACCTCGGAGCCGTCGCCGCTGGGTGCAGTCCTCAGCACGGAAGAGAGGGCGCAGGTGCGGGATGCCATTGCTCGCCTGCCGGAAAACTATCGCGTGCCGCTGGTCCTGCGCTATTACGGCGAATTGAGCTATGACGAAATCGCACAGCAGTTGGGCCTGCATAAGAACTACGTGGCCGGGTTGATATTTCGGGCCAAGCAGGAGCTGCGCCGGAAACTTGGCCACCGGAGCAAGTGATCATGGAATGTTATTCGGAACAGATCATCTCTCTCTTCGTGGACGGTGAACTGGAGGTAGAGGAGGCGCAGCGCTTGCGCGACCATCTCGCCACCTGCTGGCGGTGCGCGCAATTGTTGGATGCATTGCGCGCTGAGAACCGTGTTCTGAGCGAAAGCCTGCAAGAGCTTCCGGAAGAATCAGCCAGCCCGGCGATCTCCCCCGGTTTGCGATGGTCTTTGTCGTGGCGTGACGTAGCGATCGTAGCCGCGCTGCTGGCACTAGGTTCGAAGGTTGCCGTTTGGATCGACAAGGTGAGCATTCCGCAAGCGCTGCAGTGGTTAAACCCCTTCAGCTTAAGCGGCGGCACCAACCTGTTCTTCAACCTTTCTTATTACTTTGCGCACGGAGGTGCCGCCATGCTGGGTGATTATGCTGCTGTCGTCGGCGAGAGGTTTTTGTTGTTGTTGTTGGTGGGCGGCGCATTGCTGCTGGGACGCCGATGGTGGCTATACCAACCTGGTCTGCGCCTGCTGATCGTGCTGCTGGCGTTGTCGTTGCCTGGCTTTGCCCTGGAGCGGCGTCACACGGACCTCGTCACGGTAGCGGCGAACGAAACTATTGCGCCACAACATGTATGCGTTGGTGCAATCCTTGCGTGTGAATGACGGGGGTCATGTGGGCGGCGGTATGGTGGTCGGCGCCGGCGACGTGAGCCTCGAGGGCGAGGTGAATCGCAGTGCGACCATGTTCGCAGGCAATCTCGATGTGAGCGGCAGCGTCGGCCGCGAATTGTTCATGGCCGGGGATAACCTTACCCTGACTAACACCTCCCGAATCGGCGGCAACCTGAGCGCTCGCGTGCGCGACCTGAAAAAAGTACATATCGCCGACGGCGCGACCATTGTGGGCACGCGTGACATCCAGTTGCGCGTAAGGAAGAGCCCTTTCGCGCGCCCCAGATTCTACTTCTACCAGGCTGTCTGGCTCGCTGCCGCCATGCTGGTGGCATGGTTGGGACTGGTTCTGTTTCCCGGCTTCGTCCATGCCAGCACGCACGCAGTGGCCTCAGGCTGGCGAAGCCTCGGGCTTGGAGTTGGAGTTCTGGCCGGCGTGCCCGTGGCTATCGTCGTGACCGCCATCACGCTGGTTGGCATTCCGGCCTCGCTCATGTTGTTCGCGTTGTATCTGGCTGCGATCTACCTGGCAAAGGTTTGGGTTGGAGCATTCCTCGGGCAAATACTTCTAAAGCAAGCCGCGCCGACTAAGAGCGATTGGCTGCTGGGACTATTGGTTGGCCTGCTGATCCTCACCATCGTCGAGTTCGTTCCGTATCTTGGCGGGTTGGTTCACTTGGGTGTCGTGTGCCTGGGTTTGGGAGCGTTTGCCTGGCAGCTTTATCGGGTTTCACGACCGGCAATAACAGCCTGACCCCCGAGGTTCGTCGAGGCCAAGAAAGATTTTGACGATGGCATCCTAGAGGGACTACTCGTGGTTGGTTGCCGTAGGATCGCCATTTCACCGGCGAGCCCTTCAATCAGTGAGTCACCGGCGACTCTGAAATCGGTCAGGACGGTGTCCCAGCACGCTGTCCAGAAGTCCTCTTCTGGGAAGTGGGTACACCGGCGCACCCGGAGTATCCCTCCGAACACTCGACGGTGAGCGGTCCATCGGATTAGTACCGCTAAACGCGCTTGTCAGAAGTTATAACTGTCTTCCGGACGAGTGGTCGGCTATTCGGAAGTTGCGATTTAGCGTAAGAGTTAGTTCCGAGCTGCCCGTTATCTGGGAGTTGCCGTGACCGATTCTGACATGCCGTACATCCAGGGAAACATGCCGACATGCGCGGCCAAAGCAATCGTTACCAGGTAGGCGTCGTGCCTGCGCTGGCTGTTGCAGCAACTTGCCGAGAGTCGAGAAAGTTGCGAATGAGGGTCACGGTGTACGCCGGACGCTCTTCCATCAGCCAATGCCCGGAGCCATTGACGACCGCCTCTTGAACATTGGTCGCAACGTGCCGCATGATCACCGCTTGTAGCGGACCAAACGACTTCTCTCCGCCGACAGCCAGTACCGGCATCGTCAGCTTCACGCGCTCGAAAGCTTCATTATCCTTTGCGTCCTGGGAAAACGCCGTGAACTGGGCGAATCCAGCGCGCATTCCGCCTGGTTGCGCATAAGTGGCGGCGAAGAAATCTCTGGTCGCCTCGTCAGGCTTGGAGGGATCGCCAGTGAAGTCATTCCAAATTCGATCAAAGTAGATGCGCTCGCGGCCAGCCACGAGCCGTTCGGCATCCGGACCATGAAAATTAAAATGCCAAACTCCGGGGTTCAGCAGAATCTCCTTCCATGGCCCGATGCCTGGAATCGGTGCGTCCATTACAACCAGCCGCTCAACCTTGTCCGGATACATTGCCGCGTAGGCGTAAGCCACCATGTTGCCGATGTCATGTGCGACGACAAACGTCTTGTCATATCCCAGCGCGGTTACGACGGCTCGAATGTCTTTGGCCTGCGTCTTCTTGTCGTATCCACCTTCCGGCTTCGATGACTTCCCAATTCCACGAAGGTCAGGTACCACCACGGTGTGATCCTTCATGAGATCTGCAGCTAGAGGAGCCCACGAGTCGCTGTTCTCCGCATATCCGTGAATGAGCACAACCACGGGCCCCTTTCCTCCCCAACGCACGAAAATATCCGCTGCTTCCGGGCTGTGAATGGTCTTTGCCTGAAAACTGGATGGCAGAGACGGTTGCGCGTGAATGAACGTCGCGCCGATAGCAATAAGAGCGATAGCGAGAAAACGTCGAATCATGAGTCCTCCACACCCTAACGTTTAGGTCTCAGCGCTAATTCGGATTTCGCCATAGACGACATAATAGATTGTCTCA
>QIBC01000376.1 GCA_003225215.1 Acidobacteriota bacterium
TGCCGCCGGCAGCAGCGATGCCACAACCGCCGAGGCGAGCAGCACCAAAGCAGACGCTATCAGAGGCAATGCACTTGGCTTCTTGAGATCGAAAAGATAAGTTCCTGCCACGCGGGTTAGAGCGCCTCCCAGGATCGCTCCGGCGAGCACACCAACTGCTGCAATGATCGCTCCCTCGGTGATCACGCCCCTCAGAAGGTCGCGGGGCTGAGATCCCAAAGCTAGACGGATGCCAAATTCCCGAATGCGTCCGCTGACGGAGAAGGCCAAAACGCCGGCGACGCCGACTACCGCAATTGTCAGCGCAACCGCGGCAAATCCACCGAAGACGAATGTGTTCAACCGGTCTGGCGTGAGCACTTCCGCGCGGACATCGTCGAGCGTGGCCGCGTGTTCAATGGGCTGATCGGCAGAGAGATTGCGAATGATACGCGTGACTGGAGTCACCAGCGCATACGGATCAGTATGCGTGTGAATGAACAGGCGGCCGCCCAGGATCAGGCCTTGCTGGAATGGGGAATATACCGTGAGAGTCGGCTCGGCGACGATATGCTCATCGTCGATATCCGCAGCGATGCCGATAATTCGCCTCGGCGTAGGCGCGATATTGATGAACTTCATGATGGGATCGGTCCACATGATGTGGCGATTGATCGGGTCCTGATTTGGGAATGTGCGCTGCGCGAGTGTTTGGCTGATGATGACGACGCTGTCCGTCTCCTTGCGATCCAGATCGTTGAAGTCGCGTCCAGCGACGATAGGAACCCGCAAGGTTGAGAAGAATCCAGGCGAGACGGTTCGCAGCTGTGCGCGAGGGTCCTCTTCGCCCGGCGACTGAACGTGACCTTCAGCCTCGAACTGAAATCCAGGCCCAAACGCGCCGGCGTCGCGCCAAGGAACCTGCAGGCCGAATGCGGCATTGTCGACGCCCGGCAGCTCCCTGATGCGTCGCATCGTCTCCTGATAAAAATCGATGACCTGCTCCGGCGTCTTTCCGTAAGAGACCGCAGGAACATTGATGGCGAGCACGTTGTGAGTGTCGAATCCGGACTGCGCCTTTTGCAATGAGATCAGCGTCTTGAGCAGCATGCTCGCCCCCGCCAGCAAAATGAACGACGCGGCGATTTGCGTGATGGCGAAGGCGCGCAGCCGCTTCGTGGTATTACCGGTGATGCGCGGACCGCCACTCGCCAGGCCGATTCCCTGTGACGTGTTCGCCAGTGGCAGACGCGGCACGAATGCCAACACCACGGCTGCGATCAGCGCCAGCCCGGCGCTCACCCAGAGCATGCTGGAATCGACGGTTAAATCGAGCGCGCGCACTGAGAACTTCGAAGCATAGCGAGCGAGCACCACCACTATCGGTCGCGCACTCACAATGCCGAGTGTCGCTCCCGCCACACATAGAATGAGACTCTCTGAGAGCAGCGTCCAACGCAGCGCCCGGTTGCTCGCGCCCAGCGCTGCGCGAATTGCGAGTTCGCCTTCGCGGCGGACTGTCCGCGCCAGAATCAGATTGGCGACATTCGAGCAGGCGATCACAAAGACCAGCCCTGAAGCTACCAGCAGTACCAGCAGCACAGTTCGCGCCTTCGAGGTGATCTGGTCGCGCAGCATGTGCGCCTCGATACCGGCTTTTGCCTTCCGCGAATATGCTTCCGGATGCTCCTTCATGATGGCTTCGTGCACACTCGTCAACTCGGCGCGAGCCTGATCGAGCGTGACGCCGGGAGCGAGGCGTCCGAAGAGTTCGGTCATGCGATGGACGCGTCCCGTGACCATCGTCGCCGACAGGTGATGCGGACTGGTCACGATGTTGCCGATGATCTCAGTTTGCGTGGGATAAGGAACCGAAGGCTCCAGCACTCCGACGATAGTTGCGGATCGCGTGCCGATCGAGTCCAGCCTGATGGTCTTCCCAATCACGGTTGGATCGCTCTTCAGAGCAGTAGTCCAGAAACGATAAGTAAGCACTACGGCGCCGGCAGCATTGGGACCGTCATCGTGTTCGTCGAGCAAGCGGCCAAGCACGGGTTTCAGGCCAACAACCTGGAAATACGATCCACCCACCACCCCTCCGCGCACCACGCGAGGTTCGCCTAATCCGATCATGGTGAAGCCCATGGTGGAGAAATCGCCAAACTCGCTGATCGTCTTGACGCGTTCTTTCAGATCCTGAATTTCCGGTACGGAGAAGTTGGCGTTTTCGGTGCCAAGGCCGCGCGCGCTCTGGCGAATGTAGATCAGCCGATCCTCGCCGCGATTGACCAGTGGCTTGAGGAGCACTCCACGAACCAGGGTAAAGATCGCAGCGTTCGCGCCAATGCCAAGCGCCAGGGTGAAAACGACGGTGATGGATAACCCTTTGGCTCGCATCAGCGAACGCGTAGCTATTTTCAAGTCCTGGAGCATCACCCCTGGATTGAGTGTCATCGTTGCAACTCCGCAAAAGTGATTAGGCCCGACTTGCTGGGTTCATTCAAAGCTCGATCCAATGCCTCACAGCGATTTGTCTGATCGCCGATTCAAGAGAACAGTACAAAGAATCGTGCAGTTT
>QIBC01000186.1 GCA_003225215.1 Acidobacteriota bacterium
AGAACCTGGCCGAGGAAGTCTGCCATCTCGTGGAAGGCCGCACCATGCGTCACCAGCGCGCATATCGCTCCTAGGTGCTGAGACTCTCGCGCCGACTTTCAACAAACTTTCACCTTAGCCAGACTTCCCTTCTCCGCAGCTTGTCATCAAAGCTGCCGACAAAGGAAGTAGTTCTCCATCGGGAGTGAGATATGGATCGTCGCAACTTCCTGCGCGGGCTTCTGGGCGCGGCCTTCTTAACTTCCAAGTCAGAGCTCTTAAGTCAGCAGCTCGGCAAAGGCGCCGGTGCAGTAGCGAACTCCTCTCGCACCGCGATCGACCACGTAATTCTTGTGATGATGGAGAACCGCAGCTTCGATCATCTGCTCGGATGGCTGCCAAATGCGGACGGAAAGCAGGCTGGCCTCACCTACATGGACGCGCAAGGCGTTTCGCATCCGACTTATTCCCTTGCACCTGATTACACCGGATGCCCACATCCCGATCCTACTCACTCTTATGACGGAGGCAGAGCAGAGTACGACGGTGGCCAGATGGATGGCTTCCTTCGTGCCGGAAGCAATGATGTGTACTGCATCGGCTATTACGACGAGCCATCTCTGCCCTTCTACAATGCGCTGGCGCGCAATTACACCAGCTTCGATCGCTATTTTTGCTCGATTCTCGCGGGAACATTTCCCAACCGCATGTTCCAGCATGCCGCGCAGACCGACCGGCTAACCAATACGGCGGCACTCTCGACGCTGCCCACAATCTGGGACCGCTTCGCGTCGGCGCGCATACCCGCAACTTACTACTATTCGAACGTCCCCTATCTGGGACTCTGGGGCGCTAAGTACATTCCCATTTCGGCGCCCTATGAAAAGTTCCTCGCCGATGCCGAGGCTGCAACGCTTCCTGCATTCTCGTTCGTCGATCCCCGATACACCATTCTCGACGATGGCACCGGCAATGACGATCATCCACACGCCGACATGCGCGCCGGGGAAGCCTTCCTGGCCGAGATCTTTCACGCAGTCACGAACTCACCCCTGTGGCCTAAGACCGTGCTCATCTTCACATTTGACGAGTGGGGTGGATTCTTTGAGCACGTTGCTCCTCCGCGCGTCATCGCGCCCAACAATGTCGATCCCGACATTGTGAATGGAAACGTGCTGCTCGGTTTCCGAATTCCGCCTGTTGTCGTGTCGCCCTTCTCGCGTGGTACTCCGGCAAGCCCGCGCGTGCTGCACCATCTCTACGATCACACTTCCGTTCTTCAATTGCTTGAGTGGCGCTGGAAGTTGCCGCCGCTGACGGCCCGGGACGCTTCGGAACAAATCACGAATCTGAAGCAGGCGCTCGATTTCACGAACCCAGTGTTCGACATTCCCACTCTTCCCGCGCCAGAGCCATATGTGCCACTCGCTTGCCCAACCGGGGCACAGCAAACTTTTGGCGATACTGTCGGGAACGAAGAGTCCGTGGATATGTCAACCCTGCAGAAGATTGCAGTGAGCTATGGATGGCCAATCTACAACGCAGGGTGAGATCTCGCGAGTTCTGCCGAATTCTAACTGCGTCGGGTCCGGGCTCGTTTCCGGTTCTACTTGCCGCGGAACAAGAACGCTAATTCGATAATCAGGATGATAACCACCATCACTTCCAGCACGAATCCGCGTGCCTGCTGAAACTGGTCGATCGTTACCGAATACAGCTCTTCCGCGGTTCGAAGTTTGTCGGCTACGAGTGCCTGGAAGTCGCTTACTCCGATTCTGGCGACGCACATTTTGTACAGTCGCGCGGTGAACATGTCGCCCACGAACTTGAGTGCCGCGGTCGTACGCTCCGTGAGTTCGGTGACTTCGAGCACGATAGTCCGCAAACGCGACGCGGCTGGACGCATCCTCCACCCCGCAAAGACTCCGGCTTTGCGCTCAATGAAGCGATAAACTTCGCGCAGTTCGCGGGTGAGCATCTCGTCATAATGGCGAAACTGCAAGAGCTGCGAGTTGGCGTATTCGAGCAGCAATCTTGTCGCTTCCCCGCCTTGTTCAGTATCGAGAACGAACGCTGCATTCCATCCGACCACCGTCAAGTCATACGGATAGTAGGACATGCTCGCCTGCATCACCTCGGCGCGCTCGCTTTCCGAGAGCTCCCCGGTTTCTCCCCGGACTATCTGAGCAATCTCCTGGCTGTGCTTTGCAAGCAGCTTGGCGGCTGGGTCCGTTCCGGGACCAGAGAGCACGTGAAAGACGCAATAATCCTCATCCAACCAGCTCTCATATGGGCGCACCAGCGCTGAACGCATCGCCGCAACCCTCTCCCGAACAAGCCGTCGGGATAGCTCATCGAATGTAGTGCCGGAGACCCAGCGTGCGGCGAGATCCTGCAGCCCCTTCCAGTCGCAGCTAAAGGGAAAGCGCAGCAGCAGGCTGATGACTCCATAGTCGTAATATTGCAGAGCGGCGTCAAAACGCTCGCCGCTTTCAATCACGACCGGATCGATCACCTCTACCACTGGCGGCCGCTCAAATCGCACGTACTCCGGCGCCGTGTGCTTGAAGCTGGGTGTCACCACCTTGCCCTGAATAAAAGGCGCCAATTCCTTCAACCGAATCTCTTCACAGACGTCGTACAGCGACAGAATGGAGATCGCTCCGTGCAGTTCCATGAAATTCAGTGTAAGTCCGTGCCCAGCTTCCCGTAGAGACGCAGCATACTGCAGGCCTGTCCAAAATTAACTCCTGCGAAGAGAGCGTCGTCCAAGAACAGTGCCGCGCTTTTTGCGGCACGGTTGAGAATAGCCCGGTAGTGCAACCCCCGGGTGAGCATGCTGCGTCTCTACCACAGAGCCTTGGAATCCTCCTGCTGCATTTATCGCGCCACTAGCGGCACTGCGGCCAGCGCCGCGACCATGCCCAGGGCTTGCAGTCGCGACCAGCGCTCCTTCAGCACTACGCGCGCAAGGATGACCGTGCTCGCTGGATATAGCGATGACAATACGGCAGCCACATCCAAACGGCCACGCTGCGCGGCAGCAACATAGAGGGCGTTCGCTGCCGAATCCAGAATGCCAGCCACAAGAATGTAGTGCAGCACGCCGGGAACCGGCTTCCATGATTCTGGTTTCGCGATTAATTGCTGATCGCCAGCACTTAATAGCCGCCTTTTCAGCAGAATCAAAGTCATCAAAGCAAAAGACGCAGCACGCGCCGCGACTAGCGGCCAAAACACGGCTTGCGTTCCCGCAAATCTGATGAATAACAAGAAGCCGCCAAGCCCAAACCCCGCCGCTACTGCAAGACCGAGTCCCTTGGACTCACTGGAAGATCTGCGTTGCATAGCAATCAGCCAGATGCTGACAATCGCCAACCCAAATCCAAACAACTGCACGCCTCGTGGCAGGCCGGCAGTGCTGAAACTGAAGACAACCGGAATCAACGCCGAGATCACCGCGGAGAGAGGCGCCGTCAATCCCATTTTGCCCACGGCTAAAGCTTTGTAGAGACAAGCAAGCCCGGCGCCGCCAACCGATCCGGCAGCAATTCCCCACAATAAGGAGGACCATGCAGGTAGATCCTCGCGCGCCAGCACGGCGAGCACAAGCATGAAGAGCAAGCCAATACCATGCGCGATGACGACAACGCCAAACACGTTCGATCGCTTGGTAGCAAGTCCGCCACTAAAATCGGCCGCGCCCCAAGATGCGGCAGCCGATAAGCTGAGAGTGGGAGAGACGAGATTCGGCACTACCTATCTTCGCATCTGAGCAGACGGAACGCCGAATTCATCGGATGCTGGTGTTGATCTCTACCTGTTTCCTGATTTCAACTGCTTGAGCTTTTGCTCGGCACTATCACGAATGCCTTTGCGACGAGTCTCAGGATCGGTGGTGTCAGACTCGAGCAGCTTGAGCGCCTTTTCGGCGTTCTGGATCGCTTGATCGGACTGGCCATCGGCGACATAGGCATCCGATAGGCTGTCATATGTGTTCGGAGAAGTTGGATAAGCCACCGTGTTGAGCTTGAAGATCTCAATAGCGCCTTTGTTGTCGCCCTCCTGCAGATGCTCGTAGCCGATAAGGTTCACGATCCCTTCTGTGAAAGGCGTTGCGTTCGGATCGCGCTTGCGGACCTCGGCAAGCATCGCAGAGGCTTTGGCTGCTCCGTCAGGTTCGTCGATAGTCACCAGGATGTTTTGCTTCGGAACCGGATGCGCTGCGTTCACCGGAGCGTATCCGGGAGTCTTCAGGAGTGTGGCGTCGAACCAATTTACGATTAGTGTAGTTAGCTCCGGGTGCGGAGCAAACATCTCAATCCCGTGTCCGCCGTTCGCATAGCGGTAAAACTGATTCCCAGGATTGCGGGAGTAGGCGACGATCCACTGCAGGACTTCAACTGCGCCATTGTCATCATCGGCCGCGGCAGCGAAGACAGGAATCTGCGGCGAATTCTGCAGGAAGAGGCGACCCTGGCGATTCGTGTCGCCGGAGAGCAGCACCAGTGACTTCACTTGCGGATGACGTCGCGCCAACTGAACCGACTGGTTCACCCCGCAGCTCGCACCCGCGGCGCCGACTAAATCCTTCTTCACCTCGGGTTGCGCTGTCAGATACGCATAAGCCTTATCTACGTCCATTGGCCAAGTATCGGTGATCATCTTTCGGCCTTCCTCTGGTGACAACTTGAACGCCGCAGTGCCTTCACTCTCACCGAATCCGCGCAAATCGAGTGTCAAGACGTTGATTCCCAAATTGGTCAGATTTGGCGCTAGCGCCTCCCACATCTTGCGATCGCGATTGCATTGATGAAACAGCATCACACCCGGTCCGGCTTTTCCCGCGGAGTAGTACGTGGCCCGCAGCTTAGTTCCATCCGCTGCCGTGAGGTCCACGGCGCGAGGTGCGGGAGGTCCGCCTGCCAGGCAAGTAGCTGCAGACAAAATGAGAGCCAGGAAAAGAGCAATTCGTCGCATGCTGGAATCCTCGATGGAGTATTGAACCTCAAGGCAGGACAAATTTCCAGAGACTCAACAATTTCTGCAGAAGGCGTATCCTTCGGATCATCCAAATAACGAGGGCGATTCCGTGCAAGAAATAAAGGTGCGTTGTTGCATTGTGGGAGGCGGACCGGCCGGCATGATGGCCGGCTTTCTGCTGGCTCGTGCAGGCATTGACGTTCTTGTGCTCGAGAAGCACGCCGACTTTCTCCGCGACTTTCGCGGCGACACCGTGCATCCCTCGACTCTCGAACTCATGTACGAGCTCGGCATTCTGGAAGACTTTCTGCAGCGGCCTCATCAAAAACTCTCCCGGCTTGGCGCGCAGGTCGGCGCTACTTACGTTTCAGTCGCCGACTTCTCTCATCTGCCCACCCACGCAAAGTTCATTGCCTTTATGCCGCAGTGGCATTTCCTCAACTTTCTCGCTGAACGCGGAGGCACATATCCCGAGTTCCAGCTTCGTATGCAAGCGGAAGCTGTGGACCTGCTTCAGGAAAATGGTGCGGTCACAGGTGTGCGCGCAAAAGCTCCGAGCGGAGAGCTGCTCGTGCACTCTGACTTGGTGATCGGTACTGATGGACGACAGTCGACGGTGCGCGAGAAAGCTGGGCTCACGGTTCTGGATAAAGGAGCGCCGATGGACGTTCTATGGCTGCGTCTTTCGCGGCAGGAGAGCGATCCTGGACAGTCGTTGGGGCGTATCGATCGCGGACGAATCATGGTGATGATCAATCGCGATGAGTATTGGCAATGCGCGTTCGTGATACCCAAAGGTAGCGCTGAGCCGCTTAAAGCGCGTGGGATTGAAAGCTTTCGCGAAGAGATCGCGCGGCTTGTTCCCTACTTGCGCAACCGCGTTGCGGAATTAAGAGACTGGAGCGACGTAAGTTTGCTTACGGTGAAAGTTGATCGCCTGGAAAAGTGGTACAAGCCGGGACTCCTATGCATTGGAGATGCAGCCCATGCGATGTCTCCCATCGGAGGCGTAGGGATCAACCTCGCAGTGCAGGATGCGGTAGCAACAGCAAACATTTTGGCGTCTCCATTGGCCTCTGGGCAACCGCCCACTCCACTTCTTCAAGAGGTGCAAGACAGGCGCGAATTCCCAACTCGGGTCACGCAACGAATTCAGATCTTTGCGCAGGATCGAATCATCAGCAGAGTCCTCGGCGCAGATAAGCCGCTTCAGGTTCCTTCCATTATGAAACTCATACAAAGCTGGCCAGTCCTACAGCGCATTCCTGCGCGCGCCATCGGCATGGGCGCGCGCCCGGAGCATGTGAGAACGCCAGATGTGCATCAGCAGCAGAGGCGGGCAATTGCCTCGTAAGGAATATGTGCAGGCATTGACGCGTGAATCGCGATGACAGCGCTTGAAAGTTTGGCACACATGACGCTTAGTGACCTTACTTTGCCAGACCGAGTACCGGCTCGTATCGAGCGCCTGTGGCGATTAGGTTTTCGATCGCTTCTACAGGCTCGATTCCACCCCGGGCGCCCACGCCCATGCAGTTCAATGCAGCTGCCGCACATGCAAAATCGAGCCGTCGTGGTAGCGGCCAGCCTTGAAGAAGGCCGTAGATGAACCCGGCATGAAAGGTATCGCCCGCTCCGGTGGTGTCTACGGCAGCAACCTGATAGGCGCAGGCGTAGTGGAAGCGCTTGCCATCCCACGCAAGCACGCCATCTTGACCCAACGTCGCCGCGGTCAAAGCACACCCATAGCGGCGCTGCATTAAGGGCAACGACTTTTCCAGATCGTCCTCGCCGAGCAGCCGCGCCGGAACGTCCCGGCTGACAATCGCATAGTCGATGCTCTCCAGCAACGCTTCTACGTCAGGATAGGTGTCGTCCAAATCGGCGATCACAGGAATGCCTGCAGCACGAGCCCAGCCCGCTGCTACTGTAGCTGCCGCTGTATCGTAACCGTCCACGTGGAGAGCGCGTGCGTTCACGATCCAGTCCCGATTGAGTTCTTCAGGGCGCAGACCGAGCTGCTGATCGCGGCGCCACAGAACTGTCCGCTCACCTTGACTGTCCACCAGGATCACAGCCTGTTGGCTCGCACAGCCAGCAACCTCGATGATCTGAGTCTCTACACCGGTACGCGCAAACTCTTCGCGATGAATCCGTGCAGCGATGTCGTCGCCTAGCTTACCCACATATCGGGTACGAAGTCCCCAGCGCTGACAGGCCATCACCGCGCTTGCCACCTGCCCTCCCGGTAAAACGCTCGAGGAACGAAATTCGACTTTGGAACCAGCAGCAGGATGCTCAGCGAGCGCAATCAACATGTCGGTTGCATTCAAACCCACGCCGACAAGATCAACCTTCGGTGAATTTGCAGTGGTCATGTGCGAAGACAACTTTAAACGAATCGAAGACGGATACGAAATCCGGCCGGTTCCTTGGCTTGAACATCAGAGAAATTGGCTACTCACTGACGCTTCAAATCGGTTACCTGTTGTGTCAGCCGATTTCTGGACCAGCGATTGAAAATATGCACTGCGACTATCCCGCGCTACTTTGTTTTGCCCCAGTACATTCCAGTGAGATCGCGCTATTTGCCAAAGGCGCTCGTGGAGAGAAGCGTGGAACAAGTGGCAACCCCTATGAAAGATCCAGATAAAGTGCGCCCGCCGGGAGTTGGCCAATCTTCCGACCTGCTAATTCACGAGTCTGTCCAGAATCCAATGAAACGACGAACCACAACACTTAATTTGGAGAGCCCCGACCATTCATCTATTCAGGGCGGATGCAGTGCACACTATCTGCGTTTAAGCCCCTCTAGCTCTTCCAGAGTACGCGGCCAGTCCCCTTTCAATAGTCGCGACAAGCTTCGATCCGCGAGCACTTTTCCTCCGGTCTGGCATCGAGCGCAGTAATTCGTTTCATTATCGGCATAGCGAATCCGTAACACCCTTTCGGCACAGCGGGGGCAAGGTTCGCCATAACGACCGTGGACTGCCATGTCCTTGCGAAACGCTGTAACCTTTTCGGGAAAGCCATTCTTCGCCTCGTCTTGCAAGGTGCGGACCCAAAGCTCGAGTGTACTTTTGGCTGCAGTAAAGAGGCGCTCCCACTCCTGAGGCTTGAGATTGTGAGTCAATGAGATCGGCGATAGTTGGGCTGCGTGCAGAATCTCATCCGAATACGCGTTGCCAATGCCACTCAGCAAACGCGGATCGGTTAACGCCCGCTTTAACGTGCGATTCTCTGCCGTGAGCGCGGCACGAAATGCGTTGAGATCGCTCGAGAACACATCGATTCCTCCTGGATCGATCGAACGCAAGTTCTCCTCTCCGAGAAAAAGGTGTAGCGATGCGCGACGCTTTGTGCCGGCTTCAGTGAGCACGAGCGATCCTTTGGGAAAATCGAACGCCGCCAGATTTTGACGTCCTGCGAGTTTTGCGTTTGGCGGTCGCCAATGCAATCGCCCCGCGATCATCAGGTGCAGCACCAGCCAGAGATCGCCTTCGAGTCCGAACGCGATCCGCTTACCGATTCGCCGCAATTCCCGCACTACGCGGCCTTCGACGCTTGTAATCGGAGGCTGCGCAGTTCGAAGGAGAAAGGCGCTAGCCAATCGCACTCGCTGGAGAGCCTGGCCCACAACCAGCGACTCCAGCGCAGCGATATAAGTAACGATGTCCGGCAGTTCCGGCATACGAAATCAGGATGGATATTCCAGTGTGGAAATCAAATCGTTCGCCTAGAACTTGTCGTCATTGACTTCAATCCAGTATCCATCCGGATCCTGAAAATAAAGTTGATGCACGCCATCGGGGCGCACAGAGGTTCCTTTAGCCGCATCGCGAATGCTTTTCCGATATTTGATCGACAGTTGATCGAGGTGTGATACGAAGTCGCCGAAGGATGCCACGCGAAACGCCAAGTGAACATTGACATCGTGGGGCATGGCTTCCGTCGCGCCTGAAACTACGTGCAGCTGATCGTGCGCACCAATACGAAACCAGACATGCCGACCGTCTTTGAAAGGCTCGGCTATCCTCTCGAGCCCCAGCACCTTTTCATAGAAGTCAGCGCTCTTCTGCAGATCACGCACGAATACCGTGGAGTGATCGAACTCGGCAGTCTTATTCACAGAGCCGGATTGGGAAAAGCTCAAGAGAGCGAATAAACACCCTGCCATCAAGGCGAGCGCGAATCTGATCTTCGTCATGCCGGAAATGTTACAACACAGCTTGCGCGCATCACTTTTGGGCCCAATAACTGGTTCTGGCCAGCACGGTCAAACTATTGGACTCTCGCAGCCGCACGCTAAGTCGATGGAAGCCGACATGAGGGTCCTTTGGCTGGAAGCTAAGTACGTAGCGGCTGTGTAATCGATTTGTGAAATCAAACATGTGATCCTCAAAGCTTCTGCGCGAAGCGAACAGTTCGTACTCGCCGCCTGTCATTGACGCAAGCCCCTTAGCAACGTTCTTCCTGGCAGCGTTCATAGTCATTAGCAGCGGTGCGCCAACGTCGAATGGCGCTCCCGCGGGCCGCCATTCGTCCTTGTTCAATCCTCGCTCAGTGTCGAGTACCTGCGATAAAGATGGTGAGAACGGCAACGCATATACCACCACATTGCTTCTGCCAATTGCCTCGATTACTTGATCGAGCTTGGCTTTACGACTGCCATGGTCCCTGGTCTCGCTGATTAGCAGCAGCAGACGTTCGTGATCTTTCGGAAGGTTCGTGAGCAGCTTCACGGAGTAGTTGACTGCGTCGAGGATCGCAGCACCGTTGTCTCCGGGTGAAACATCTTTCAAATAATCTGCGATCGGAGGTTCGTCATGAGCAAATCCCCGGACTGTACGGACCTGACTGTCGAACTCAACCACGGTGATCTCTGAAATCGTGCGTCCCTCGGCCAGAATGTCGTCCAGCATCGAACCCAACCGCACCATCCGCGAAAACTCACGCTTTGCGCGCCGGCCGATCTGAAGAGCAACGACAATCGATACAGGCTGGAGGTCGGAGCTTTCATCGAGTTGAACGCCCTGTTCAACTCCGTCGTCGTTTACCACGAAATCTCTTGGCTGCAGGCCATAAACCGTCTGTCCTTTGGCATCCTTCACCAAGGCCGGAATAATGACGACCTGGGACTCACTTCGGAAGACAGGATTTTCCTGCCCGAGGGTCCGGCAAGAGATCATTGCCAGGAACAACATGCAGAATGCTTTCGTGAGCATGCCTCGTTACCTTAAAGTTAGCGACACTCTGCCCGATTAGCTCCCATTCACTCCGGCGATTGTGACCTGCGCCTGAGAATTGATGGAATCGAGCGTGACATTTCATACTCAATCAGAGCCGGATCGTTGGGATACGGTTCAGTTCGTCCCGTCAAGGTAAATCCCAGGCGCTGATAAAAACTGATAGCAGGCTCGTTATTGCTCGTCACCATCAATCTCAGAGTGCGAGCTCCGCGTTGGCGTGCCCAGTCGAGAATTGCACCCACCAGCAGACGACCTACTCCCTGC
>QIBC01000187.1 GCA_003225215.1 Acidobacteriota bacterium
GAGGCCTCCGCTGCTGCGCCCTTGTTGCTGGTCATGCGTTCGGCCACGATTACCGCCACGGTGCCTGCCAACAATAGAGAAAGAACGCTGACCGCTATCGCCCAATTGCGGGTACTTGGCGCCACAGGGGCCACGGGAGCGACGATATACGACTCAAGCTCTTTCCGCAGAGGAGCGGGACCACGGTGATGCAATCCAAGTGCATATGACCCCTTGGGAAGATCCA
Organism: Acidobacteriota bacterium; assembly: GCA_003225215.1. Taxonomy (GTDB): domain Bacteria; phylum Acidobacteriota; class Terriglobia; order Terriglobales; family Acidobacteriaceae; genus Gp1-AA112. The sequence continues at coordinate 227 of QIBC01000187.1, forward strand.
CCAGGATGGCATCTTCCACACCCTCAGATGAATAGTATTCGTGGAGCTTCTGGCGGAGCCGCCCAACTTGAACGCGAACCGTTGAGTCCAGTTGAGGATCGAAGTCCGCAGATCGCCCAAAAACCTCAGTAGCGATCTGATATTCCTTCAGATGTGCGCCGGGATGATCGACAGCATTTCGGGCCAGATAACGCAGCAGCCTGCAGAGGGATTCGGAACCATGCAGCAAACTGCTGCCCGCAATCTTCTCGATTTGAGCGAGATACTGTTCTCTTTCGGTTGAGACCACGATGTTACAAGCCATTTATCAAGGAGGTAACAAAGCGTAACAGGGGGCTAAAAAGACCGCAAGCATAAGAAACACGGTTGGGTAACGGTATCATTCACTGGCGAAACTGCCAGGGTCTTGACTTCGTTTATAAACCTCTACTAACTTCCGCCGCACGGGCTACTCTGTTCAAACAAAAAAGGCCTGCGGCAGAAGTGCGTACAGTCCTCGTGTTTGCAATGATCGAGGACGAACACCTACATTGCGAGTCCAGATCTTGGACTCCTTCGATTCGAGAGGTTCCCAATCGAGGATCCTCCCGGGCAAGTTGAGGTCAAAAAGATGATCCGTGCGAGATTTGCCTCTTTTCTCACTCTTCTATTCGCTTTTGTAATGTTGTTGCCAGGACACAGCTACGGGCAAGCCGTGTATGGCTCCATCTTCGGGACGGTAACCGACCCGTCGGGCGCTGTTATCCCAAATGCAAAGGTAACGGTGACTGACGTCCGAAAAGGGACCTCGGAGACGGCGACTACTGACGCCTCAGGAAATTACAGCGTCACCCACCTTATTCCCGACATATATCAAGTCAAGGTCGAATCGCAGGGGTTCCAGACTTCCGTGTCAGACAACCTGCAGGTGTCAGCCGATACAGGTGCGAAATTCGACGCTACCCTGAAGACAGGCGCGCAGACTGAAACCGTCCAGGTAACGGCTGAAGCGCCCCAGCTCAAGACAGACCGAGCGGATGTCGCGACAATCTTCAACGAGCGATCGCTCGAGCAGCTTCCGACATTCAATCGGAACTTTACGAATTTCCTGCTGCTCAGCCCCGGCACGACAAAGATGGGTTGGTCCCACGCGAGTTCCGAGAATCCGCAGGGCAGCCAGCAGATTTTTGTGAATGGTCAGCAGTTCGCGGGGACTGCATACGAGCTTGATGGAACGGACAATCAGGATCCGATTCTTGGAATCATCGTGGTGAATCCCAATCTGGATTCGGTGAGCGAAACCAAGATCACGAGCCAGAACTACGACGCAGAGTTCGGCAAAGCGATAGCCGGCATCGTCACGGCCCAGACTAAGTCAGGAAGCAATAATCTTCATGGCACTGGCTTTTGGTATCGGCGTAGCGACGCTCTCCAGGCTCGAGACCCGTTCACTCAGTTCCAAAAAGACCCAATTACTAAGCGATTTATTCCATCCACTCTCTGGAACCAGTTCGGTGGATCGGTCGGCGGCCCAATTCTGAAGGACAAGTTGTTCTTCTTCGGCGACTATCAGGGAACACGCGAGAAAACCGGTAACTCATTCTTTGAGACCGTGCCGACTAATCTCGTACGCAGCACTTGCCTGAGCGGAGCGGCTTGCAACCTCAGCGAGTATTTGAACGGAGGGCAAAACCAGATCTATCAACCGGGAACAGCCACGCCCTATGCAGGCAATATCATTCCGGCAGGTCAGATCTCCGCACAAGCGGTCGCGTTGCTCAAGCAGCTTCCAGCCCCGACGACGAGCGGGACCGTCAACAACTACGTGGCGAGCGGTTTCGGAATCTTCAACCGCGACGCGTTCGACACGCGCGTCGATTACAACACGACTCAAAATCTACACGTGTTCGGCAGATACAGCTTCCAGAACTTCAGTTTGAACGGGAAGGGCGCATTCGGGGTCGCTGGAGGCAATGGGTTTGGCCCCGGCGGATTTGCTGGCCAATCAAAGACTCGCAACCAGAGCTTGGCATCAGGTTTTGATTATGTGCTGGGTCCGAGTCTGATAACCGATTTCCGCTTTGCTTATTTCAGATACCACGTTGGCGTCAATCCGAATGATGCTGCCCTCACTCCTATGAAGGATGCGGGTATCCCTGGTATCAACCTTGGAGACAGCTTCACTCAAGGATTCTCTCAACTCAGTTTTGCCGGTAATAGTTCAAGCGACATCGCCAAGGCTGCGGGAATCAGTGAGTTCGGCGAGGGCCTCGACGTCGGCCGCTGCAATTGCCCACTGATCGAGAGCGAGAACCAGGTTCAGTTTGTCAACAACTGGACAAAGACCTCCGGCCTCCACTCCTTCAAGTTCGGTGGTGACATTCGATATGCGCTGAACTTGCGCGTGCCGAGCGATCGTCATCGGACCGGCGAGATTTCCTTCAGCCAGGGTTTCACCTCGAATCCTGCCAATACTGCTCAGCCTGGCGGATCAGCGCTCGCAACGATATTGCTGGGCGAGGCGACAGGCATTGCGCGCTATGTAAGTAGTACGACCAGCGCTGCAGAACGCCAGAAACGGTGGTTCTTCTACGGACAGGACACTTGGCGGATTAGCCCGAAATTGACGCTCAATTATGGATTGCGATGGGAGATTTATTTCCCCGAAACCGTCAACGGCAAAGGTAATGGAGGGTTGCTCGATTTGGCTGACGGCAATGTCCATATTGCCGGCGTTGGTGGCGTGCCTCTCAATATGGGTGTTGATAATAGCTATAAGAACTTGGCTCCCCGTTTGGGCGTGGCGTACCAATTCGACGACAAGACGGTCGTCCGTCTGGGTTATGGCCGTAGCTTCGACATTGGAGTGTTTGGTTCAATCTTCGGCCACACGGTTACTCAAAACCTGCCGGTATTGGCAAGCCAACAGCTCAACTCTTCGAGCTCCACGACGGGCGTGTTTACACTGGCGCAAGGCCCCGCGGCGCCCACTCCAATCGTCGTTCCAGCGAACGGCTTGCTCCGTTTGCCAGATGGGATCAACGGTCGTGCTCGCCCGTTCCGAGTCCGCATTCCAACGCTTGATGCTTACAACCTGACCATTCAGCGCCAACTTACTAATTCGGTGAGCGCGGAGATCGGCTATGTCGGCAACAAGGGAACTCACGTGTTCGCAGGTAACAATCCGGACATCAATCCGAATGAGCCTAGCGTTATTGGCTTCCACCCACAGCTTGCGAATTGCGTAGGCGCAGCGACGACGAACTGCAACGTCGCTAAGAACAATCGCAGGGCTTTCTTTGCGCCCTTCGGTTGGACGCAAGACATCACGTACTTCGCCAATGCCGCCAGTAGTAACTACAACGGTCTGCAGACGAAAATCGAAAAGCGCTTTACGAATGGCTTGCAGATGCTGGCGCACTACACCTGGTCGAAGGCTCTGAATTTCGATCAAGACTACTTCGCCATCCAGCCGCATCACGGGTTGGTCGATTTCAATCGCAAGCACGTCTTCGTCTTGTCCAGTGTGTACGAACTACCGATTGGGCGAGGCAAGGCGTATGGATCCAACATGCCAAAATGGGCCGATTATGCGATCGGAGGCCTCGAAACAAGTGGGAATCTGACTTGGAGCAGTGGCCTTCCATTCAGCGTGAACTATAACGAGTGCGGTTCCGATATCGATGCTGGCCCATGCTGGGCCGCAAAGACCGGAAGCGTGAGCACTAACGTTGGCAGCCTGCAGACACCTGCGAGTGGATCCCCGTTCAGGCAATTCTTTACTCCAGTGGCAGCGTTCACCACCAACGGAGCTTCTGGCGGTGGATTCACACGTCCTGCCCAGGATACTTTTGGCAGCAGGAACTCCCTCTATGGGCCGCGGTACGCAAACGTTGATTTCTCAATCGCTAAGAACTTCACCATCACGGAAAGAGCAAGTGCCCAGTTCCGTGCTGAGGTGTTCAACCTGTTCAACCATCCACAGCTGGGAAATCCTAACTCCTGTATCGATTGCGCCGGCTCAGGCACCATTACTGGTCTCGCCGGTAACATCGCCCAGATGCGCAACATTCAGTTGGGTTTGAGATTCCAGTTCTAAGCCGCGAGGTTTAGCTTCAGGCGACTTAACCGGGGAGTGGCTTCTGCTCCCCGGTTTCTTTTTGAGGCATCCTCAACTACCCTCACCGTATGAAAGCTGTATGGCATGCTTCAGTGCTTCTTGCCGTTCTCTTAGCATGCTTCGGGTGCTTCGGGCATCAGACTCCTACTGTGTCGGCGAGCGAAACACCTGCCGCTGAGGAGTCGCTGCTGCAGGATGCCAAGGGACTAGTGGCTGCCGGCAGGTTCGATGAAGCCATCCAGAAGCTCACGAAACTCACTCAGGAAAGGCCAGGGGCAAAAGGCGTAGAGCGCAATCTCGGGCTGGCACTGTACAAAAAGGGAGATTTTTTTCAGGCGGAAAGTGCATTTGCCAAGGCCATGCAGGAAAATCCGCACGATTACGAAGCAATTCAATTGCGCGGTCTAAGTCTCTTTCAGCTTGGCAGACACTCTGAAGCGATTTCTTATCTCAAGCAAGTGCAGTCGTGGATTGGCTCGGCCAATGTCGACGCCAGTTACGTGCTCGGCCTGTGCTACATGCACACGCAGAATTACGAAGAAGCCCGACGCTCCTTTGCACAGATGTATGGTGTGCCACCTGATTCGGCGCAAGCGCGTCTCTTTCTTGCGCGCATGCTGCTGCGACAAGGTTATGATCCCATCGCCGAACAGAATGCGCAGCAAGCAGCGACAATGGATCCTAAGCTGCCGCTCGTTCACTATCTTCTCGGTGAGTTCTTTCTGTACAAATCGGATGTTCCGAAGGCCATTGAGGAATTCGAATTGGAACAGAAGCTGAATCCTGCGTATGCAGGCACATACGATCGTCTGGGTGATTCCTACTCGCGCCTCGGCCGATACGACGATGCAGAGCGAGCCTTGCAGCGCGCCATCCTTCTCGATGCCACCGCTACAGGACCGTACATCCTCATGGGCAAAGTGCTGATTAAGAAAAAAGACTTCGCTTCGGCATCTACTTATTTACAAAAGGCATTGCGGATGGACCCATCCAACTACATTTCTCATCATCTGATGGGCGAAGCCTACCGAGGCCTGGGACGCACGGCGGATGCCGAGCAGGAGTTGAAGAAGTCCGAGGAACTCCAATCGGCTCAGGGAACGAAGCCTCCGGGGTAAATCAGGTGATAGGTTACAGGGGACAGGTTACAGGCGACAGGTAGACGATAGTAGGCGAACGCGCCTATTCGGCACCTTATGCTACGGAATCTTCTGCTCTCGTCATGTTTTGCCTGCAGCTTGATCGTTCCTTATCAGAACGCCAGGAATGCTCCCGTTCAAATCACGGTTGAGTGGAGCAGCCCGACTCCGGTGATTTCTCCTGCCTCCTCCGGTCCTGCCTCCGCAGGCGCGTTTAATCCGGCGGCGATCCGAGACAGGGGCAAAACCATCCTGCTCTACCGCGAGCAGGATGCAGCGGGCACATCGCGCATCGGATATGCATCCAGCGCCGATGGTATTCACTTCACCATCAGCGATCAGCCTGTCCTTACGCCGGAAGCCGACTATGAAAAAGAGGGAGGCGTCGAAGATCCACGAGTGCTGAAGATTGTCGACACGTACTACATGACGTACACCGGGTACAACAAGAAAGACGCGCAGCTTTGCCTGGCCACTTCCACAGACCTGATTCATTGGGATCGCAAAGGCATACTCCTTCCAGCTTACAAAGGGAACTGGAATACCGGATGGACCAAATCGGGCGCGATCATTCCGCAAAAGATCACGGGCAAGTGGTGGATGTACTATCTTGGGACTGCGCCCGACAAGCGCGACTACATGGGGCTTGCTTGGTCCGACGATCTGCTTCACTGGTCCGATGCCACAGCCCAACCTGTCCTTCCGCGCCGCGCGGGCGCATTTGACTCGAGAGTAATGGAGCCAGGTCCACCGCCGATCATCACCGATGCGGGAATCCTTCTTATATATAACGCTGCCGACGAGAATCTCGTGTACACCACAGCCTGGGCGCTGTTCGACAAGAACGATCCGAGCAGGCTGCTGGCGCGCGCCGAAGTGCCTTTTCTACGGCCTGCAACGGACTGGCAGCAAGTGGGCCAAGTTCCCAATGTGGTATTCACCGAAGGTCTGGTTCAGGATAAAGATCAATGGTGGATCTACTACGGCGGCGCCGACAAATACATCGGAGCTTCGCGAATCCGAATTTCGATCTTCCACTGATAGCAAGCGCCGGACTTCCTCGCCGGCGGACGAACGCACGAGGAACTCGTGAACCGGTGACTGGCGAGATGCGCTATTCCGGCAGAATGACCGCTTTTTCTTTCGGAATCGCATCATAGGCGGCTTTATCGATTTTCAGGTGAGCCATCACAAGTTCCGGAGGCGTGTGCGCCAGCCATTCGGAAAGGGAGAGATCCTGGTAGCGGTTTGATTTGAACATCTCGACGAATTTCAGATCAGTATTGCCCGTGTTTTCGATGTAGTGCGGCAGTGTGTGTTGCACGTAGCCCACGTCGCCGGCTTCGAAGTTCATGGTACGAGCTCGGTGGCCGGTGGCAAGCACCGTCATCCTGGCATTTCCGCTGATGAAGTACTGCCATTCGTCGGCGTTCTGGTGCCAGTGAAGCTCGCGCATGCCGCCAGGATGGATGGTCACGATCGCAGCCGCGATGGTTGTCGATGCTTTGAACGTGCTCGAATCCACAATGAGAACTTCTCCACTTTTGGTCTTCTTGGTGGGCGTCTGTTGGCGGGTTCGGAATGAGAAATCGTAAGGAGATGGGCCGAGTCTTCCTGCAGCGACCTTTTGATCTTCTTCGAGCGGGCCAGGCACCGGAGCCTGAAAGATAAAGAGTTCGCCATTGAACATCCCGGCGACTGACTGTTTAGATATTCCGAAATTCTTTAGCAGGATCTCTTTAGGCGTATGCGTCACGATATCTGACAGCAGCACAGTGGCATACTCGGAAAAGTCGCCATCATCGAACACCAGCAAAAATTCAGCGCCATCGGGCCCGAGCCCCTGGATGGAGTGAGGTATGCCTTTGGGAAAGTACCAGAGGTCGCCCTCCTCGCTATCGCGGATGAAACTTCGGCCCTCATCGTCGATGGCCGTAATTCGTGCGCTTCCGTAAAGCATAATGGCCCATTCGGCCGCGCTGTGCCAATGCAGTTCGCGAATTCCGCCGGCCGTCAGTCTCATATTCACTCCGGCCATTGACTTTGATACGGGCAGCTCCCGAACTGTGACCTCGCGCGACCATCCACCCTCAAACACGCGCCGGTTCGAAAGCGAGAATGGATACTTGAAAGTCGGCACGCCACCTGCATCCGTCAGTGGCGGAACACTCACATCCGCATTGGCCGCATCCAGCGACTTGTTCGTCGGACCCGGATCTGAGATCCGGTCGGTTCTACCAGTTTTCACTCCTGCGGGAGATGACTGCGCCGAGGCAACATCCGTCATCGCCAGCATTCCCGCAACGCTTGCCACGGCGGCAGATCCAAGCTCCAGAAATTCACGGCGGGAAATCTCGTTGTTGTCATTCTTGTCGTCAATCAATATGGCACCTCGCCCTGAGCATCAGGATTTTTTGACCACAGTTCCAGTACGTGGACTGAAATGCGACACGTTAGTTTAAATGCGGAACACAAGACTCAAGGGCGAGCTGGGCAATTCATCCCGTGTGTGCAACGAGCTTGGCCTCCACCGCTATCTTGCGCGGAGCACCAAGCCGACCCAAAACAGAAATGTAAGACCGATCGCCGCCAGGAATGCGCCCACCATCAAGCGCCCATCCGGAGAAGGAGCAAACATC
>QIBC01000188.1 GCA_003225215.1 Acidobacteriota bacterium
CTTGAAGATGAGGTCAACGTCCATCAAGCGATAGCGGATGATCGCGTATCCAAACGTCAGAGGCAGGAACACCAGCGAGAGGACCGAGACCTTCATCGTGGGGCTCGGGTCCACACCGCGGAGATAGGGAATCACGTAGAAAATCGTGTAAGGCGCGATAGCGAGGATCGTTCCACGCGTTACCCACTTCATCTGCTGCCGCAAGAGCGGGGTTTTGCTATCTCGATACGTATCGACCAGTACGATTGCCGCCAGGATGAAACACACCGTCGAGCAGACGATGTCAAGCCGGTTCAAATTCCAAAGGAGACGTTCACTCGGGGCGAACTCCTTCATGGCTACGAGCCGCGCCAGGACCGCCATGGCTCCGGGAACGTACAGCAAGGGCACTACCCATCGACGATTGCGCAGCCACGCCTTCGGCTCCGGGAAGGTAAGTGCGAAATGCAGGAAGAGAGCGCCCTGCAACACGCCTGCGACTACGCTCGACCAGAGAATGACCCAATCGAAAGTGTTAAGTTTCGTCGTGTAGTGGAAGGCGTATAGAACCGAGGAGGCTAGGCAGAAAACAAAAAAGTGCGACGATTTCGGAGCGGACCAACGTCGCAGCAGAACATACAGACCGATTCCAAGGTAGATCAGCGCAATCAATCGCAAACCAATGTTCAGCGACTTGTCTGCCGGAACAAGAATGAGCGGCGTCTCGACACGCACACCACCCCGAATCACTCCGTATGTTGCCTTGGAGTAGGTTCCGATTCGGAATAGGTTGCGAACTCTGTCACCCCCAGTGTGGATCGGCCTTCCATTGATGTCCGTAAGTTGATCGCCGGCCTTGAGCCCGGCACGCTCACCAGGACCTAGAGGCGTGACTCGTTCGGCAGAGAGTTGCCCCCCGCTCTCGAGCCACCACACGCCGTCATCGGGAACGATGTACTCCCGCTCTTTCTGGAAGTTGATTACGCCAAAGACGATCACTGCGACCGTGCACAGTGCCAGCACAACGGCTGCAGCTCGCAGTTGGGATTCCCTGGTCATGCGCTCATACCGAGGGCGCGCGTGGGCCTTGGAGGGCTCGCTTGCTTCTCTCTCGGCAATAAGCAACTCAGGTGCCAACGGATAAACCTCTAGTATTTTGTCTAAATCTTGGGAAACTCGGGACTTGCGCTAATTATATTCCTGGAATCGTAGCGGCAGTACGTTTATCTGGACGGGTCTATGAAAAAACATAGTTGGTCGTAACTTATCGGTGGGTACGAACGCGACCTCCCCCGATTCCGCACTACGGAATAACAAATTGACACCTGTAACAAAAAAGCGCGGCTCCCTGTAAGGAAACGAAATTCCCCGATAATTCGCTGTTATGCCCTGTTCTGAACCATACCATTCTCGCGAATCCCCGGTGTTTATGAGGGTTTGCAAGGCGAGATCGTCTTGGAGAAAAAGAATTCGCTGTTTTTCCCTGTTAGCAGGAAAAGCAGATGAATCGATGACTTGCCGATCTAGGCGGTTCTGCTTTGGTCGTCGGCTATCTTCAGCACTTGTATCTTTCTGTACTTTCCATTTAGCTTCTCCTGCCACAACTTATGCGACCATTTACTCTCATCGCGATGACCCTGCTGGTTACGAACTTAGCCGCCTCCCAAGACCGCGCTTATGGCAGATCCATGGTGATCAGCCCTAATGGGATCGTCGCCACCAGCCACTATCTGGCATCGCAGGCCGGCGCTAGAATCCTCGCCCAAGGGGGAACTGCAGTCGATGCGGCTATCGCTGCGAACGCAGTGCTCTCTGTAACCGAGCCCATGATGAACGGCATTGGTGGGGACATGTTTGCGATCTACTGGGACGCCAAGACCGGTAAGATCTCGGGAATCAATGCCAGTGGATGGGCGCCACAGGCGCTTACGCCAGACCATTTGCGCGCGAAAGGCATCACGAAGATGCCAAGTCATGGCATCGATAGCGTCACGGTTCCGGGGGCTGTCGCGGGCTGGGCAGCGATGCACAAGCGATTTGGCAAACTCCCTTGGCGGGATCTGTTTCAACCCGCCATTTACTATGCCGAGAATGGGTATGCCGTACCCGAGATCATCCATGACGCTTGGGCCAACGCGTATTTCACCGACGAAGGCAAACGCGTCTTCCTGCCGAACGGCCACCCTCCGGAATTGGGCGCTGTATTCAAGAATCCTGACTACGCCCGGGCACTTCGCCTCTTGGCAGACCGCGGTCCGGACGTTTTCTATCGCGGAGAAATCGGACAGGCACTGATCGCCACTTCAAGTGAACTCGGCGGCACGATGACGGCAGAAGATCTCGCCCAGTTCGCACCCGAGTGGGTGGACCCTATCTCGACCGACTACCGCGGGTGGCGCGTCTATGAGCTTCCTCCGAATGGACAGGGAATGGCTGCGCTTTCCATGCTCAACATCATGGAGCAAGCACCTCCTTCGGCCGACGGACCACAGGGAACTGCGGAGCTGCACAAGAAGATCGAAGCCATGCAATTGGCATATGCCGACCTCCAACGCTATCTTGCAGATCCTCGAGTTTCCACAGTGCCGACATCAGGTTTGCTATCGAAACAATATGCGGCGAAACGCGCAAAGCTGATCGATCCCAACAAGGCACGTTGCGACTACGGCGCAGGTGCGCCCACCGGAAGCGACACTACCTATCTGACCACCGTGGATCGGGAAGGGAACATTGTGTCGTGGATCAATAGCAACTACTCCGAGTTCGGGTCTGGAGTAGTAGTGAAGGGGATGGGTTTCACGCTACAAAATCGGGGAGCGCTGTTTGCCCTCGATCCGGCACACCCGAACGTCCTTGCCGGACACAAGCGGCCTTATCACACGATTATTCCTGCGTTTATGGAAAAGGGCGACCAGCATATCGGGTTCGGCATCATGGGAGGCGCAAATCAGCCCCTTGCGCATGCTCAATTCGTCTCCAACCTGGTTGATTACGGAATGAATGTTCAAGCTGCGATCTCGGCTCCGCGATTCACAGTGGGGCGCGGTGATTTCTGCCACATACCGATTGAGAGCCGAGTGAAATCAGACGTTATCGAAGCGCTACGCGCCAAGGGGCACAATCTGGAAGTACGTAAGGAGTACACGTCGCTAATGGGCCGAGGGCAGGCGATTCTTCACGATTCGTCCAAAAAGATGAACTTCGCCGCTTCTGATCCTCGAGCGGATGGATCAGCGGAAGCCGAGCCACCGGCGTTTCCGCATCCGTAGAGACGCAGCATGCTGAGTCTCCGCGTTGGAACGGCTGTGATGGAAGGTAGCCAGCGAATGCGCATAGACCAAACGCGCTGGGCAATCGAGACATGAACGCGCTCACAGCAAGACGCAATATGCTGCGTCTCTACCAGGCAAAAAAAGTGGGGAGCTTATTCAGCTCCCCAAACAGAAGCGACAGAGGCGATACGTGAGAAGTTGGAGGTAAGCTGCTGCTTCTGAGTTGCCCGTCAGCTGCAATTCCCATTTTTTTTTGGTACCAGCACATTACTATGCCTCCCAGCCATTCACGGCCAATCTTCGAGGGAATGGAAGAGCTCTGGGCTCCTGTTTCCGGTGGACGGCTTCGATATCTCGTCGGCGGACACGGCAGCCCGTTGCTTCTCGTGCATGGCATTGCCGCCTCGTCGTTCTCTTTTCGCTTCAATTGCGCGGAGTTAATGCGGGAGTTCCGCGTATTTGTGCCGGACCTCATGAATGTTGGTTACTCGGAGCGAATAGCTGGCCTCGACGGTTCGCTGGAGGCAACAGCAGCCCGTCTTGTCGAGTTTCTTGAGCACGTGGGTCTCGAAAGAACGAATATTCTGGGCAGCTCCTACGGCGGTTCGGTAGCGCTGAAGCTGGCTGCGATGGCTCCAGAGCGCTTTGAACGATTGCTGTTGGTCTCTCCCGCGAATCCTTTTGCACAACAATACCAACCGGTTCTGAAATTCTATTTAAGCTCCGTGGGCAGAATCTTCATTCGCCTCGCTCCCTTTACTCCGGGGCGAATCTGGGATTATGGAGTCGGTCGCATGTACGCAGATTCACGAGACATGGCTCCTGGCACCGGTCTCGGCTATGCCCGTCCTCTTAGGGTGAAGGGCACGATCCGGTATCTACTTTCCTGCCTGGAGACATTTAATGAGGACATTGAAGCCCTGCGCGATCAACTAGCCGTGATCGCAAAGATCCCAACTCTGCTGATATGGGGCGACCGTGACCCAGTGGTTGAGATTCAATCTGGATATCAGCTTCAGAAGGCACTTGGCGCTCGGATGGCAGTAATGCGCGGTACGGGTCACCTTCCGTATGAGGAAGCTCCGCAGGAGTTCAATCGCATCCTTTTCGAATACTTGCGAGACGGCTCGTTGGTTCGAAACGCATAGCCAGCTTGCCATCACGACCACGACTCGCAAGGTACTGAAGTAAGCAACCCTTCGTAGGCTCGATCTCGCGGCAAAAACTTCTCCTGCTATCCTCACTCCAACCAATGCACTTGCTCGACCTGCTGCGGAAATACTTTGCGGAATATGGCTACTGGACAGTAGCCTTCATATTGCTGCTCGAGAATGCCGGGATTCCTCTTCCGGGCGAAACGGCTCTGTTATTCGCGGCTTTTTTGGCATTTTCGGAGCATCGGCTTACGTTGTGGGGGATCATCGTCGTGAGCGTAATCGCCTGCACATTTGGGGACAACATCGGCTACAGATGCCGTGGAAGAAATTCCTGCTGTTCAACTTCCTGGGCGCAGTGCTCTGGGTCAGTGTAGTCGCGTCGCTCGGCTATTTCTTCGGGAGCAGGTGGGACTGGCTCCTGAATGAGTTAGAAGACCTGCAGTTGGTGCTGGCAGCAGTTGCAGTTCTTGTCCTCTTAGTCTTATGGCGACGGGAGCGCAGGCGGGTGGCGACGCGTGCGAGGTAGTGTCACACGGTTCTTCGAGGGACTTGATCGCGAGGCCTGGGCCCGGTTTTTCGTCGCCTTACTGGGTCTTATCTTCTCGTTTGCCTTTGCCATCCTTTCTTCAAGCTTTCGCGACGAAGGGAATGTTCTTGGAACGGCGATTACGGCGTCGCTAGCGCTACTCACGGCCGGAATCGTTGGGATTGCGACAATTCCCTTTTTGGCACGTCGAGTAGCCCTGGAGCGGTTGCGTTTCAACGTCCGCTACGAGCTGACGCGTGAGGGAGTGGCGTATACCCTCGGGGTGCTGGTGATCGGTGTTGCAGCCCTCAACACCGCAAACAATCTTCTGTTCATTGTGGTGGCGGCGATGCTTGCCGCCTTGCTGGTTTCGGGCATATCTTCCACGCTCGTACTCTTTGGATTAAACCTCAAGGTCACCCTGCCCGAGAATGTGTTTGCAGGTAAGCCGTGCATCGGTAGCATCACGGTTCGCAATGACGGGAGGCTGCCTTCGTTTTCGGTGAGCGTCGTTCCGGAGAAGCCACGCCAGCGCCGCAAGTGGAAGTGGCAGAGGACCGAATTGGGAATCCCTCCATTTCGTCCGCCGTCCGGGCAGTGGTTTCGCTTGCCGGATCTCCAGCTTCGACCGCTTGCTCCTACGAAGCCGGCGGATCCCATCCTCAGCAGTCCGGTGTATTTTCCTCACCTGCGTTCCCATCATTCGGAATCGGCGCCGGTGGAACTGAATTTTCCGCGCCGCGGGCGATATGCACAAAGCGCCCTAGGCCTGGCGACGCGTTTTCCATTCTCCTTTCTGACCAAGACGCGCGTAATTCCGTTTGAGCGCGAGCTGATCGTTCTGCCGACGGTCGATGAGACCGAGGAGTTCCTCACAATCCTGCCGACACTTCGCGGGGAATTTGAGATGTTCGTCGCCGGTCGGGGCTACGATCTGTACCGGTTAAGGGAATTCGCTGCGGGAGATGCTGCACGACACATTGACTGGAAGGCGACCGCACGCGCGCAGACGGTGATGGTCCGGGAATTTACTCGCGAGGATGAGCGCAAGCTCAAGATTGTCTTTGACAATCCAGCACCTAGCGAAGTCAAGACTCAAGACTACGAATCTGCAATCAAGCTCGCTGCCTCACTCGCGTGGCACTTTGCCGATGGCACCACCGACATCAGCTTTGCTGCTCCGGGTTACTTGGGTGTAGGGCCCCAGGAGGCGCTCAGCTTTTTGAGGTACCTGGCTGTGGCACAACCGGCGGCTCAAAAACTCCCCTTGGAAACCTTGACTTCTGGTGACGCCTATAACCTCGTAATTACCGCTCGCCAAAGGGGATCTATTCCGACGCAGCTCTGGACCAGCTCTTACTTCATTTTTGTTGGCAGCACGAGCCAGGGGACCTGAGCAGCTGCTCTGCCCAGAGTGCAAAAAACCCTTTATGTCGTCGCGCGTTGGCGCAAGTTGACATCTAATCATGAAACCGTCATCTGATCGGTGGTGGATTGCCATGGATGAGTACCTGCCTTCATTTCGCCTGGAATTCCGCAATACTTACAACGAATACCGCATCGTTGAGGGCCATGTGCAATTCCGTCCCGAGCGAGGCGAGTGGCGCACACTGGATATGGACGATATCCAAATGCATTTCGCGTTGAGAACGCCGGTGGCCAGCTGGATTCGTAATACTACCGACCGTATCCACCACCTTCCCCTGGCAGTGTGATCGCGTGACAGAAGCGCGTTTTCGATTGCAACACTGATGCAACCATTGTGTCGCTCAAGGGTGCAAGGCAGCGGTCGAACGCGATGTTAGAATCCGATTCGATTCCACGCATGCTTTTCTCCAGCGTAAGCAACAAGCTGAAAAGAATCACTGGTAACGATGCCGTGCTCGACCGGCCTGAGGACCTCATGCTCTATGAGTATGACGGTTCTCTAGCGCGCGGCGCCCCGAAGTATGTGGTGTTTCCCCAGACAACACAGCAGGTCTCTGAAATCGTGAAGCTGGCAAAATGCGAAGGGCTTCCCATCGTTCCGCGCGGCGCAGGAACTGGACTGAGCGGAGGCTCCATTGCACGGCAAGGCGGCATCATTCTGGGGTTTTCGCGCATGAATCGCATCCTGGAGATCGATGTCGCGAATCTGCGCGCAACTGTGCAGCCGGGTGTTGTCAATCTCGATCTGAGCAGCGCGCTCGCACCTTACGGCTTTTATTTTGCTCCCGACCCATCCAGTCAAAAGGCATGCACAATCGGCGGCAATGTTGCCGAGAATTCAGGCGGCCCACATACCTTGGCTTACGGCGTGACTGTGAATCACGTAACTGGGCTAGAAGTGGTCTTGGCAGATGGACGAATCGCTCAGCTTGGCGGTGCTGCAGCAAGCTCCGCCGGATACGATCTTACCGGTTTCTTTGTGGGCTCCGAGGGAACGCTCGGCATCGCGACCGCAATCACGGTAAAGATCACGCGCTTGCCGGAGTCGGTGGCGACTTTGCTCGCGATTTATGACGACATTGAATCGGCCGGCAATACGGTTGTGGCACTCACGTCGGCTGGGATCACTCCGGCAGCCCTTGAGATGCTCGATGGCTGGACGCTGCGAGCTGTCGAAGCCTCGGTGCACGCAGGCTATCCGCTCGATTCCGCCGCTGTGTTGCTGATCGAGTTGGAAGGATTGCAAGAAGCTGTGGACGAGCAGGCAGAGCTTGTATCGGAGCTGTGCCGCAAATGTCACGCACGCGAGGTGCGACGCGCTCGCGACGAGAATGAGCGTCAACTGTTATGGAAAGGCCGCAAAACGGCATTCGGCGCCATCGGCCGCATTTCTCCTTCATATTATGTCCAGGATGGCGTGATTCCGCGCACGCGCGTTCCGGAAACTCTGAGGAAAATCGAAGACGTCAGCAAAAAGTATTCGCTCACGATCGGGAACATCTTTCATGCCGGCGATGGCAACTTGCATCCTTTAATCCTGTTCGATGCCCGCGATCCGGAGCAGACGCAGCGCACGCTCGACGCCGGCCGCGAGATTCTCGAGTTCTGCATCGGCATCGGTGGATCAATTACCGGCGAGCACGGTGTAGGAATGGAAAAGCAGGATCTCATGAGCATGCTCTTCAGCGATTCCGAGTTGGAGGTCATGAGACGCCTGCGAAATTGTTTCAATCCCGATTCGCTGCTCAATCCGCAGAAAGTGCTTCCATCCGCGCGCACTTGTCGGGAAGCAGTCGCTCCCGGTCATCCTAGTCTTGATATGCCGGGTTCGGCTGGAGTCGGTTTGCGGTGACACAGGGCGTGACCATGCGAGCGAGCCTGGATTCTCGCTTCGAGGCTCTTCTAGGCGCGAACGGAGTTCGCGCCGAACCCACACTGCTGGAGCGATATGCGATCGATGGCGTCACCCCACGTTTGGTTGTGCTGCCTTCCGATGCTGAACAAGTCAGCGCCATCCTCCGCGTTTGCTTTGATGAGCAGTGGACGGTTGTGCCGTTCGGGGCGGGTACTCAGCAGCACGTCGGGCGGATATCTGAGCAGCCCGATGTAGTGCTTTCTACCGAAAAGCTTAACTGGGTGGAAGCCTACGATCCCGGTGATTTGACTATTTCGCTGCACGCAGGCGTGCCTGTGAAGAGTGCACTGGCAGCTTGTGCGCAGCACCACCAGCTGTTGCCGATAGAAACAGCGGAACCAGATACGACGATTGGCGGCGCCTTGGCGAGCGCCCAAAGCGGTCCGTTGCGCGCTGGTTTCGGGAGTCTTCGCGATTTTTGCATTGGCATTAGCTTCGTCACGGGAGATGGCATGACTGGACGCGGCGGAGGCCGCGTCGTAAAGAATGTTGCGGGCTACGACTTGATGAAGTTGCTGATCGGCAGCTATGGCAGTCTGGGTGTAATTACCTCGGCAAATTTCAAGGTGTTCCCCGCGCCGCAACAGGCCATCACCCTTATTTGCAACTCTAGCTCGTCAGCGGAAGCAATATTGCTTCGTGATGCTCTGTTGACGTCGCCTTTGTCCCCGATAGCATGCGAGATCATCAATCCAGCGGCGCTGGAATATTTGCACGATGTAGAACCCCGCGATCCAGACCATTGGGCGCCCGAAACATCGAGCAAGACAGACAACACCTGTTGGAAGCTCGCGCTGCGCTTCGCAGGAAGTGACTGCGTGCTGGCGCGCATCGGCAGGGAATTGAGTTCTTCCACGTCATCCACTTTGAGCGGAGTCGAAGAGGCCGAACTGTGGAAGCAAATAGGTTTATTTGAGCAGCGGCTTGTTCGGCGCCATCGAAACGCGATGATCTTTCGTGTCGACGTTCCGCTCGCCGAGTCGCAATCTGCGCTGGAAGCAGCACACAAGGCTGCGACCGACTACAACTTCTTGACTCCAGTCATCGGGCGCGCAACCGTCGGATCGTTTGTGATCGGCTTTCTCCCGCTGGCTATCGATCCACCAGCGGTGACGCAATATGCGAGCGCGGCGTCGGACTTTCGTTCCCGCTTGTCCAAGGTCGCATCGGCTGTTGTAGTGCGGTGTCCACGCGATGCCAAGCAGCACTTCGATATCTGGGGATCTACTCCCACCGATCTCGAGCTTATGCGAAAAGTGAAGCAAGCCCTTGATCCCGGAGGCATACTAAACCGAGGCAGATTCCTCGTCGGATGAGTTCAAATACAAGCCAGGCCGGAAGCGAGATTCACGAACACACGCTGCAAATGGGCGAATCTAATTTCGCCGGACCAGACCGTCCAACGTGGGATCTCTACGCCACTTGCGTTCACTGCGGACTCTGCCTGAACCATTGTCCTACGTACCGCGTGCTCGGCATGGAAATGGACTCGCCACGTGGACGCATTTACCAAGTCCTGCAAGTCGATGCAGGCCGTTTGCCGATCGGCGATTCCTTCGTAACCCACATCGACCGCTGTCTCGACTGCCGCGCTTGCGAGACCGCCTGCCCCTCGGGGGTTCAGTACGGGCACATCGTCGAACGCGCTCGTGCGCAGATCGAGCAGCAATACCGGCGGCCGTGGTTAGCTAGACAAGCACGCGGCTTCTTTTATCGCCATGCGCTTGGTAACCCGCGACGTCTGGCTGTGCTGGCACGCTTGCTGCGTTTTTATCAGCGATCTGGATTACAAGAACTCGCGCGCTCATCAGGACTGCTCAAGCTCATGAGAGTTTCTCAGCTCGAGCAACTTCAGCCTACGATCGACGATCATTTCTTCTTCGACCAGATTGGGAAAGTTTTTCCCGCAGAAGGGGAGCTCCGCGCGCGAGTGGCCCTGCATGCTGGATGCATCGCAAACGTGGCCTTCTCGGAATTGAATCGTGCAACCATCCGCGTCCTCAACAAAAATGGCGTTGAGGTGTGGGTGCCGGAAGGACAGAACTGTTGCGGCGCACTTCAAGCTCACGCAGGATACCGGACGGAAGCGCGAAAGCTTGCCCGCCAGAACATCGCCGCCATGCTTGACGATCGCTTTGATGCCATTGTCACGAACGCTGCAGGTTGCGGATCTACGCTCAAGGAGTATGGAGACCTTCTGCGCGAAGACGGTCAGCACAGTACTGCAGAAAAGTTTGCTGCAAAAGTGAAAGACGTTACTGAGTTTCTTCAACAGCTCGGCTTACGAAAGCCGGCCAAGAAAATCGAAATAAAAGCCACATACCAGGATCCCTGCCATCTCGCCCATGGACAGAAGATTCGCAGCGCTCCACGGGAGTTGCTGCGCGAGATCGGATTGCGACTCGAAGAGATGCCGCATCCCGACCAATGCTGCGGGAGCGCCGGGAGCTACAACGTGACCCAAAACGATCTCTCAATGAAGATTCTCGATGAAAAAATGAAAGACATCGCGCATACTTCTGCAGAGTTAGTCGTAACGGCGAACGTTGGATGTATGCTGCAGCTGCGTGCTGGAATGGAACGCGCGGGCCGCGATGTTCCCGTAAAACATGTGGTCGAGATGCTGGATTTGTGTTACCAATCTGCTTGAACCATGCTTCGAATCAGACTTCGCTACGGTTCCGAATCTTCACAGTTCGAAAGATTTTCGGCAACTCTCGAACGCATCTTTATGAACTCTCAGCTCGTCTAACCGGTAAGGCGTAAATGCTGAATATCACCATCCGACGCAAGGCAAAGCAATTTGGGCAGCTAGTTCGGACATCCGCTGTCACTCCCCGAACGGGGCGCTCGCATAAGCCACATCTCGTGACCGAGCGCGAACTAGGCGTCACCTTCATCGGCCACAGCAGTTTCCTGATACAGATCGCAGGGCGAAATATTGTGGTCGATCCGAACTTTGCCCGTTGGCTGTTTGTTTTGAAACGGCAACGGCGTCCGGGAATTCGCCTGAGCGACCTTCCACCAATCGACTACGTGTTAGTGAGCCATGCTCACTTCGATCACCTGCATCGGCCATCGTTGCGTGCGATCGCCAGACTGACACGCTGGCGTTGCGGGCGTGCGCCGCAGATCGTCGTTCCCAGAAACGTCGGCGACATCGTCGCTCGCCTGGGCTTCAGCCGCGTTCACGAGGTGGAGTGGTGGCAGGAGTTCCGCGAGGGCCGGTTGAGCGTGACTCACACGCCTGCGCAGCACTGGGGGGCGCGAATGTTGCGCGATTTCCATCGCGGTTTTGGCGGCTACGTCGTGCGCTCGCAGCAGCATTCGATCTATCACGCCGGAGATACCGCGTATTTCGAAGGCTTCCGTGAGATTGGTAGGCGGCTGCGTCCCGAATTGGCACTTTTGCCCATTGGCGCTTATCATCCGGAGCACTTCCGCAACGTCCATACCAGTCCGGAGGATGCGCTGCAGGGGTTCCTCGACCTCGGCTCCCGAGCGATGATCCCCATGCATTACGGAACGTTCCGTCTCTCTTACGAACCGATGGACGAGCCCGTGCAACGTCTGCGCGCAGCTGCGGACGCAGCCGGAGTAAGCGATCGTGTCCTGGTACTGGAAGAGGGCAAGACGCGGATTTTCAAGTAACGTGGGTCCGGCCGCCGTCGGCTCTTAGCGTGCGAGGATTACCAGGCAAGGAGAATCCGCAGGTCCCTGACGTTGTTACCGGTTGTTCCTGTAACAATCGCATCCCCCAACTTGTCGAATAACGAAAACGAATCAAAAGATTTCAGGACCTGCTTCACATCAATTGCTGACTCTCGCGCACGAACAACGGTTGTCCCATCCACGACCGCGCCTGCCGCGGGGCTGTTGCCGTCAATTCCATCTGTGCCCGCGCTAAGAACGGTGATGTTTTCACCTTCAATCTGCTGAGCGCAGTGCAGAGCGAAGTGCTGATTCCGCCCGCCGACGCCTCCCGTATTGGGAACAGTCACAGTAATCTCGCCCACTGAGACCAACGCAACGCCATCGCCCTTGTTGCGCATCTCCCGAGTTCGGCGAAGTAAATACTCCGCAGCTCGATCAAAGCTCCAATCGTCAGGGGTGTTATCAATCTCGACCGCAAAGCCATGCTTCGAAAGGAGTGCAGCCGCAGCCTGGGCTGCCGATGCGCTTGACAGAATCGCCCACCAGCGCGAGTTCACGAATGCGGGATCATCTGCCTTCGGCGTCTCTTCAAGTGCACGCTCCTCGAAGACCGTACGCACGCTTCCCGGCAATTTGGCATGCAGTCCATAAGTCTCAGCAATGCGATAGCAATCAGCGTCCGTGCTGGAATCGGGCATAGTTGGCCCCGATGCCAAGGGCGTGGAACTTCCACCATGGCCGATGCGCCGCCGCTGATCAGGTAAATCACCAGCGAGTGTTCATTGATGAGCGAAACTGCTTGCAGGATGGCCTTTGCTCCGCGAATGGATTCTTCATTGGGCAGTGGATGTCCACCAACGAAGTAACGGAACCCAGGTTGTTGTGACCCACTTGGAACCGAGCAGACGATTCCTTGCATCGGTCCTGTCTGTGCGACTAGCGATTCGAGCATGGTGTGTGCTGCCTTGCCAATGGCAATCACGAGTACGCGTTCGAAAGAACTGAGGTCGTACAGATCCTGCTCAATCCGCAGGACTCCCCGCGAACATTCAATGTTTTGACTGAACACGCAAGGAATGCCGATCCGGGCCAGAGTGTCTATGAATACCTGGCGTAACAAGCGACGCATTTCAGCCTCGCTGATGTGTTTGCCCAGTTCCATATTGGATCAGGCGCGCCGCGGCAAGCTCAGAGCAGGGAAGTGTCGAGGCAGCCACTCAGAAATCGTTCGGCGCATAATCGGGAGCTTGCCTTCGAAGAAATGATCCGCGCCTTCAACCAGGACAAATTCCTTCGGATCGGCGGCCAGTTTGAATATTTCGTGGAGATTAGCAATTGGGGCGAACTGGTCATGGTCACCGCTGATCATCAGCTTCGGCTTGGTGCATGTCGAAAGGTAAGAATAGGTGTACAGACGCTCCTGGGCGCTGAGCGGCGTGCCGAGTGCAATCAGCCCAACAACTCGTGGATCGGGACAGCAGGCTTTCAGTCCCGTGGCAGCGCCAAATGAGAATCCGGCAAAGATGACCGGTAGTGAGTATTCGTGCTCGAGCCAGTCGAGCGCAGCACGAATGTCGTCACGCTCGCCGCGCCCATGGTCGTGATTTCCTTCACTTAACCCCGTCCCGCGGAAATTGAAACGCAGGACTGGTAATCCAAAGCCATGCAATGCCTTCGCTGCGTGATACACGACTTTGTTGTGCATCGTCCCGCCGTGCAGCGGATGAGGATGGGCAACCAGTGCAGCGTATGGCGCGGGCCGCTCACCAGCGTTCAGCAAAGCTTCCAGCTTGCCGGCTGGACCAGGAACAAATATCGACTGAATTGCACTCGCCACTCGCTTTGGATTACCTCACGATAGTTCACACTGCGTTCGATTCTACGCGAGTCATTCCGCTATGCTGTGAGCATGGATCCTGTTCGGCTCACGCGTGAGCTCATCGACATCGAATCAATCACCGGCAATGAGGGCGAAGTCGGCAATTACCTCCACGGTTTTCTTTCAAAGCTTGGATATAGCACGCAGAAGATGCCGGTTGAAGACGTTCGCCATAACGTCTATGCGACTCTCGGCGAAAGGCCTGATCTGATCTTCTCGACTCACATGGATACAGTGCCGCCGTTCATACCATCGTCAGAAGACGCCGAGAATATCTACGGACGCGGTTCCTGCGACGCAAAGGGAATCATCGCAGCACAGATCGCCGCGGCGGAGACACTGCGCCATAAAAATTTGAAGATCGGCATGCTCTTTCTGGTTGGAGAAGAGCGTGACAGTCAAGGCGCGAAAGAGGCGAACCTTCATGCGCCGGGCTCACGGTTCTTAATTAACGGTGAACCAACTGAGAACAAAATTGGGCGAGCGTCGAAGGGAACGTTGCGCGTGCAACTCACGGCGAATGGACGAATGGCGCACTCCGCGTACCCGCATCTCGGTGACTCGGCAATCGAGAAGATGGTGGAAGCGCTGCATCGTTTGCTGCAGATGCCGCTGCCTGACAATCCCGAAATCGGCCCAACTACTTTCAACATCGGCCTGATCGAAGGTGGGCGGGCACCGAACGTAATTCCCGATTTCGCACGCGCGCAGTTGCTCTATCGCCTTGTGGGCCCAACGGATAAGCTCCGCAAAGATATTCAGGAGGCGGTCAAAGATCTCGCTGTAGCGGAGTTTGCGCTCGAAATTCCCTACGTGAAACTGCGGACGGTTGACGGCATTCCCGAAATGATTGCGGCGTTCACAACCGATATTCCTGCTCTCACCAACTGGGGTGAACCCGTGCTGCTCGGTCCCGGATCGATTCATGTGGCACATACCGATGGTGAATTCATCTCAAAGCGCGATCTGACTGAAGCTGTTGGACTATATGTTTCAGTAGCAGAAAAACTGCTCTCTTCCTAAGCGCATGGTAGAAACGCAGCATGCTGCGTCTCTACTAGAATGCTGAGCACATCCACATGCGCTAGACTGAAAACTCATGTCCGAGCCTAAAAACTCTCTTGCGCAGGCCTCTTCTTCGTATCTGCGGTCTGCGATGCATCAGCCGGTGGACTGGCACGAGTGGACTGCCGAGGCTTTTGACAAAGCGCAGCGCGAAAACAAGCCGGTGCTGCTCGACGTTGGGGCCGTCTGGTGCCATTGGTGCCACGTGATGGATCGCGAATCCTACGAGAATCCTGAGATCGCGAAGCTCATCAACGAGAACTATGTTGCCGTAAAGGTAGATCGCGACGAGCGTCCCGATGTCGATAGTCGTTATCAAGCGGCCGTGCAGGCGATGAGCGGACAAGGAGGATGGCCGCTGACAGCGTTTCTCACTCCCGATGGGCGGCCATTCTTTGGTGGAACCTACTTTCCGCCTGATGATCAGTACGGGCGTCCTGGATTCAAACGCGTTCTGCAGACTCTATCCTCAGCCTATCGCGAAAAACACAGCGATGTTTTGGAGTCTGCTGAACATGTAATGAGCGCCATCGATCACGCGGAATCATTCGCCGGGCGATCGGGCGAGATCTCTGGCGGACTAGGGGACGGCATGGTGAAATCAGCCATCGAGAGCTTCGATCCGCACCACGGCGGATTCGGATCAGCTCCAAAATTTCCCCATCCATCGATACTCGATTTGCTCATTGACTACTGTGGCCGGAGCGGCGACGAGCAAGCGCTGAAGGTGGTGAGCACGACGCTCGATCGCATGGCGCAGGGCGGGGTTTACGATCAGCTTGCCGGTGGATTTCATCGCTACTCAGTCGATGAGCGCTGGGTAGTGCCGCACTTCGAGAAGATGTCGTACGACAACTCGGAGCTGCTGAAGAACTATGTCCACGCCTACCAACTCGCGGGGAATGAGTTCTATGCGCACATCGCGCGCGACATCATTCGTTGGATGGATGACTGTTTGAGCGACCGGGATCGTGGCGGCTTTTATGCTTCCCAGGATGCGGATATCGACTTACACGATGATGGCGATTACTTCACCTGGTCGCTTGCAGAGGCCCGCGAGGCTTTGAGTGCGCAGGAACTCGAGGCGGTCGCGCCGCTATATGACATCGGCGAAGTCGGGGAAATGCATCATCGGCCGGAGAAGAATGTCCTGCATATTCGCGCGACGCCGGAGCAAATAGCAACCCGGATGAAGCTTAGTGTCGATGAAGTGCAGAAGCTTCTCTCGTCGGCGAAGGAGAAAATGTTGAGGGCACGACTCGTCCGCCCGACTCCCTATGTCGACAAGACAATCTATGTGAACTGGAACGCACTCTGCATTTCTGCGTATCTGGAGGCTGCAAGAGTGCTTGAACTGCCGGAAGCAGAGCACTTCGCGTTGCGCTCGTTGGATCGCCTGCTCTCTGAAGCGTGGTCGGCGGAAAACGGGCTCAAACACGTAATCGCCTACTCCGATTCTGCCGCTCAGTATCGTGAGGTTACCGGATTGCTCGACGATTACGCGTTCACGGCGATCTCTTGCCTTGATGCGTATGAAGTCACGACTGACCTGAGCTATTACAGGTTCGCGGAAAAGATCGCAGCAAAGATGATCGAAAACTTTCACGATGAAACCAGCGGAGGGTTCTTCGACACTTCACGACGCGCGTTGCAAGGTAACCTGGGTGCCCTCGCCGCAAGGCGCAAGCCGCTGCAGGATTCGCCGACGCCGGCAGGAAATCCCGCAGCCGCGATCGCGCTGTTGCGCCTGCACTCGTACTCCGGCGACAACAAGCATCGAGATATTGCAGAGTCAACGTTAGAAACTTTCGCCGGAATTGCAGGGCAGTTCGGAATCTTCGGCGCAACGTATGGAATCGCAGTGACGCTTTACTCGCGTCCGCACACCCAAGCGGTCATCGTTGGCAAAGACGAAAAAGCGCACGAACTCTATCGGGCTGCGCTTTCCCCATTCAGCATCTCAAAGTCGGTGCTGCAGTTCGATCCTGATCATGTGGTCCAGAAGAATCTTCCTCCAGTGTTAGCGCAGACAATCCCCAGCCTTCCGGCGCTCAAGCAGTACAAGAGCGTCGCTGTGCTGTGCTCAGGATTCTCATGCCAACCACCGATGGAGTCGGCCAGCGTTCTGAAACAGCATTTGCACCAGCAGGAGCAAGTATCTTCCGCTAGAAAGATCTCTTAACGTCCAGGAGCAAGCATGCGAATTGCATTTCTCGGATTGGGAATCATGGGCAAGCCGATGGCCCAAAATCTCGTCAAAGCCGGTCATGAAGTAAAGGTCTGGAACCGTTCGTCAGGCAAGTCGGTAGACGGCGCCCACTCCGCTTCGTCTCCGAAAGAAGCTGCCAGAGATGCCGAGATTGTCTGGCTCTGCGTGTCCGACACGAAGGCTGTGGAAGAAGTATTGTTCGGCGACGACGGAGTGATTGGGTCGTTGAAGGCCGGCGCGATCGTTGTTGACTCCAGCACGATCCTCCCCGACGCTAGCCTTAAGTTCGCGGAACGGGTACGAAAAAACGGAGCCGATTTTGTCGATGCTCCAGTGACGGGCTCCAAAGTGGGAGCCGAGAGCGGCCAGCTTATCTTTATCGTCGGCGCTCGCGCAGAGACATTTGAGAAGCTCCAGCCACTCTTCAGCGTAATGGGAAAAAGCGCGGTGCGCGTGGGCGCAAATGGCAAAGGGTTAGCGGCAAAGCTATCGATGAATCTGATGATCGCCCTTACTTACGAAGGATTTGCCGAAGCGCTGGTGTTGGCGAAGAAGCAAGGCGTCGAGGTGAAGCCGCTGATGAGTTTGATTAATCAGTCGATGGTCCGATCCGGAGTTGTGGACTACAAAGCGCCGTTCGTCATGGCGCGAGATTTCTCGGCCAATTTCCCCATGCGGCTGATGCACAAAGATATTCGCCTGATGCTGGAGGCAGCGCGGCAAAATGGAGTGAAGCTTCCCGGACTTGAAACTGTCGACAAGGTTTATGAATCCTCGGCGCGTGAGGGCAATGCCAATCTGGACTACGCAGCTACTCTGATGACGCTGGAAAAAGCTGCCGGTGTGAGCTAGCTTTCCGGCCCGAAACTGTTCACGTTTTTAACGCCGAGCCTTTCAGCAGATTCACTGTCCCGCTGTCCCAAACAGAGGGTTCTGGGACAGTAACATAGAGGGCAGTTGTCGGACTAAGTTGCACATAATCAGCAATATATAGGCCATAATCGGCTTGGGACAGAGCCTTCAGAGAGGAGAATTTTGTTCCAGGCAAAAGCCTCTCCAAAATCGCTGTGCTTGGTGACTCGAAAACCCCGATAGGCTTTCACCAAGAACTCTCGTTCAGCGCGCCGTCGCAACCTCGTGTCGTGAGCCCACGCCGTGGTGAAGATCCATCCACATGTCCATCACTCGTTGTCGCAGCTCCATAGTAAGGCTGTCATAGGTCCTCTCTGAAACACTTCCTACTGCGGGTGGTTCGACGGGCGAGCCAATGCGAATCTGCAGCGTCTGAAAGAGCCTGATTCCTTTTCCCCGTCCCCATGCTTTTTCGAAGCCGTCGATCGCCACGGGAACGATCGGTACCTGCACATGTGTGGCGAGAATCGCAGCACCTTTCTTGAAGGCTTTTGGCTCTCCGCTGATGCTGCGTTCGCCTTCGGGATAAAGGACAATAGCCTCGCCCCGGCGCAAACCGTAGGCCCCGGCACGCATGGCGGGCACGAGGTTGGCATCAGGATCGATGGGCACCAGCTTCATCGAGCGCGCTATGCGGCGGCGGATTCCCTTCCCAAATATTTCACTCGTACCCACGTAGAACATTTTGCGGAAGATCCGAAATGGGAAATAGCTCATAATCAGAGGCGCGTCCATGAAGCTCTGATGGTTGGGCGAGAAGATGAACGCTCTATCTTGCGGAATTTGTTCAAGACCGGTGATCCGAATTCGATAGAGCACCTGACATAAGTAGCGGGCTAATCGCG
>QIBC01000383.1 GCA_003225215.1 Acidobacteriota bacterium
CTGAAAACAAAATCCGGGGTGAAAATGTTAAGGAATGATGACGGCAAGAGAACATTCAGACCTGCATCACTTCCTTTTCTTTGGCTTTGCTCATCTCTTCCATCTTCTTGATCTCATCGTCGGTGAGTTTCTGGATCTCCTCGAGCGCGCGCTTCTCATCATCCTCAGAGATCTTCTTGTCTTTCAAGGCATTCTTGATCAACTCGTTGCCATCCCGACGGATGTTGCGCACAGCGGTGCGATGATCTTCGAGGATTTTGTGGAGATGCTTAACTAAATCCTTGCGCCGCTCCTCGGTGAGGGGAGGGATCGGGATGCGAATGATCTTCCCGTCGTTCTGCGGGTTGAAGCCCATATCGGAAACCCGCAGAGCCTTTTCAATCTCGGCAAACGAAGTTGGATCGAATGGCTGCACGGTAATGAGCTGCGCCTCCGGAGCATGCACTTGGGCGATCTGGTTGAGGGGCATCTCCGAACCGTAGTAGGGCACGCGAATGCTGTCGACCATGTGAACGGAGGCGCGTCCTGTGCGGGTTGAGAGCAGGCTATTGCGGAAGTCGCCCACCGCCTTGTCCATGCGGGACTTCAATTGCGCATAGGCATCTTTTAGCGCCGGATTGCCGGCCATTATGGAAACCGCCATCTCTTGCTCCCGAGCCGCGCGCTTCAATACTGAAGCAGCGATATTGAAAGACCCGTAATTATAAAGGAAGGTCCGCGATGCTTCGGGAAGCGGAGCGAGTGCTAGATTGGCTTTGGCGGGATGAGGAACGATCAATACCGGCGGCGGTAGCCGCTGGGTGCGTGAATGATCGTCGGTTGCGGTGTTGAGCCACACCGTGGCATTGACCCAGCGGCTACCGCCGCCGCTACTGATGATGCCCGCTAAGAACCTTGATGCCAACTCCGACTGAGAACATGTCAAGCCAGAAACCTTCGACTGCGACAGGAGGTTCAGCGTCGCTAGTGGCGGCCGGAATTTTTCTCAGTCGCATCGCGGGTCTGATTCGCGAGCGGGTCTTCGCGCATTACTTCGGCAACTCCGACGTGGCCGATGTCTTTCGCGCCGCCATCCGCATTCCCAATTTTCTGCAAAACCTGTTTGGCGAGGGAGTGCTGTCAGCTTCCTTCATCCCCGTGTACGCCCGGCTACGTGCGTTGGGCAAGGACGAGGAAGCGAGCGACGTGGCCGATGCAGTCGCGACTCTGCTGGCGTTAATCACCGCTGTGCTGGTGTTGGTGGGTGTACTCGCGACTCCATACATCATCGATGCTATCGCTCCGGGATTCCATGGCGCCAAGCGCGAGTTGACTATTCGTCTCGTGCGAATTTTCTTTCCCGGCGCCGGCCTGCTAGTGATGTCGGCATGGTGTTTGGGAATTCTGAACAGCCATCGAAAGTTCTTTCTCTCTTATGCGGCGCCAATTGCATGGAACGCCGTGATGATTGCCACGCTGATCGGCTTCGGGCGAACTCAGGCAGAGGAATCGCTCGCGGTGATCACAGCTTGGGCCTCGGTCGTGGGCAGCGCTTTGCAACTGGGCGTGCAATTGCCGGTCGCGTTGCGACTGGTGCGCAGCGTGCGAGTTCAGCTCGGGCTGCAGCTCGCGCCCGTGCGCGAGGTGATTCGCAACTTCTTTCCAGTTCTCGTCAGCCGTGGCGTAGTGCAACTCAGCGCGTATGTCGATTCCATGATCGCCAGCTTTCTTCCGACCGGAGCAGTTGCAGCTTTAGGATATGCCCAGATTCTCTACACACTGCCGGTAAGTTTGTTTGGCATGAGCGTATCGGCGGCGGAGTTGCCGGCGATGTCTGGTGCGATCGGCAGCGAGAGCGAAATTGCCGCACAGTTGCGAACGCGCCTCGGCAGGGCGCTACGCCAGATCGCTTTTCTTGTCGTCCCTTCGGCGGTGGCGTTCCTTGGGCTCGGCGACGTGGTATCAGCGGTCGTCTATCAAACTGGTCGATTCACGCATGCCGACGCAATCTACGTTTGGGGAGTACTCGCTGGTTCGGCAATTGGACTGTTGGCTTCATCACTGGGACGACTTTACTCCTCCACTTATTACGCCTTGCGAGACACGCGCACGCCGCTGCGCTTCGCCCTCGTACGCGTAACCCTCACCACGCTGCTAGGACTGTTTTGTGCTCTACGCCTGCCCCAAATGCTGGGCATCGAGCGAAGCTGGGGGGTGGCCGGACTGACTGCGTCAGCGGGCGTTGCGGGCTGGGTCGAGTTCCTGTTATTGCGCTGGAAGCTGCACCAGCGGATCGGAGCGGTCGCCCCGGCCAGTGCATTCCTCGCCAAACTCTGGTTTTCGGCCCTGGTAGCCGCAGGCTGTGCTTGGGGAATCAAGTTGGTCATAGGACATCGCCACCCGATTCTGGTCGCGATCGCGGTGTTGATTCCTTATGGTGCTCTTTACTTCGCCATGACTTCTGGGCTGCGGATTCCCGAAGCGCAAAGCATGCTGAAAAGAGTGTCTCGGCTGGCGCTGAACCGGCGGCGGTAGCCGCTGGGTCCCATAGCACGCACCCAGGGACTACCGCCGC
>QIBC01000384.1 GCA_003225215.1 Acidobacteriota bacterium
TCACCAAGCTCGGGCTCCCCAACGGCTTTGTTCAGGACAATCAGTCGACTTCAAAGAAGGACGTGCTGCGCGGGCTTCACTACCAAATTCGCCAGCCGCAAGGTAAGCTGATTCGCGTCTTGCGCGGCGAGATATTCGATGTGGCAGTTGATTGTCGAAGGAAATCGCAAAGCTTCCGCCAGGTAGTTTGCGTGAGACTGTCCGCTGAAAACCGCAAGATGCTTTGGATTCCTGCGGGATTCGCTCACGGTTTCCTGGTTCTTTCAGCTCAGGCCGACGTGTTGTACAAGACCACAGATTTTTACGCCCCGGAGCACGAGCGGACGTTGTTGTGGAATGATCCTGCGCTTTCCATACCTTGGCCGGCGGCACAACCAATATTGTCCGTCAAAGACCAGCAGGGACTCCCGTTGTCAAAGGCTGAACTGTACGAATAGAGAACCAGTCTGTGAATCGTCGCCCCAATACGTTGCTCATCGGAAAAAACGGTCAGGTTGGCCATGACCTTCTCCCACTGCTGGAGAAGGTCTCGAATGTTACTGCTGTCGACAGATCGATTCTTGACTTAGCTCGACCAGACGACATCCGACAGTTCGTCAGGTCCGTGCATCCTGAAGTGATCGTCAATGCTGCCGCATACACCGCAGTAGATAGGGCCGAGGCGGAGCCCGCTCTTGCTGAAGCGATCAATGCGAAAGCTCCTGAAGTGCTTGCGGAAGAGGCCGCCCGCGTGAGCTCTCTTCTAGTGCATTACTCTACTGACTACGTTTTTGATGGAACTAAGCCGCATCCGTATTCCGAAGAGGATTCAATCTGTCCAATCAATGTTTACGGAGGGACGAAGGCGAAAGGCGAAGACGCGATTAGGCGCGCAGGTTGTCGGCATTTGATCTTTCGCACGAGCTGGGTATTTAGTAATCGCGGGAATAATTTTCTTCTCACAATGCTGAAGCTTGCAAGGCAGCGAGACGAGCTCAGGATTGTCAACGATCAAGTTGGTGCTCCGACGTCGAGTGAATCGATCGCGAGAGCTACAGTGGACATATTGGAGCAGATTCTCAGAATGGAATCGCCACACGGAAATCTCGGCACTTACCACATGACGGCTGGCGGCGAGACTTCGTGGTTCGGATTTGCAACGCAAATTTTTCGGCAAGCATCCGCGGAGCTCTCAAGCAAAGTTCCGCATGTGGATGCGATTCCCACTTCTGAGTATGCGACAGCCGCCAGACGCCCATTGAACTCCCGCTTGAGTTGCGAAAAGCTCAAGTCAAGATTCGGAATTCAAATGCCTCTTTGGCAAGACTGTTTGAGCTCAGTCCTAGCATCAGTTAGTGCTGCTGAGAAAAAGGGGCTGGTACACTCCGCCCGCTAACTGCTCGGGCATCAGCCTCTGCGCAGATTCAAAAACGTTTTCGAGATTCGGCTTGTGGATGGAGCCTCCATTATCAAAGCGCTCTCGTGTAAAGACTTCCGCCACTCTTTCCGCCGCATGCCCGTCCCAAAAGCAGAGGAATCCGTCCGCCTTGTGCAGTTTCTGAAAGAAATCTGACAGCAGCGCTCGCAAATTTAGCTAGGTCACGCCCGACGGACAAGCTTCACTGGGCATCTCCATATGGGACCCGTGCTGCGGAGTTGAAAAAACTCATTACATCTGCCTTTCGATCTCGAAGGCCATTCGCGCAGCTTCGATCTGCTCATCGAGGGAGATGGGCCACTCCGCACCGTTTCGGAGGCAGTCAGCTAGAGCCTCCATCTCTTCGATGTGACCCTTTTGCTGAGTCATCGACTTCCACGCGCGAGCTTTAGTTCCCGCGACGGTTAAGGACTTGTAGTCAAGCATCGACAAGACTTTACCGTCCACAAAGATGTCCATAGCCTCCTTTGGGTGAGATTTGCTACCAAGGCCCGTGTAAGTGAGCGTGCAGACTGAGCCGTCCTCGTAGGAGATGGTCGCGACGAAGTTGTCGTTTCTAAAATTTTGTTTCCCCGCAGGCGAAATGGATATCGCATGAATCTGGATGGCCTTGCTTGCCGTCAGGAAATTGAAGAGGTCATAAACGTGACAAGCCTCACCCAAATTGCGGCCTCCACCCTCGAAGGAGTGCACCCAGTGGTCGGAGGGCAAAGGTCCTGCATTCATGCGGTAGTTGACGATCATGGGAGTAATCCGCTGCTTGAGGATTTTTTGCGCCCGTTTCATCACTGGTGAGAAGCGGCGGTTGTATCCAGTCATCAACAACGGAGCGTTGTTGTTGATTTGATAGAAATGCCGTATCTCTTCGAGGTCGTCGGGATTCAGTGTGAGTGGCTTTTCTACAAAGACATTTTTGCCCGCTCGAAGCGCATTCAGCACCATGCCCCCGTGAAGATTGTGCCGGGTTGCGATGATCACCAGATCGACCGCTGGGTCGGCGAGAATTTGCTCGAGCTCTGTGGTTGCATAAGAAGCGCCAAATCGACTGGCAATCGCCCTAGCATTCGCTCCGGTGCGGCTCATTACGCAATGAACAACAAAGCGATCCTTCAGTTTCGCCAAATTCGGCAGATGTGTGGTGCAGGCAAAGTTTCCCGCGCCAACCAGAGCTACCTTCATGCGTTTGTCTGCTTTGGCCGAAGCTTTCAGAGTTACTGCTCGCGTCGGGACTACTTCGCGTTCTGGATACTCGAGGATCACAATCAATGAGCGCTCGCTGCCATTCATCAGAGCCTCATAGGCTTGCGGCGCGTGATCAACTGGGTACTTCCGAATTCCCAAATTGGAAACTGAAACTCGGCCGGACGCCAAGAGTCGCAGGTATGCGTCCATGTTTCGGTTTTCTGTCCAGCGCACGTACCCGAGTGGATAATCGTGTCCCTCCTCTTCATAGACAGGATCGTAGCGCCCTGGACCATAGGAGCAGGAGATGAAGAAGTCCAGTTCCTTCTTGTAAAGATCTGAGCGCTTAAGGTCGAGGCCGACGTCTCCTACCAGAACGACGCGTCCTTTTTTGCGGCACGCCTGCATGGCTTCGCTGATGATCGTGTTGCTCGCACCCGCTGCGGTTACGATTACAGCATCGGCTCCAAACCCGTCGGTGAGGCGACGCAGGCGATCGACGTAATTTTCAGTGGAAGCGTCGATGCCGAAGTCCATTCCCTGATCCAGCGCAATCCGCACCCGCTCGGCGTCGATATCAACGCCGCAAACTCGGCATCCATTTGCCCGCAGCAACTGCGCAGTCAATTGCCCTAGGATCCCCAGCCCCACCACGGCAATCGTTTCTCCGAGAGTGGGATTGGCTCGGCGTATTCCTTGTAAGGAGATCGCGCCAAGGGTCACGGTCGACGCTGATTCCGTAGTGACTCCGGTTGGAATCCTGACCGCGAGGTTCACGGGTACATCGATGAATTCCGCGTGATTAGCGATGCCGCCACCAGCGCACGCTACGAGGTCGCCAGCAGCAAAGTCGGACACCTCGGACCCAACCTCCAAGACCTCACCGGCTGCCGAATATCCGATAGCAAGTCCAGCCGATAGTTTCCCGAGCACTCGATCAAGCGTGCGCTTCACGCCTTGGTCCCGCATCAGTTCGATGACCCTCCGCGCGTGCTCGCGCTGCTTGAGCGCTCTCCTGTAGAGCGGCAGACCCGAATTGCCGATGCTGGCAGTTTCTGTACCAACACTCACGCAGGAGTGGTACACCCGGACAAGTAAGCCTTTGGGACTCACCTGCGGTGCAGGCACCTCCTTCACGATTACCCCGCCATCTTTTACTAACGCCTGTTTCATTCCTAAGTATCTCTGGGACCTTAACTGATTACCGAGCGGCTTTTGACATCGTTCATTTGGAATGCTGCAGAGAATACAACAATGGACTATGCATTACCGGAGATGGCAGGTCTAGGTGCCGGTCACGGTCGAGAAGGCCTTTCCTGAAGGAGCCCCTCCGTCGCCATCTTGGTCGGGTTAAGTAATCAAAGCCTTTAAATTCATAGTCATCGGTATGGTAAACTGCTTCCTCCTTCAGCTGCTGAGCCTGTAAGTTTTAGAAGGTGGATTTTGCGAGCTGCAAGGAAAGAAATACGCGAACTTCGTTCTTTGGTCGGTGTTAACGGTTCTGTGATGAAGCTTTCCCCCTTCTCCGCCGCTTCGACTTTTTTCCTCAGCCTTTTGCTTCTTCAGACCTTCTCATTGGCTCAATCGGTTGATCCCTACGCAGAAGCTCGGGATAAAGACTCGGCTTTGCAGAACTACCGAGCGCTTCAGCAGGGCAGAAGTGCCACCCCGGACGCTGAC
>QIBC01000385.1 GCA_003225215.1 Acidobacteriota bacterium
GGCGCCATCGCTGAACTCGAGCGTAATCTCATCGTCGAACGTGTCCGTGCCGGCATGCGCCGAGCGAAGCTGGAAGGCATCCGGATCGGGCGCGCACCGCTCGACGTCGATCGTGCTGCCGTGCTGCGTGACCGCCAACGCGGGCTCTCGCTCACCCAGATCGCCAAAGCTCACTGCATCTCCCGAGCCAGCGTCAGCCGCTTAATAAAGGAGGCAGGCGCTACCCGCCCAAAAGGCTTCGTTCCAACCCCTCTCCAACCCCATGAAAACAGGCAGCCGGAATCGGCTGCCTGAACTAGCCCAAAAAGAGTGGATTTACGTACCGTCCACCCATCCGGCGTTAACCGGAGGGAAAGCGTTTTCGAGGAGACTGGCTCTTGCAACTGAAGCATTTGCGAGTCTCAAGTGAGGTTACACCCGAGCGTCCGAACCCCTCACTATTTGCGCTTGGAGTAGAAATTCGTGTCCCGTTCCCAATTCGGTCTTCGCGAATGTGATTGTTGGAAGTCCTTTTCGAGTGACCTTCCAGTCGCAATCGCCTCGTGCATTGAGGACTGGACTTGGAAAATCCGGTAGCCACTCACTTATGCGGGTAAATTTCTTGGGACGTGGGAGGGCCGAGAGGAGTCCTATACCGAAGTAGGTGAGAGATTCGCGTATGCTGGCGAAACTGTCACCGTGAATCTACATGGCGCACTAGTCAGGATCGCTGCTCCCCTAAAGCTCGGAGATGGCATCACCCTCAACGTCCATAGCAGCGGCAGGTCTGCGAATGCCAGAGTTGTGTTCGCGGATTACGAGGCACAGCAATTCGGCATTGAGCTTGACAGTCCCGAAAACATCTGGGGTATGGCCGATCCGCCTGCCGATTGGATGAACTCAGAATCTTGATCTCTGGAGGAAGGAATTTCCACAAGGTTAGTCACGAAAGCTGCCAACGAGAGTTGCTGGATTGTGCATCTCAAGCGTGTATGTACGTGTACGACGACATCACTTGGGAGCAATTTGAGCAAAAGTTTAGTGAAGCCTTCGGTCGTGAAATGAGGCCTGATGAGTACCGCTGGTTTCACTCGATTTGGACAGTCGTAAACGCTAGAAAACGAGAGAAGACCAAGGGCGCAGCAGCCTAGAAATAGGAGCCCAAGAACGTCACTAAGCTCGTCTCTTAAGCTGATTGCCTACGTCACGCTGATCCAAGTCATCCTCAATAAGCCGCGAGAGTTCAAACCACCGTCTTTCGTCTAACGTCATGTCTCTGCCAAAAGCAAGACGGAATGTATTCTCGAATTCCTCCCAACTGATGCCTTTTGGGAAGTATGGTGCCTTCTGAGGAATGATCCCAAATCCAGCAAAGTTCGCCCAATAAGCGGAATGGTCCTGAAGCGGATTGTGCTTTCGCTTGCTCATCGGATTCATGTTCGATAGGGCGTGAGAATATCCCCACGGCATGGTCGATGCCAATTCAGCAACTCAGGTTGTACTGTTTAGGGACGAAGCGAAACGCCCACTTCAGGCAGAAGGACGCTTCGATTTTCCTTGCGGATGCGGCAGGCTGCTAGAGATCCTAATCAAGACCAAGAAAACAGTTGATCCAACTCCTTACGACTTGTCGGGCTGGATCAGAGTCTTGAAATTGGAATCCCACCAGCGAACTCTTCTGCCAGCACACGGCACCCTCGATGCTGACGGGGGGCTTCTCAGGCAAAGTGAATGAGAGACGCAGTTTGTCTGAGAGGGAAACTTGTCGGGCCAGCTGGACGGACATGCCTCCGCCACTGATCTCCCGACTCGAACCGGAAAAGCTTCCCGTGGGACCTTCTATTGCGATTTCAATCACGAGCGGGATGCGCACGTAGCGCCGCAGTTCATGCAGCAAGAGCGAGCATGTAGAACGGGCAATGTTGAGAGCCTCGCTGCGACTCACAGAATCATTAATCAGCGTATTAATCCCGTACTTGGAAAAACGCCGCACATCAACGTCGCGAGACAAGATTCCATAGAGAATCATTCTGTGGTTAGACCTGGAGGAGCGCACGGCTTCGAGGACAGCCGAGGCATGGTCGTCCAGCCTAACCACACAGCCCTGGAACTGTTCCATGCCAAGACGTCGGGCGAAGTCTTCAGCAAAGGGAACCGCCTCAACGCCGCACTGCGCGAAAGCTCTGATTAGCGTCTCAGTGGTTGATTCGTCTAGCCGTACCAGTGCGACTCTGTGAACAGCCTTGGTGCCGGGCCGG
>QIBC01000189.1 GCA_003225215.1 Acidobacteriota bacterium
TGATTACCTTCATCCTTCCGACCAGTTTGTATCGGTTCACCTTCCCGCGTCGGCAGAAAAGACGGTGCTGCTCGATCAATAGATCTGAAGCGCTTTTCAAATCTTCTTCAGCCGCTGCACGTCAATAATTCCGGGAATGCGACGAATGCCGGAAACGATGCGCTCCAGATGCTTCACGTCTTCAATGTCAATGGTAATGTCGATCGAAGCGCGCGTGTCGCCGGTTCGGACATCCATGTGACGAATATTTGTGTTGTCGTCGCTGATTGCGGCCGTGACCTGCTTCAACATTCCAGTGCGGTCATCGCAGACTACAGTGAGCTTGACCGGATATGTCGCCTTTGCCGGGCCAGAGACTGAGGCACTCGGTCGGCCCCAGGTGACATTGATGCGTCGGTCGGGTTCGTACATCAAGTTGGTCACGTTGGGACACGATTTCGCGTGAACGGCGACGCCTTTGCCCCGAGTTACGTAACCGACGATGTCTTCGCCGCGAATAGGATTGCAACAGCGTGCGCGATACACGAGCAATTCGTCATGACCCTGAACTTTCAGCGATCCGCTGTCGTCCCCAAAGACCTTGCGGATCATACCGCCGATCAAGCTTTTATCTTCTTCTTCAGGTTCGGGCTCAGCTGAACCTGCCGCATTTGGAACAAGTTTGTTCAGCACGGCGCGAGCGGAGAACTTGCCGTAGCCGATCGAGGCAATCAGATCCTGCTCGTTTCCACCAATGCCATAGTCACTGGCAACGGCCGCGTACCTCTCGGGCGTAACCTCTTTCAAACTGACCTTATACTTGCGGGCTTCTTTTTCCAGCACTTTCCGGCCGATTTCCACGGCGCGCTCGCGCTGGTGAACCAGAAGCCAATGCTTAATTTTGTTCCGAGCGCGCGAAGACTTGACGAATCCCAGCCAGTCGCGACTGGGTTGGTGTCCCGTCTGAGTGATGATCTCGACGATGTCGCCGTTGCGCAGCTTGTACCGAAGTGGGACGATGCGTCCATTGACTTTGGCGCCTACACAGGTATTACCGACTTCGGTGTGGATGTGATAGGCGAAGTCGATGCAGGTTGCGTCGCGCGGAAGGATTACAACTTTCCCCTTCGGAGTGAAGGTGTAGACCTCTTCAGGGTAGAGGTCGATCTTGAGGGTGGAAAGAAATTCATTTGGATCGGAAACATCGCGCTGCCACTCCACCACCTGCCGCAACCAGGAGAGACGCTGTTCGTCTTTGGCGTTGACCGGAGTGCCGTCTTTGTACTTCCAGTGGGCAGCGATGCCGTCCTCGGCCATCTTGTGCATCTCTTCTGTGCGAATCTGCACTTCAAACTGCATGCCGCCTTCCGCCATGACCGTGGTGTGCAGAGACTGATATAAATTCGGCCTCGGCATGGCGATGAAGTCTTTGATTCGGCCCGGCACCGGCCGCCAAATGCTGTGAATCGCGCCCAGCGCGCTATAGCAGTCCTTCACCGATGGCGTGATGATGCGAATGGCCAGCAGATCATAGACCTGATCGACTGTAATGCGCTGTCGCTGGAGCTTCTGCGCGATGCTATACAAGCGCTTGATACGGTGATCGACGCGCGCTTCCACGCCGTTCTCTTTCATTTTCTCTCGAATAAAAGCGACCGTTTTTGTAAGAAAAGCCTCTCCTTGCTTACGACGCGCTTCGACCTGCTCCTTGATCTGGCCATAGCCGATCGGATCAACGTATTGGAACGCAAGGTCTTCGAGTTCGCCTCGGACTTTGCCCATGCCCAGCCGATGCGCCAGTGGAGCGTAGATGTCGAGCGTCTCCTGCGCGATGTGCTGCTGGCGATCGGCAGGAAGATGTTCCAGCGTGCGCATATTGTGCAACCGGTCGGCAAGCTTGATGAGGACGACGCGAATGTCGTCCGTCATCGCAAGTACCATTTTGCGAACGTTTTCCGCCTGGCGCTCTTCGCGGCTTGCGAGATTGATCTTCGCGATTTTGGTGACGCCTTCGACGATATGCGCTACCGGCGTGCCGAACTTCTCCTCAATTTGGCTGTTGGTAACGTCGGTATCTTCCACGGCGTCGTGCAGCAAGCCCGCGGCAATTGCCGTCGAATCCAGCTTCATCTCTGCGAGCACGAGCGCTACTTCGAGAGGATGGACAAGATAAGGCTCGCCGGAGGCACGAGTCTGTCCATTATGGTGCTGGAGAGAGAACTCGTAGGCGCGCTGGATGATGTCGACATCATCCCCTGGACGGTTCTCGCGAACCAGTTTCAGCAGGTCACGGAATTTTGTGGCTGTGAGGACGTTGGTCGCGATCTGCTGGCGCAGTGTCGCCATGATTGATTATAGCTGGGGTTTTTCGCTAGTACCGGGAAAGACGGGCAACATCAACAGCAAAAAGGCGAACACGAAGGTCACGAGGGCAACAGAAAAGGTCACGGAGATCTATATCACGCCTCATCGTAACCTCTTGGGTGGCCTTTGTGACCTTCGTGTTCGCCTCGTTTGGGTTGGTGTTCATCAGCGACGCCAAGCCCGCTCAAATGCTTCGACTCGCTCGCGCACGCTCAGGACGTGCTGAGGTAAGACGAGGCGCCCGCCCGCCTCGATGAGGGGAATCACGCGATCAAAGTCTGGCCCGGAATGGGAACCGGTGATTGTCTTCGGCCTTGACTGCCGCCTCCGCGTCATAGTTCAGCAGGAACTTAGCTTTCTCGGGTAGTTGCTCCAGCTGGTCGACATATGGAACCAGAAGTGCGATTACTTTTTCCGCCCACGAACGCACCTCGGCACTCTCATCAGCAGGCAGCAATCCGGCTTTACGGAAGTAAGGCAGCGAGAGTTCAACGATGCGCCGCGGGTCTGCTGTTTTGATGTAGTGGCGGTTCAGCCAGTACAGCTTGTCGAAATCGAAAATGGCCGGCGAGGGAGTAACGCGCTCGAGCGAGAACTCTTTGATCAACTCTTTGGGCGTGAAAGTCTCGCGCGTGCCTCCAGTCGGCGCCCAGCCCAGCAACGCGAGATAGTTGACGAGCGCTTCCGGCAAGATCCCCATGTCACGAAATTGCGAGATTGAGGTTGCGCCGTGGCGCTTGGAGAGCCGCTCGCGATCGGGTCCAAGAATCGTGGAGAGGTGTGCAAATTCGGGCACGGGAAATCCGAGCGCCTCGTAAAGAGCGACTTGCTTCGGAGTATTCGATAGATGGTCATCGCCGCGGATCACATGCGTGATCTTCATCTCGGCATCGTCGACGACGACCACGTAGTTGTAGACCGGAATCCCCGAAGAACGCACGATGATCGGATCGCTGACCGATTCGCTGTCGAAAGTCACATTGCCGCGAACTATGTCGTGAAAATCGATTGGATGCTCGGGAATCTTTAGACGAATCGCGGCAGCTTCACCGCTTGCGCGGCGCTGCTTGGCTTGCGCTGGATCCAATTGCCGACACTGGCCTGAGTAGACTTGTGGACGATGCTCAGCGGCCGCCGCTTGGCGCTCACGTTCCAGATCTTCGGCGCTGCAAAAGCAAAGGTAGGCTTTGCCTTCGTCGAGCAGGCGCTCGGCGTACCGCTGATAAGTGTCCATGCGATCGCTCTGCCGATATGGAGCAAAGTGACCGCCCACATCCGGACCTTCGTCCCAATCGATGCCCAACCAACGCAGGTCTTCGAGAATCTGCGCCTCGAAACGAGCTTCGCTTCGCTCCACATCGGTATCCTCGATTCGGAGCACGTGGACACCTTTCTTTTGCCGCGCGAACAGCCAGTTGTATAGGGCCGTCCGAGCGTTTCCCACATGTAACAGTCCCGTTGGGGAAGGAGCGAAGCGAACCCGAACTTTCTCTGAGGACCTCACTTTTTCGATGTTAACAAAGGCCGAAGCGGCGCGCGGAACCGGGACAACCCGCAGTGTGGAATGGCAATCATAGTGTCTGAAGCGACAGCAGTAGAGGGTCCCAGTCGCTTAGCAATCAAATAGAGGCCTCGCCCGCAACCACGGATGAGGCTTTTTATTTGATAAGCAGGCTAGATTTTTCGAGAACGCTGGATGCCATATGCCGGAGTGTTGAGAGGTTACAGGCCATTGTCATCGTGTGCCGGAAGATGACCATCTACGCTTGCATTGTCATCGTCCACGGGTAGTCCAAAGAGTCGCCTTTCATCCAAAGTCATCTCTCTGCCGTGAGTAAGCTGAAACACTCTCTCCATCGCAGCGTACTTAACACCGTTATCAGAACGACGAGATCTGCTGGGCGCAGACGCCGAATCTGAGAGTTTGTTGGATGTGCGTTTTTTCACTGATCCGCGATTCCGAGGAACTCGCGATCCTCGGGCGTCATTTCTCCGCCGTGTGTCTCGCGAAATACGATCTTCATGGCTTCTATAATGGAAGGGGGAAGGGGTTCCGCGACCTCCTCCAGAGTGCCGCAATGTTCAGGAACCACCGACATTTGTTCGTCAATGTTCATAAGCTTTCTTGTTAACAGGCGTTCTGACGAGTAGCAACTCTTTGGATGGTGTTTTCTTCAGGGTGGTTGGAAATGATCCTGACCTGCTCATCGCTCAACTAGACTCGAGATCAAGAAAAAATCCCAAACCCAGCAGCTCACGAAGACGAACACGGATCTGGCAGATTCACGCAGATCTCACAACGGGGTTTTAGATCTCATGCATAGGATTCGAGGCCGCCAATCATGCATGCTTCTCCCTTTAAGAATCCATTAAATCCGCGTTCATCTGCGTGAGCTGTTCTTTTTTTGTTTTCTAAGTGGAAAGGAAGAATGCAGATCAATGACGAGAAATCAGAATTATCCCAATCATTAGCGACGCCAGCGAAGCCACGGCAGCGATCGCCGCAGCGATTAGCAGAATCCGATGCTGGTCTGCCATTCGCCCCATCTCGCGTTGCAGGCTGACCGACTGATCATCGATCACCCTGAGACGCTGCTGAACGCCCTCGAGCGTAGAACGAAGTTCCATCAGGTCAGAGTGGTGTGAGCGCAGAGCGTCTGCGGCATAACTCTGAAATTCCTGCGTTGCGGGATCCCTTACCGGCTGCGCCGGCCGGCGTACTGCGTACAGTTCCATTAGGGGAAGCAGCTTACGGGCGTATCCCAGCAGCTCTGTCAGAAGTTGTAGCATTTAGCCTCGTTTTGCCTGCGGCAAAGTCGTGGGTTCACGCACCGAGAATGCCTGCGGCACAATGCCCAGCGCAAACAGAACCGCACGGTGCATGTCTTCGACGGGAGCAGGTTTGCCCGTCCATATTTCGAATTGCCGCGCGCCTTGGTGCACGAACATCTCCGTTCCGGGAATTACCTGGACGCCTTTTGCGCGCGCCATCTTTACCAGCTTGGTCTCTGCCGGGTTATACACCATCTCGAACAAGTACCGTGTTCGCAGATCAGACTCTTCCAGAGGGGACTGCGGACGCGATCCCTCCATCCCAACCGGAGTTGCATGAATGATTACATCGAAGTCGAGCTTCTTGAGATGGGCATGGGAAACGTAATGCGCATGGGCCTGCCGTGCGAGCTTCTGTCCAGTTTCCGCAGTTCGATTCATTACCCAGACCTCGGCGTTGCGCTCTCTGAGCCCGAAGACCGCCGCCCGAGCCGCACCTCCGGCTCCGACTACGAGGATCTTGGCTCCAGAGAGGATGAGCCGCTGTTCCAGTGGGCGGACGACTCCCGCAACATCGGTGTTGAATCCGTAGAGTTTTCCGTCGTGAGAGCGAATTAAGGTATTGCAGGCTCCTATTTTGGCGCTGAGAGCATCGGTCTTGTCCAGGTGTTTGATGATCTCCTGCTTCAGCGGCATGGTGATGCTCAGCCCCTGCATCGGCATTTCGCGGACGCATTTCAATAGATCGTCAACATCGGAAGTCTGCAAAGGCACGTAGACGGCGTTGATGTTCTCGCGGCGAAACGCAGTATTCATCATCTCCGGCGACAAGGAATGTCCGATGGGATCGCCGGCGACTCCGTACACCTTGGTTGCGGCATCGATCGCGTCGATGCGAAACACGTCCCTCAACACGCGGGCCGTCATTTGACCCGGCGCTGTTTCTGCCCCAGATTCGGCCGAAGCAAAGGTGAATGCACTGCCGGAACGCACGTTGAGGATGCGACTAATGATTCCGCGTTCCCCCATGCACACGCCAACGGTGCTGACAGCGTCGCTGCGGTGCTCCAGCAGACGCATCATCTTCACGTTATCTGAGAGCGATTTGGCCGTCGAAACAATCTTGATGTAGTCGGCGGGGAACTGATGCATCTCCTCCCAGGTCTCTTCCAGCTTCTTGGTGCCGCGAAAGTCATGGAAGGAGATCATGAGGCCAGCCTGCTGGCGCAGCTTCTCGATCTCCTGTGCTTTCAATGCCTTTGCCGTCTCAAGCTCAATATCGACAAGCTGGCATCCAGCGGCTGCGGCCTTTAGCAACAGCTCGGACTGCGAGGCCACCG
Organism: Acidobacteriota bacterium; assembly: GCA_003225215.1. Taxonomy (GTDB): domain Bacteria; phylum Acidobacteriota; class Terriglobia; order Terriglobales; family Acidobacteriaceae; genus Gp1-AA112. The sequence continues at coordinate 6,456 of QIBC01000189.1, forward strand.
TTCCCCGGAACTTACCTCCATTTACGGCCCGCCGGCAGGTGGCGACCAGGATAATGTCGCGATGAAAACCAGCAAATTCCTTCAGCTTCGGCAGCACCAAGGCCGGCTTGGGAAGGTAATCTAAGCGTAACTCCAGCAAAGAGTTCTCATTCGCAGCGGCCTCGACTTTCTCCATCAGCTCCGACGGATTCGAAGCAAACAGAGCCACGCAAATCCGGGGGAGACGGTGTCTTAGAAATCGTGCCGCATAGCTTGGAGTATCGCTTTTCATCAACTTACGCCGGACGGGCATCTTAATGGTGCACAAGGGTAGATGCAACTCCAAAGCGAATCGCACCTTGACAGGCCTGCTCCCACCGTATTCATCTGGTTACTACGCGTGCGGTTGACTGTCGGGTATGCTCGGCTACGTTGAGGCGCATCTCGCGATCGCGCGTCCCCGGACCCTTTCTCAAGGGACATTCCCTAAAGTGCTCTTTTCCTGAGACTTGGCGTCCGCGAAGCTGGAGGACTATGAGAAACCTACTTGCTGCCTTTTTGCTCGTGGCTACCGCTGCGTTCGCTCAGGACCAGACATCGACGCCGCCTCCCGCACAGAGCAACCCCGCGCCAGAGACGCAGAACCAGCAGCAGAATCAGCAGCAGAATCAGCAAGTAACCCCGCCGGCTCAGCAACCTGCACCCGAACCGGCTGCGCCGCAGCAACCGGCTCCCCAGCAACCTGAACCGCAACCTGCTCCCCAGCCGCCAGCGACGCAACAAGCACCGGCTCCCGCACCCGTACCTCCGCAGGCCGCCTCCCCGGATACCACACCGAAACAGCTTCAGCCACGGCCAAGTGTTGCTACAACCAACAAGATCGAACGGTTCAATGGCCCGACAATTTCCGACGTGTACTGCTCCGGCTTTATCACTAAGCAGCAGATCCACGCGAGCGCCACCGTGATCGACGATTCGCGGGCGCCAGAACAAGTGAGATCAGCGGACCGCTCATACATTTACCTGAGCGGTAGAGATGTAGAGGAAGGCAGAGAATATCTGCTTTTGCGCCTCACGCACGACCCGAACCACAATCAGTCCTATCCCGGGCAGCTTGCAACCCTCGGCAATTTAGGCGATCTGTATCAAGACTTGGGACGCGCAAAAATAATCGCCGTGAGAAAGAAAATAGGAGTTGCGGTGGTTGAGTCCGGTTGTTCCGAGATTCTTCCCGGCGACTTTGCGGTTCCATTTCAGGAACGGCCGCGACCGGAATTCAAGCAGACGAGCTTTGAGCAGTTCGCTGTTCCTACCGGAAAAACCAAGGGCCGCATCGTGTTGGCTCAAGACCTGGGGACACTTGTTGGCGCTCGGCGTATTGTGTATCTCAACGTTGGTGAAGCGCAGGGAGTTAAACCAGGCGACTACTTCCGTGCCTTGCGGGATTACGCTTCCATTGCGGACAATCCCGCTGAAGCGCTTCCCTTTAAGGCTCCGCCGTACGATCCTACCCAGAAGAATCCTCCGAAGTTCCAATTCCGGGCACACGCCGGTGAGCTGCCGATCCGCGCCATCGGAGAGCTGATGGTGTTAAGCACCACTCCGAACACCGCCACTGCTCTCACCACCTACGTCCCGGAAGACATTCACCTCGGCGATACGATCGAGATGATCGACTCGACTCCGTTTCCTCCTCCGGAAGTTGCGGCAACCGCAGCCGCTCTGCCGCCGACTATCAACTGTTCAGTAAGCCGCTCTACGATCCAGGTAGGAGAATCGGCCAACATTACTTGCAATGGCGTGGCCGAGGAAGGGCACACACTCGCGTATAGCTACCAGGCGAGTGCGGGACAGATTACTCCGCGAGACAATCGAGCTACGCTGACGCCGAATGCTCCAGGTCCGATTACCGTGACGGCAACCGCGGTGGATGATCGTAACTTGTCGGCGCAGACCACGGTGAACGTCGACGTGCAGTCCGCCCCGGTTTCTCCAACCAGCGCGGAGACTGCGGGCACGCTTACTCCCAGCATGCTCAATGAACTGACATTCAAGTCTGACAGCAGCCGTGTTGATAATCGCGCGAAGGCTGAACTCGACGACGATGCTCTTCGCTTACAGCGGGACGCGAACGCAACGCTGATCATCGAAGGTTCGGCAAATCCCTCGGAGAACGAAGCTCTGGCGCTGCAGCGTGCGGAGAACGCAAAGACGTATCTCACGCGCAGCAAGGGAATCGATCCGACGCGCATTCAGACCCGAGCAGCCCAAACCAAAACGGGAGCAAAGGTTGTAGTTGTCATGGTTCCGGCTGGAGCTCCTCCACAACAATAGCCGGAGTACATTTTCGGGACGTCTGACACGAACACTGCTACGAATCGTGCGGTCAACTTGTGGAGCATTGTCCGCGCCAAACTTCCTTCATAGCAGGCTGAGCCGTTGCTGAAACGAAACGCCCGAATTCCGCCAACCCTCTGTGCATTCAACTGAATCTGACTGAGGGAAGGAAATCAAGGGAGGCATTCGGACATGGCAACAAGAAGTCGCAGTTCTAGTTCGCGGAGCAAGAGCACTCGATCGCGTGGCAAGAAATCTTCACGCCGCAAATACAGTCCCAGCGCCGGAAGTGACGTTAAACGCGAAATGCACGAGTTCAAGCGTGGAAAACTAAAGTCAGGACGAAGCGGGAAAACCGTAAAGAGCCGCAAGCAAGCGGTCGCCATCGGACTTTCCGAAGCGCGGCGCAAAGGGAAGAAGGTTCCTGCGAAGAAGAGCAGCGGATCGTCTTCCTCAAGTCGCAAAGCCGCCTGAGGTTGGGAGTACAGCTATCTTCCGCCGATGCCTGCAGAGACGCCGCATGCTGCAGGCTTGTCCAAATTATCTTTGCGGAAATGGTCTTGAAGGGCACGGCTTCAGCGCAAGCGGAGCTGTGCCATCACCCACACCTAGAACCGGGCTTTAGTCCCCCCGGCGCCATTTTTCCCAATTTAGAAAGAGTAGCTCAGCGCCTGAAGCCAGATTTCAGGCCGGTTGTTAACGGCACGGCTACTCTTGCACTGAAGTCGTGCCCGTTCAAAAACCTCAGGAGAGCAAGAAACACGGCAGATAATTTGGACAGGCTTGCAGCACGCTGCCTCTCTACTAGCGCTGATCAAAGGCATATCAACAGCCGGTCCTAGTAGGGAACCTTGTCGGGTTTGTTCTCCCAAGCCTCAAATGCCGCCAGCGCCTCTTGGCGAAGTACCTGCTGCATCCGGATTGAGCGCTGCGAATTCGGCAGAGTGAGTTCGTGGTAGATGACTGCGTCGTCAAAGCCAATTTTCGCGGCGTCGGCGGCGGTATTGGCGTAATACACGTCTTTAGGACGAGCCCAATAAATGAGCCCCATACACATCGGGCAAGGCTCACAACTCGTGTAGACTTCGCAGCCGGCGAGTTGAAAGGTATTCAGTTTCTGGCACGCAGCGCGGATGGCAATCACCTCGGCATGTGCGCTGGGATCATTGCTGGCAAGCACCTGATTCGTCCCTTCGCCGACAATTTCGCCATCCTTGACCACAACGGCGCCGAATGGCCCGCCGTTCCCGGAATGAACATTCTGCAGGGAAAGTTCAATCGCTCTCCGCATGAACTTAAGATCCAATCCTCACCTGAGACACAAAGACGTTGGGACGCTGCCATTGATTGTAAACGGCAGGCCCAACGCGTGCTCTCGAGTGAGAATAGTCCCTTTTCGGTCCGAAGGCGCAGGCGTGTGCTTCCACCGTGGATCTTTCCGTGCCCACCACCGAGCGACGGCAATCAACTCCGATTCATTCCGCGAGATCCTTCGGCCAACATCGGGCCTGAGGATGACAGTTCTTGAGAATCCCACAATTGTTTTCCGCAACCTGTTTAGCTTGGTGTGGCCATTCCGGTTATGCGAGACTGATGCTAACGATGTTCGCCGACAACCTCGTTAGGGCCTGTAGCTCAACGGTCAGAGCAGGGGACTCATAATCCCTTGGTTGGGGGTTCGAATCCCTCCGGGCCCACCAGGAATTCTCGAGCCTTTCAGTGCTGCAGATCACCCGGCCGCTCGGGAATATCGGGCTGGACAAGGAACTGCGCGGTCGTTGCCGGTCCTAAGAAGGTGGATTGGCGACGGCGGCGCTGGGGCTATTTCTGCACTTTGTGATCGCTTTTGGCGCAGCAACGGTGTACTTCGTTGCGAGCCGCTTCATGTCCTTTCTCACGAAACACGCGGTCACAGCAGGGTTTCTCTACGGGATTGCCGTGTATTTCTTCATGCAGCGCGTGGTCATTCCGCTTTCGGCCGCCAGGAGGTCTGCGTTCTCCCTGAAGATGATGGTCATTGGAATAGTGATTCACATGTTCTGCGTTGGATTGCCGATTGCCCTCAGCGTTCGCAAATACTCCACTCCCGATTGAAAGCTAGGTCACGGGGCCAGGGTTGAACGGAGCGAGGCTATTATGTAGTCCCCAATGATCTGCCCACGTTCGTTTGCGTCCGCTGGCTACATCCAGGACAAACCGGAATATTTCCCATCCCACGTCTTCAACGGTCGCGGTAGCGGTTGCGATGCGGCCGGCGTCGATGTCGATAAGGTCGGGCCAGCGTTCGGCGAGCGCGGTGCGAGAGGATACTTTGATTACCGGAACCATAGCGAGTCCATAGGGGCTACCCTCTCCAGTCGTGAAGATATGCACGTTCATCGACGCCAGTTGCTGCGTGCCGCAGATGAAGTCGCTGGCTGGGGTGGCCGCGAAGACCAATCCTTTCGTGGTGACGCGCTCTCCGTGGCTAGCAACGGCTGCAAGAGCTGACGTTCCCGCTTTGGCGATGGAACCAAGCGCCTTCTCGACAACATTGGCGAGGCCTCCGCGCTTGTTGCCGGGCGTGGGATTGGCGGTGCGATCGGTTGCGGCTCGAGCCAGATACTCGTCGTACCAGCGCATTTCACGGATCAAGTCGAGCGCGACCTGCCTGCTGGCGGCACGCGGCGTAAGCAGATGCACCGCATCGCGCACCTCGGTGACTTCTGAAAACATCACCGTGGCTCCGGCGCGCACGAGCAGATCGGCCGCGAATCCGACCGCAGGATTGCAGGTTACACCTGAAAATGCGTCGCTTCCCCCGCATT
>QIBC01000381.1 GCA_003225215.1 Acidobacteriota bacterium
AGCTCACCTCCTATGAACCGTGCATTCAATTGGATGGGTTGGTGCGCGGCGTGGACAACATCCGCTACGACGTCGCTCTCAGCGCGCGCTTCATGGAAACAACGCGCCAGCACGTCCTCCGGCTGATCACGAAGCACGGACGCATCGAAGCGCTGCTGGAAGAACCGCCCACGTCCGGGCGGCCAGCGTCGCGAATCATGCAGCCCCGCCCTGGCGCACAAACTAGCGCAGGAAAAGCTCCAGATTCGATCGACTTCAAACGCGCTCTGCTCGACTTGCACCTCGCGGCGCTCAATCGTGCCAAATTGGAAAATAGCATCTCGGTCGATCTTCTCGCGCGACTGGCGGCAGTTAAATTTCAGCGCAACGAAATGTCGACGCAATTTGCCCAGGCACTGGAGCGCTGCCGCACCAAGCTCAAGTCATACGAAGGCCCCCGACAGCTGTTCGCGAATAAAGGGGTTGAGATGCGCGAGCGCTTCGCCGAATTCCAAATCAGCAAGAAAGCTGTTTTGCGGAAAGTGGGCCAGGACCTCTTCTCTACCATTCGAGAAATCGAGAAGGAATCGATTTCCCGCGTGCGCCGGTCGCTGTTTGGAGACGAGGAGAGCGCGGCATACGATCTCTTCCTTAACCGCCTTCTTTATACCGAAGACGGTCGCGACGATTATCTCAATGCGGAACAGTACGTGATGTTGGGCAACTACGATCGCGATCCTGACCGCTTTGAAACCATGCAGTCCATTGCCTGCGATTTCCTGCGCTCGCTGCAAACGCAAAGTCCTGAAGGCGATGAAGCCGTCGATGCGCTGTTGAATGAGCCGGAGAATGCGCACGAATTGTTTGCCGGCGGCTTACCTGTTGAAAACCTGCCCAAAGGCAAGGCGCAACGAGCCTTGCTGAGCGGCTGGCTGGAGCTGCTGGAAACGGAAAGCGTGTTCCAGCACGTCATCGCTTCCTACGAAGCTGTCCCCCTGCTGGCAGAGTATTCTCCGCCGATTAATCCGCAGCAACTCCGCGATCTGCGGCGCTTTGAGACGCTAAGTTCCGCTATGGACGCGGTGAACGTGATCGCAAGCGAGCGCCTCAAAGAACTCTCGGCCATCAACAACACGCTCTATGAATTCCTGCTCGCCGATGAGCAGAAGAGCGGAGAAGAGAAAGTCCTTCGCCACGTGATTCTGAAGGCAGATATCCGCGAGTCCACGACGCTCACGCGCACTCTGTCGGAACGCGGACTGAATCCGGCATCCTACTTCAGCCTGAACTTTTACGAGCCCATCAACAAATTGCTGCCGAAATATGATGCTTCGACGGTGTTCATCGAAGGTGATGCCGTGATCCTTGCGCTGTTTGAGCGCGAAGGCGAGACCGGACTCGGCGTGGCCCGCACGTGCATCCTTGCCAAAGAAATGGTGGGCATCGTGAGCGCATACAACGAGCAATCGCAGAAGCAAGGATTGCCCGCTCTCGAATTGGGAATCGGCATTTCCTACCAGAATTCCGCACCGATGTACCTGATGTATGGAACGCAGCGCATCATGATCTCGAAAGCGCTGAACGAAAGCGATCGTCTTTCTTCGTCCAGCAAAGGTGCGCGAAAATTTCTCGCGGACAAGCAGATGCCGTTCAACGTCTTCAATTTGCAGACCGTCCAGGACAAGGACCTCACCGAGAATCCAGATGAATTTCTGGTGCGCTACAACATCAACGGCGTGTTGATCAGCAAGCCGGCATTCGAGAAGCTCTCCCAGGAAATCTCACTGAAAGAGCACCGCGTGCAGTTGCTCTCGGTTTGGCCCGGCGAGCCAGTGCGCCTCTTCAGTGGTATGGTTCCAGTTGCCGCCGGCGCGTTCCACAAGATCGTAGTGCGTGAAGGCACGGTTCCGCATGTCGATGCCATGTCGATGACGGTCACTGACTGGACTTCGCGAAAATATTATGAAGTCTGCGTGAATCAGGAAATCTACAGTCTGCTGGAAAAACCTGCCGCTGCTGCCGCAAGCGTCTAAGCCAACGAATTCAAACCGAATGTGGAACCACCTCCTCCGGAGTGGTGTCAAATCCTCCAACGGAGAGTTTATGAGTTTCGCTTTGGGAAGGAGCGGAAAGCCTGCGGCCGAGATGAACGTTACGCCTCTGATCGATGTTCTCTTGGTTCTATTAATCATTTTCATGATCATCACGCCGATGGATCCTCATGGCCTTTACACGGCTGTTCCGCAGGAGCACGGCAAATCGGCGCCAAATGAGACGCCAATTGTGCTGCAACTCAAGCAGGCCAAAAGCGGGACGCCGCTTCTATCGATCAACAGGCAGGAAGTTGTCTCGGAGGAGTTGCAAAGCCGCCTGCTCGAAATCTACAAGTCCCGCCACGACGGTGTTTTGTTCATCAAAGGGGATGCGGATGTCGATTTCGAATATGTGGCAGAAGCGATAGACACCGCTCACAACGCGAATGTGCAACGCGTGGGTCTAATTCCCTAAAAGGGAATTCAGAAAAGACGTTTGGAGCGGAAGGGAATTCGTACTACGGCTTCAAGGTCTACTGGGTTGCCGTCCCGGGTACCAGGAACGAAGTGCCACGCGCTGAGCGCTTTGCGCGCATTCTCGTCAAGGCGATCGTCGAAACCCTCCAGCACCTTGACTTGCGCCACCGTGCCATCGGCGCGGATCACGGCATAAAGAATAACGATGCCCTGGATATTTTCGCGAATCAGATCGGCCGGATAGGCTGGATCGACTTCGCGGACAGCGATAGGAGCGGTCACGTCTCCAGCCTTGGAAGCGATGCCGCGTTCGGCAAAGCGAAAGATCCAGCTTCCGCCCGCTGAGGTGAGATTTGGCGTATTCAACGCCATCGTGTAGTACTTGCGTCCGCGGAAGACAGTCTGAGCGAGAGCATCGGGCTCATCAACCACAGTTGCGACCCTGGGAGGCGGCAGGCTGATCCGAGATGGTCGTGCCATCGCGAGAAGCGAGCTTCCAGACTCAGAATTTACAACCCCAGTTAAGCCTTGTGTCGTAGTGATCGGCGCGCCGTTCAGAATGCCGTGCGGCACTGCGGTTGCGACGATTCCCAATTCTTCCTTTGTCGCGATTGGGGAATCGCCGCCGGGACCAGTGCCACCTGCCTGTTTCGCAGGCGCTCCCGCAGTGTCTTTCTCCGCGTTCGCCTGACCGGCAAAAGTTCCTCGTCGATTGCCATCCGGCAGGCGTGGAGCTCCGGCAACTGGAGTCAGGTTAAGCGAGATCAACATGCCGGAGGCCGAAGGGGCGGTCCCAGCCATGCTTAGATCCGGCGGAGGAGCGACTGGATCGGCGGTGCCGGGCACTTTTGCTGCGTTCACCGAGCCGTTGGCAATTGTCTTGATGTCAGGAGGCGGAGCAATCGGTTGTG
>QIBC01000382.1 GCA_003225215.1 Acidobacteriota bacterium
GTCCACACCTTTTACCAGCAGCCGGGTGCCGCAGCTTTCGTCCCGGAGCCGCGTGGCTTTTGCTCATTGAAGACGATCCGAAGATGTGGGTCCCCTACCCTCCGTGGTTTTCGAGGCGTCCGGGAATGCAGGAGAGGACGGTCCCCATGCCACGCGCGCGGTCGCTTGAGCGCTTTGATGAGCGGGGTTCTTTCTGGTCGAGCGCGGGATCTTCGGGGGTTTCCCCCGAACTTTCAGAAAAAGAAGTTCAGAAGCAACTCTGCACGGGAACAGACCATCCTACGCACGGATAGCAGTCATTGGCGCCTGCTAGGGTTGAAAGTGCTTCTACCGTCGATACAGCTCCTCCGCCGATTTCGCTCGCGTCTCGAACGGAACGCCAAAATTCCTGTTTAACGGATTCTTCAGCATGCTCCGGCATTATCGAATTGCGTGGTTATTTAGTTCGTGTCCCGAACAATCTCTTGGACAGTGAGTCGAAAAGGAGAAATGCAATGCGTAAGAATTTCGGTCTTGCCCCGGTCGCCCTTGCGGCACTGCTACTGTGCTTCCTATCGACGGTAGCGTCCCGAGCGTTGGCGCAGGAAAATACGTCTGGCGACTCGATCACGCCGTTGATTTATACGGTTGAGAACACGGGTGCGAGCTACCCGAAGCCGGTGTTTCCGAGCTTCGAACAGCTGCCCATCATTCGCCCTTTGCCAGACCCTTTTCAATTTTCCGATGGAACGCGCAGCACTTCGTTCTCGAATTGGGAACGTCGGCGTAACGAGATCAAGGCTGCGATCGAACAGTATGAGATTGGCCCAAAACCAGACTGCTCGGATTGCGCGATTGATGCGGCCTTTGTTCCGAGCAGTAACGGCGGTGGCGGTGCACTGACAGTGATTGTGACCAGAAATAACCGTTCGCTCCGGCTGAACTCGCACGTTTATCTCCCGTCAGGAAGCGGTCCGTTTCCGGCGCTAATCGCTATGTCGCTGGCCCCAAGCAGTACCGGACCCAACTACGGTAGTCTCCCGTCCAGCGCTTTTAGCGGTCGCCCAATTGCAACCGTCGACTTCGTCCATGATGACGTAACCCAGTATGCCGCAGGACAGCAGATCGATCATTCGGCGGACCCGTTCTATCTCCTTTACCCGGAATTGTGCGCCGGAACTTGCACCGGCACTCTCAACAATTCAGGACAGTACGCCGCCTGGTCGTGGGGAGTGAGCCGCATCATTGATGGTCTTGAAATCGTTGCTCAGCAAACCGTCAGTCCGCTTCCGATCGATCTTAAGCATCTGGCTGTAACCGGATGCTCCTATGCGGGAAAAATGGCGCTATTTGCCGGCGCGTTTGACGAGCGGGTTGCGCTCACCATCGCCCAGGAAAATGGAGGCGGCGGCGCCCCATCCTGGCGTGTCTCGCATGAGATCGAGGCTCAGCGCAGCGTGGAAAAAATCGATGGTACCGACTACTCATGGTTCGCCCACTCAATGCGGCAATTTGCCGGCGACAATGTCTACAAAATCCCCGAGGATCATCACGGGTTGATGGCGATGGTGGCGCCGCGCGCATTGTTGGAAACGGGAAATACTGATTTCTACTGGCTGTCAAATCGGTCCAACTATGTTTCGGCTCGGGCAACGCAGCAGATCTACAACAGCTTTGGAATCGGAGACAGGTTCGGCTTCTATATCGATGGCGGGCATAACCACTGTGCAACCCTCCCTGCCGAGAGTCCAGCCATATCCGCCTTTGTGGACAAATTCATGCTCGGGAATACCTCCGTCAACACAGATATTGAGGTCACGCCGTTTCCCAACCTTGATTACTCGAGATGGACGGCGTGGTGGGGAAGCAACACTGCAAAGTTCCCGAATAATTGGAACCCAGGAGACGGGACAGTCGTTCTGTCGATGGGCAACAATCTAACCGTCAATTCTGGAGACAACGTTTTCGCCGGCTACGCATTGTCGATGCCCGGTTCCCATCCGGCAACAACAGTGTCGCTGGCAGGCGGGAACGTGCAGACCGACGTCTCCTGCCCTGATGGCAGTTCCTACACCCTCAGAGTTCCGTTCCCGAATCAGTCCTATTCGATCGCAGCCAACGACAACGCGTGGTGGCCGGCAAGCAACCAGAACAGCCCACTTGTCTATCAAGGCTCGGCAACGGCCACCGCTTGCAGTGGCGGTGTTACGAAGAACGCCTACTTCAG
>QIBC01000190.1 GCA_003225215.1 Acidobacteriota bacterium
GTCTGACCGCTGCAAAGGCGTGAGAGTTTTCGGAATAGACTTTTCTGGCGAACCTCGACCAGGCTGGCGGGCCGGAGCTGTAGTCGAGTAGCTCATATCGAATCTCCTAGGCTGAATCGGCGCAGCCGTGAGTCTTCGGCCTGCTGGATTTCTCCCGGGATCCCTACAGGAAAAACGGCTCTTCCCATTTTCGGTTCTCTCCGGCCTTGCTCGACTTCTTGATCGGACGGATGAGCAGCGCCACGATCGCGATTCTCATCGTGGGAATTTTCCGCGCGTTGGCCTGAACATGGGAGACGAAATATCCGTCTGACAGCAAACGAAGAAGTAATTGCGGGAAAGAAAGTTTTCATTAAGCAACTCAAGCCAAAAAAAGCGCTTCCTTCCGCCATCTGCTCGTGCAGCTAACCCCTTACCTAGACTAGGGTTACGGCCCTAACAGGATCAAACTGCTCTGCAAGTTTAACACAGTAAATGGTAGCGTCCTGGCGCGACCGAGACCTTAGAATTCGAGAGTTCTGCAGAAAGAGCCTTGTGCTCGCAGAGCTCGAGAAGACCTTTTAACCGTTTGATTTCACCGCATTAGGCCGGCGGTCGATCTCGATGCAGTTCTTTTCTCCTTCCAGGATTGGCAGCAACGATGTCGCCGCTGCCCTACGCTAAGAGATCCGGTATTTGGTGGGGAGGTGTCATTCCGAATCACGCGCCTAGGCCTCCGAGCGGGTGAGGCTAATCACTTGCGTGCAACACGACAAAGCAAATCAAAAACAGCGGTTATCAAGAAACGCTCGACGGCATCGGTTGCATTACATTCAGGCTCTCTAGGGGCTTAGTGGTTAAAGGACGCGCCACCGCTCGCATTAAGTATTGGAAAACCAACACTTCCTTAAATGGTCCTACCAGCGGATAAATCGCCCTAGATCGCGGCGATACATTTTTGACTATTCTATCGACGTGTAAACCCGCCGACTCCATGAGATTCATCGCTGTGTCACGAACAAAGAAGCGAAGGTGCGTCTTGTCCAACAATCCAGATGGGGCATAATCAAATCGCCCTTTAAACAATAAGGGGACCGCTACTGAGAAGTATCTGAGGTTGGGAAGGCTGGCAATAATGCAGCCGTCGGGAGAAAGCAGAGCCGTCAGTTTTTCAACGACAGCCCAAGGATCTCCCAGGTGTTCCAATACGTCCAAACACAGAATCAAATCGAATGATCCCGCCTTGAATGGCAGAGCTATGGTCTGTATGTCCCCTATCAGAACGCGGTCGAGCTTTTGCTCCGCCTCGCGTCCAACGTCCGGAAACAGTTCCACTCCTGCTGCCCAACATCCAGCTTTGGATTTGATCCATGCGGAGGTGTTACCGCTGCCGCAACCTATTTCTAGCATTCTAGAGATACGGTCCGGTAAGATCTGAGCAATGTCTGTCCTGACACAATCGTAATAAGCTAAACTCATATCTAAGTACTTCGTATCTACACAAATTTCGTGATGCGCATAAGAAAGGCACGTTCATTCTGACTTAGTACAAAAAACCACGAAGTCAGGACGAATAATACGAACGTAAGCAAAGCGAAAGCAGCCCTTACCGGTCCTGTCGTGTACATACCCACAACCAGGAATGCGATTGCAACGGTTATTCGAAAACACGCGTCTCGGACAATGGAAGCACTGACAGGCAAAACATGAACGACCGCCGCGAACAAGAGAACCGCATCCACGACAGCTCTCAAGACCCAAGCTAGCGCCGTTCCTCTAATCCCATAAGACGATGACAACCACCACACAGCCGGCACATAGAGCAGCAGCTCGGCTAGGTGTAACTTGGCAGTCAAATCCGGGCGACCCATGCCTTGCACGAGAGCAAAGGGAACCTGGGCAATGCCATTTGCGAATACGCCGATCGACAAAAGCTGCAGGACAAAAGAACTCCGCGACGCGAACGCTTCACCTAACCATAACCGCATGCCGGTGTTTGCCAACGCCACCATTAGCAGCGAAGGCAAGAACAACAGAAGCATCACGTGAGTCAATGACCGATCGAAGAGATGGGCAAGATTGCCCTGGTCATCCATTGTGGAGGAAAAGGAGAAGGCGGGAAACAGCACTGTAGCTAGCGCGAACGGCACGATAGACAACTTGGTTACAATCTCGTAAGGAGTTGCATAATAAGATACGGCTGCTAGGGAAACCAGCGCCCCCACGAGAAAGCGGTCCATGTTTATCATCACGGGTCCAATCAGATTTGTGACTGTCATCCAACCGCCAAAAGTGAGTAGCTTGCCGACCAGCCCGGTCCGAAAGCGCACACGGGGGCGTAGCTCCGGCATAAAACGAACAATGACAAGCAGGTAAACCCCGCAAAAAAGAGCGCGAATTATCGTTAGTACGGCCACAGAAGGAACAAGGCTACGTGAAAACTGTAGGACCGCGAGTGGGCCGAGGAACATCAGAGTTCCCAATGGAATCCGCACTGCATTAATGGTCCTAAACTGCTGCTTCGCTTCAAGCACTCCTCGAAAACCAGCAGTACTAATCACAAATGGGATTGAAAGACTAAGAATTCGGAAGGACGTCAGGATCTCGGGCTGTAAATGTACAGGTATTTTAAGAAACCTGTGAACTAGTGCGGGAGCAGCGGCGAAAAAAGCTAGAAGCCCGCAGATTCCCAAGAGCAGCATCAGAGCGTTTGCCGTCCAGACCACGTCAGGCAAGTCGTCGTGCTCTTCTTTTCCGAGTTTGAACGCTACTAGCGAGGTCAGCGCTCGTCCAAGTCCTAGGTCGAACAGGCTGAAATAACCTACAACCATCCAAGCTATCGAGAGCGCACCAAAACGATCAGTCCCCAGACCATGAATCAACTTGGGGATGACCAACAGTCCGGCCACCATTGGGGCGATCTGTCCGACTAGGTTCCAAACAGTGTTCCGCGCAAGCAGCGAGCCGCTAGTCACATATCGAGATCTATCTCGTGCGGGGTGCTCAAGAGACGCGCTCATTGTCTTTTCTTCGACCGTCGTCATATCGCGAAGTTGAGCTACCCCCGAGAGCACAGGCTGCAAGTTGGGATCGACCATCATCTCGCCGGCGATCCAGTGGCCCAGAAGCACTTAGCTATCAGCGATCTTGTGAACATCGCAGAAGTTGGGCGTGTCGTCGAGTTCGCCGGCGGCGACTTTTCTCCCGAATGCTCCGATGGCAAATCCCTTTCGTTCACCGAATCCCAAGTGTTTTAAATGCCAGCGCAATTATTGTTAAAGCTCTCTAGCTCGAACCATGGCGCTCAGCAGCTGATTTGTTGGCCGGCTGCGGACCATGCCGCCATGCAAACACTCGGAGAAGGAAATCTCACTTATTCCTGCCACGCGGAAAGGAAAGGTGATCAGGCATGTAAATTAGTTGGATCGACGACGAAACATTGTTTTGCGGAAATGCACTCAGAATTGGGAATGCCCAATGTTCGTATTGCACGGCCGCGGAGGCTTGAATATTAGATCGGAGACTAAGGCTGGCTCCTATTGAGAAGTTTTGATAGCGTCCGCCTTGCAGGAACTCGTGATCGACGACTGCCTCTCGATAACCGAGTTGGAACGAGTTCTTCGCCGATAGCCAAATTGTCGATGCGGCGCTGACCCCTCGCCCATCCCTGCCGATCCAGTCTCCTATGATATTGCCGTTCTTCGTAAAACCATCCCGATAAGTTGCGTTGAAGTAAAAATACCCCTTACCCGCCCCATAACTTGGCACATCCGTATATACGCCTTCCACCCGCAGATCGACTCGAGGTAACCAGGGAAGCTTGGCCGCATAGATTCCAGAGCGCATGGCCGACATGCGGGGAAAGAGGAGAGGCGAAGTTTCGTCCTCGCTGAACTCTTCCGCGTACCAGGTCAGCCGATCACGAAGTCTTGGAATGCGATAGGTCATGTCGAACCCTGACCGTCGGTCGCCAGGCTTTTTCGCATCGCCCGCGGTGTAGTTTGCCGAAGTGAAAGTCGTGCGAAACAGGTACCCCGCCGTCAACGGGTATCCAGTGCCTCCGAAAATTCCCGTTTTTGTTAATCCAAATTCAAAATTCGGCGTGGGCTTGAAGCTGAAGCGCTGCCCCTGAACGAACGGCTGGGTCCCCAAATCGGGACCGATCAAACCCTTCGACGTGAAAACATAGTGCTGCCCGTCGGTCTGTCCCAGAAATATGTCATAGCGCAGCGGCCCGAGAAACTTTGACAACAAAGGTACCCGGGTTGGTGATGTGCTGTTCAGCCGAATCATGTTGAGCGGTTCCGAGTTGTTGGTGAACATAAACGGACCGCCTGTACCCGGCCCCCACCACAGACTCTGCGGCCCGAGCGTCAGAAGCGAGTTGCCCAAGTTTAGCCCAACGTATGCATCCAACACCCGAAATCGGTCTTCTGCTGGGAACGGATTATTCAGTTGCGGAGTACCGGGACCGGTGCCCAAGTTTGCAACCGCCTCCGCGGCCGTGATTTGCGCTTTGACCTGAGAAGAGTAGTCCAGGGTGGCAGGCGCGTGCTGATATTCGCCTCTAAAATAGAACACCAGTGGACCGGAAGTTGCTCGCGCGGAAAAGCCGGTAATGCTGTTGAAGCCTCGTCCATACGGCCGGCCGTAGTCGTTGTAAAGCGTCTGGCCGAAGTGGTATCCGTCTCTCAGTACGGGGCCAGCAATTTCTATTGCTCGGGTGTACACGGATTCGAGCACGAGACTGCGATTATCAGAGTTTCCCGCCCAAACCTCCGATTCCCGCGCAAACTCCTGCCGAAGCGAGGTAACCATTGAGCGCATGTCTGGGGAAGCATCGTAGAGATCCGCATTCTCAGCTGCCTCAGCGGCGATACGAGCGCACTCTAGCCGGGTAAACGGTCGTTCAGAATCGAAATTGCTGCGCACGAACCCAAGCGCAGCTAGTCGGTCAATCACTCGATAGACCCAACTCTCAAGCGGAACATAGGCAGAGCCTGAATGCGTCGCGCCTCTTGGTCGCTCGCGCACAAACGTACCGTATTCGGCGCCGGGCAGCTCCGGATTGTGGTGATCTCGATAGATCTTTCTGCCGATGAAGTAACCAAACGCGCTACCGACCAGAACATCCGATGCATAGTGCTGCTGTGCGGTAATGCGGGCCACCGACACGGCTGATGCCAGGCCGTAGGAGGCGATCTGCATGAATGGGGTTGGATATTCGTGTGCCAAGACGGTGGCAATAGCCCAACTGTCGATCGCATGACCGGAGGGAAAGCTACTGCCTCCTTTGCCGATGTGGCCGAAATGATCGCCTTCGAACGGGCGTTGCCGACCGACCACCGCTTTCAGGGCTTCGGTCACCAGCGTTGCGTTGATGAAGGCTTCGCCGGCGAGCAGGCCGGTTTCGCGCTGGTGATCATTGTGGCTGATGAGGCCCAGACCGTACATGCCAGCACCAGCACCGATGAAGCTATACAGGCCTAAGTTCGAGACCTGCTTACTCGTGTCAATCCGACCTGGATTAGACAATTGCTTGGATATGTCGCGATCCGTAGCGATCAGGCTTCCCGTTACGATGGCGAAAGGAACGGCCCATGTAGCGTCGCCGTCACGCAGCTTAAACGGGCTCGTCCAAATGTGCATCTGATCGAACGCCAGATTTTTCAGAAAGTTGGCTTCGGTGGTTGGAGTGCGACCGGGTTCATAGATCTGGGCGCTCGTTTTCATGGTGGCGCCATCGGCTATCCGGCGAAGCTGCTTGCAATATTCGCCGTCGCAGGAGGAGGACATGGGTATTACCACCGGCAACGACGGCGCTTGCGATGCGTAATTCTTTTGCATTGACACTGGCTGGACGGCGTCTTGCTGCAGAAGAGGCACATCAGATATAGAATTCATAAGCGAATTGGGTTGCGTGGTCATATCGACAGTTGGATTTGCTCTTCCCGTCTGTCCAGCTCGCTCTGTTTCCGATTTAGGAATTTCAGTGCTTTGACTAGCCGCGTTTTCGTCGCCTTCGGCTAGCTGCCGTAATGCCTCTCTGTAACTCTCTCGCAATTTCCCAGTAGACGAGGCAGCCTCGGTTGAAGAATCTGAGGCATTAGCCTTCAATCGTTGGCGATAAGACTCTGCTGACCCGGCAGCCAAAGAACCGGCATTCTGTCCCCAACACCAAAGGCCGGATGTCGCGATTCCAACAGCGAGAATCGGAATGGAGAACCGCACGGAGATCTAGAACACTCCTACAGCTTTAGCGGTAACGGCTATTGAGGAGATGATCTGCGCGGACTCGAGCAGCGTCTTGAATACCGGTGTTCCACCCAATAACTTCTCGGGAACCACTACCGTATCGCCGGGGAGCAGGACCGTGCTCAGAACGCTTTGATGCCAGAAACCACTAGTGCCACCTTCGCGTCCGATTATCGAGCCGTCGGCTCGAACGACAAAAATCGATTTCTTGTTTGCTAACTCCGAAGTCCCCCCTGACTGCCTTAAATACCAATCTGCATTTTTTCCGGGCTGGTACGTAACAGCAGTGGGGTTATAAACCTGGCCAGTCACCATTACCTGAGTGGGACGCTTGGGAATTGCGATTATGTCGCCTTTCCGTAATTCGACGTCCTGAGGGCCGCCTTGCCACTTGCTGATGTCCCTGCTGATGCGAACCACCAGCCTTCCGACTGGAGGCTCGTTCTTTAGACGATCGATCAATTGCTGCTGCTGCAATGAGGCAGACTGCGCGACCAAAGCCGCTTCTGCCGGACTCGTACCTGGCTTGTACTTCGGCTGATTTGCGCTCTCCGACTGCAAGCGCGAGATTAGGTCAACCCGATTCTGCTCCTCCATGACGCGCAAGGAATCACGACTCAGGACAATTCCTTGGGGGTAGGCATCCGGTCCAAAACCGCCGGCCCGCTTCAAAACGGAACTGAGCCGTTCCGCTTCTTTGATGCCGTACACACTCGGATGCATCACCTCACCCCTGACAGTCACAGTCGCACCGATATTGTTGAAGCCGGCGATCGGGCGAATTGTGAGGGTGTCTCCGTCCCGAAGTGAAACGTCCGCGTCGCGGGACGCAAAAGCTTTCGCGATCTCAACCTGCTCGTGCTGGCCCTGTATCTTCGCCCCATCTTGAACAACGTACCGGGAAAGATCTGCGAGGTCAGTATATGCACTTCGCCGGAAGCCACCAGCCAAGCGCACTAAGTCACTGGCTGTCATGCTGGATCCCAGCGGATATTTCCCTGGCCGTTCCACCTCACCCTCGATCTTCACGGAAGCAGGGTCCGCTTTCGTAAGATCGCGATGAATAATCAATCGATCTTTGGGCTGAAGCAGAAGATTATTGGCTGGATCTCCTCGCAGCGCAGCCTCCAGGCTGATGCTCGCGACTTCAGTTTTCCCGTTCTGCCGACGGAACACCTGTGCATCTGAAAGGAGCGCATCGGGCGTCAAACCTCCGGCGAGATACACTGCATCGCGAATGTGCAAATCGCCACTGGTTCGGTGAATCCCCGGTTTGCGAACCTCCCCGGAAATCGTAACTTCCGGAGGATCTTCAAAATCGTATCGACTGAATACGCGAACCGTGTCCAACGGCTGAAGCAGTAAGTCGGATCTTGGATCTTCCTTGATGGCCTCGTCCAAATTGAATGCAATCACTGCCGGCCGAAAATCTGGCGCGGAGAGGCGGATGATTTCCGCGTGGCGACGCGACGGCTCCGGAAGCGTGTCACTGTAGGAATGGAGCAAGTCGGAAATCTTCATCCCTTCCCGGTACCCGTACTTGCCGGGACGGAAAACATGTCCGTCCAGATAGATCGCTTGCTGCGCATACGGAAGAATTGGGAAGATTCTGACGCGATCCCCATCTTGTACTTTGAACGAAGCCAATGTCTTGGTCACCTGATCGGCAGTGTCTGCGTCCGGCAGATCGAGGCTCAGCATCGTGCGGTTTTGATGAGCCTGCACGCGCTCAATCGCAATGTGGCGCAGAGCTGCTGAGGGAAGAACGCCTCCTGGTGCCGCACCACGCGCAGAGATCCCTTGGCTGTAGGACCTCCAGCCAAGTACACAGCATTCAAAGCAGTTGAGAGCGAACTCACATCGTAGGCGCCCGGCTTAGCTACATCGCCCACCACATAAACCCGGACAGTGCGCAGCCGCGCGAGAGAGATATCGGTCTGGACATCACGAAACTGGTTGCGAAGCTGCTTCTGGACCGTCTGCTGCACCTCGCCGAGCGTCTTGCCGGCGACGAGAACGGTCCCCACCTCGGGAAGCGACAGGCGGCCTTCACGGTCGACGACCCGCTGCAGCCGTTGCGAAACGGAGCCCCAGAGATCAACGTTGAGACCGTCACCAGGACCGATCACATAATCAGGGCCGACGGGAACGTCCATCGGAAGCTGATCTACATTGCCCGTTCCATTCTCGAATACGGTGGCACCGAAGCGCTCCAGGCTCCTCCCTTGAGATGGCGATTGCTCATACAGGTCATAGAGAGAGGGCACCGTTGCATAGGGGTTAGGCTTCTTGCGGAACGTGCGGTCTGAATCCTCGCCTACGGATCGCGGCAGAACTCGAGGAGTAGACGGACTAGGTTGGTTTATGCCAGCTATTACCTCGCGCTCAGACGGTAACGCCGGCTCAGGGGTTATCGACGGGACGAGAAGGGATTTCCCTGGTGCACCGGTACGCACGACTGGACTTCGGTTCGCCTCCCCACTTTCTCCGTCCGCTTCTCTTTGCCTTCCTTCCTGGCGATTGCTTTCACTCTTCTCAAGCTGTTCCACCCGACGCTGGGTGAGACGCGCTTCAAACACTTCCTCGTCCGTCGGCCTAAGGGGTAGATAGTGACGCTTTTCGATCTCCTCGCTGGCAATCTTTCGAATAGTGAACTGATCCCGAATTAGGCCAAACAACTCGGTATCGCCAAGATCCTCCTCGGCTAGCAACCTGCCCTGATCTAAAGCCTTCTGGATGAGCACGCGCTTGATCTGCAGCTTAAGTGCGGGCTCTTT
This sequence comes from Acidobacteriota bacterium, assembly GCA_003225215.1. GTDB lineage: Bacteria > Acidobacteriota > Terriglobia > Terriglobales > Acidobacteriaceae > Gp1-AA112. The sequence goes on from QIBC01000190.1 coordinate 9,012, forward strand.
CCGAAGTAGATCAACAATCACATCTGCGCTCAGCGCTACGTCAGCGTCCGGGGTGGCACTTCTGCCCTGCTGAAGCGCTCGGTAGTTCTGCAAAGCCGAGTCTTTATCCCGAGCTTCTGCGTAGGGATCAACCGATTGAGCCAAGGAGAATGTCTGAAGAAGGAAAAAGCTGAGGAAAACAGTCGAAGCGGCGGAGAAGGGGGAGAGCTTCATCACAGAACCGTTAACACCAACCAAAGAACGAAGTTCGCGTATTTCTTTCCTTGCAGCTCGCAAAATCCGCCTTCTAAAACTTACAGGCTCAGTAGCTGAAGGAGGAAGCAGTTTACCATACCGATGGCTATGAATTTAAAGGCTTTGATTACTTAACCCGACCAAGATCGCGCGACGGAGGGGGCTCCTTCAGGAAAGGCCTCCTCGACTTGTAACCGGCAACTAAACCTGCCATCTCCGTTAATGCGGAGTCCATTGATGTATTCTCTGCAGCATTCCAAATGAACTATGTCAAAAGCCGCTCGGTAATCAGTTGAGGTCCTAGAGATACTTAGCAATGAAACAGGCGCTAGTAAAAGATGGCGGAGTAATCGTGAAGGAGGTGCCTGCACCGCAGGTGAGTCCCAAAGGCTTACTCGTCCGCGTGCACCACTCCTGCGTGAGTGTGGGTACAGAAACTGCCAGCATCGGCAATTCGGGTCTGCCGCTCTACAGGAGAGCGCTCAAGCAGCGCGAGCACGCGCGGAGGGTCATCGAACTGATGCGGGACCAAGGCGTG
>QIBC01000191.1 GCA_003225215.1 Acidobacteriota bacterium
AGATAACGCCGGGTGCCCCACTCATCGCGGTGTTCGATGAGTGGGTTATCCAGAAGGTCTCGTCTATAATTCGCCGCGTGCCGCGCGATCTGATCCGAATCTACGGTTTCACGACTACCACTACATCACCTGCAGTTGTTATCAAAGAAAGCCATTCATGGGATCTGTGTGTGCGCGAGATGTCTTTGTAGACGTGTTCGATAAAGTGCGCGCGCGTTACCGCTTCGACGTGCTGGGTTATGTCGCCATGCCCGAGCATTTTCATTTCATGATCACTGAGCCGGACAGAGCTGATCCTTCGGTCGTAATGAAAGCCCTGAAGCAGACTGTGGCGAGACGGCTTTTGGCGGACGGCGCAGATCACTTTTGGCAGAAACGCTTCTATGACTTCAACGTCTACTCTGAAGAAAAGTTCGCGGAAAAATTGAAATACATGCACCAGAATCCTGTTAAGCGGGGGTTGGTCAAAAATCCTGAAGACTGGAGGTGGAGCAGTTATCGTACATACGCCTTCAAGGAACGAGGACCGGTAAAGATGGATTGGTATTTCCCGCCATACACTTTGGGAAAGCCTCGCGTTCGAATGCTTGGATAATCCCAAGGGAAAGCCAACCCACTCATCGAACACCGCGATGAGTAGGGCACCCGGCTGGCGCGCTACTTAGCGGGATTGCCTATTCCCAATCGCCGCGCTGCTGTCCGATTCTGGGACACGGCGGAGCGAGACTGAACATACACCCGATGGCCGCGCGGACGGGTTCTATGGCTCTTCATCGCCTATTCTGTTTCGGGAATCTACTTCGGCTGGTATTCGGCAGAAACGGCGGCCATGTTATGGCGAGAACAGCCGTAGGCAGTCAGCACTTTTTACTTGCTCTGCGCCAGGAACTTTGCCATGGGATCCCAGTAATGACTCTTCCAGCCGGTTGCCAAGTGGGGTGCGCTGCCTTGCGGAAAGCCGGTATGGTCGAAGACGAGTTTTGTGCCCGCACCCGACTGATGCAGCTCGAATTTGGCGATGGAATAGACGCCGGGCGCCCAGCCGTCGTCGCGCCACGCCTGCACGATGCGCTGATTCGGCACGAGCTCGATATGGCGTCCGGTGATGTGGCCTTTGAACAAGGAAAATGTTCCGCCGGCCTCGCTGCTGATGCTGGCGGTCGCGCCCGGCATACTAAGCTCGCTGATCTTGCTGAACTGTGATGGATCGGTTAGAGCGTTGTACACGCGGTGAGGAGCTGCCTTGAACACTACTTCTTGATGAATGGCTTCCTCCTGCCTGGAGATCTCGTTGCCTTCGGCCGCGAAGGCGGAGGCGGGCGAGATTAACGCCGGCAATCCGGAAAAGCCAAGCAGCGAACAGGCCGACGCCATGCGCAGCGAAAATTCCCGGCGACTTAAGAAAGAAGACATCGTGGATTCCCCCGTATGCTGAGCGCTCCGGCTGAACTTCAATCCACTGGGCGCTAGTAATATTTAACAATATTGTTTAATATCTAATTCCTATACGGGAAGCAGATGTATGTTGTCAACCACGAAAATGAAACGATCTTTGCCCGACGCCAAGCTTGACGCGGTTTTCCACGCTCTGGGCGATCGCACGCGGCGAGCGTTGCTGGCCAGGCTGGCCGATGGTCCGGCGATGGTCACCGAATTGGCAGAGCCATTTCGCATGTCACTGCCGGCCGTCTCGCGGCATATCCGCGTGCTGGAAAAGGCTCGTCTGGTGGCAAGAAATGTCGATGGCCGCGTGCACCGGTGCTCATTGCGGGCGGAGCCGCTCGCCGGCATACAGCAGTGGCTCAACCACTATCGCCACTTCTGGGAGGGGACGCTCGACTCGCTCGTCGCCTACGTCGAACACAGCAAACATGAATAGACAAACGAACGGAGATGCCAGTGCCCGAAGAGACAGCAAGCCGGCGGGAGACTTTGAGGCTGGTAGTGCGCAAAACCATCGCCGCGACGCCGGAGCGGCTGTTCGCGGCCTGGACTAAGCCGGAGCACCTGAAACAATGGTGGGGGCCCCAAGGCGTTATCTGCATCGGCGCGGTTGTGGATTTGCGCGTCGGAGGCAGATACCGAATTGGGAATCGGCTTCCCGACGGCAAAGAAGTTTGGATTACCGGCGAGTACCGCGTTGTGGAGCCGCCAACCAGGCTGGTCTACACCTGGCAAATTGAATCGACGCCGCAGGCTTCCGAGATCGTGACGGTAAGCTTCGAGCGACGCGAGAAGGGCACCGAAGTGGTCGTGATCCACGAGCACATCCCCGACGCTTCCACTCGAAGCCAACATGAGCATGGCTGGCAGGGCTGCCTCACCGGCTTGGCGAAGCACGTTGTGGGCAGTTGAGTGAGTCTCAGTTGCCGTCAGGGCGAAACTCGGAGAGAGGGTTCACCACCCGTCCCCTGTCCATTGCAGTCAGAACGTCTCGCTGCTTCCTTATTCCTCTCGCAGAGCTTCCAATGGATCCAAATGCGAGGCCTTCTGCGCCGGAAGAAAGCTTGCGGTCATGGCGACAATGGCAAGCAATGCCACAGCCGCGGCGAAGATAGCCGGGTCGGTGTTCTTCACTGCGAATAACATGCTGCGTGCGGTGCGCGACGACCACCACGAGAGCGCCGCTCCGGCCACGAGGCCGATGCCAAGCAGTTCAACCGCTACCCCCATGATGAGTTGGAGTACACGCATCCGGTCAGCCCCGAGCGCCATTCTGATGCCGATCTCGTTGCGCCGGCGCGCGGCCATGTAGGAGATCAGCCCATAAAGGCCGATCGTCGTAAGTATCGCAGCCAGTACTCCAAAGAATCCGGAGAGCGATGCCATCAGCCGTTCGCGAACGAGCGTATCGCGAATCTGTGTCTTTAATACCGTGAACTGAATCAGGATTGCCGGATTAATCTCTCCCACCGCACGCTCGATGGCCGTCGTAAGCGAATCGAGCGGCAGGTCGGAGCGCATGACAATGGTGCAGCTCGTGTCAGGATGCTTGTCCTGACCGCGCGGGACAAAAGCTATTGGAGTCAATTCCTCGCGCAGGGTGCGGTACTTCGTATCTTTTACAACGCCCACGATCTGATACACCGATTCCGGTTTGCCCGCGCCTTCGTCCACTTTGAAGGTCTGTCCCAGGGGATCCTTGTCTTTAAAGAGTTTTCGTACGAATGTCTCATTCACCACTGCGACCGCTGGAGAGTTAAGCGTGTCAGAGAGGCTTACGTCGCGCCCGCGAAGAATCGGAGTGCCCATCGTCTTGAAGAATCCCGGAGTAACCCGATTAAACCAGGAAACTTCCTGCAGCTCTTCTCCCGAAGCGTTGGTGTGGACGGAATCATTCCATCCATTTCCACTTACCGGAACGATGGAGACTCCCGCAGTAGATTCCACTCCGGGAAGAGTTTCCAGACGATCTACAAGTTGCTGTTTAAAGCTGTTTCTTGCCTCAAGTGGAATGTTGAGCTGAGTAAAATCAAGCTCGGTCACCAGGATTCCCGTCTGCCGAAAACCGGCATCAACGGAGACGAGTTTTTGAAAGCTGCGCACGAACAGGAACGCGCCGACCAGCAACACCATCGACAGCGCCACCTGCGCAACCACCAGCACTCGACGCATTCCGAGTCGGTCGCGCCCGCCGATCGCTCCGCGTGCTCCGGCCTTCATTGCCACAATGGGCGGGGTAGCCGTGGCTCGCATAGCCGGCGTCAGTCCGAACAAGAGGCACGTGATCAACGCGACCAATCCGCTGAAGCCAAGCACTCTCCAATCGAGTGTGACATCCAGCTGTACTTGTCCACCGCGCGTGGTGAGGAAAGATAGCAAGACTCGAGTCAGAACTTGCGCGAGCACCATCCCCGCCGCTGCCCCAATTGCGGCTACGAGCAGACTTTCCATCATCAATTGCTGGAGCAGTCGGGTACGTGACGCGCCCAATGCCAGCCGCACTGCGATTTCCCGTTCGCGGGCATTCGCTCTGGCAAACATCAGGTTCGCCAGATTGGCGCAGGCAATCAGCAACACAGTTCCTGCGATGGCCAGCAGCATCCACAAGGGCTGCTCGTATTCCGTGCGCAGGTTAGAAATCCCAGCGCTCGCCGGATAGGCTGCCAACTTCCACGCCAGGAACTCCTTCGCCTCTTTGTCCTTGTACCGATCCGGAAGAGTCGCCTGAAAGATTCCCGGCGATATCGACTCCAACTGTGCGGTTGCTTTGGCCGGCGTCCATCCTGGTTTCAGGCGGCCCACGATGGCCAGCCACCATCCGTCGCGACGATCGAGGACCTTCCACTCGCCATCGATGAGGGCTTCGCTGCAGACGGGTACGGCGACATCAAACGAGTTTCCCACCTCCATGCCATAAAAGCCGGCGGGAGTCACGCCGATGATCTCTGCGGGATGTCCGTCAAGTGTTAGCTTGCTGCCCACAGCCGACGCGTTGCCGCCATACTCACGTTGCCAGAATGGGAAGCTGATCACCGCTCCCGGCAAGCCGCAGCCCCTCGTGTCGTCAACTGACGAAATCAACCGCCCAGCCGCTGGCAGGACGCCGAGCATGTTAAAGAAGTCGCCGCTTACGTAAATCCCGCGGGCAATGCGCGACCTTCCGCCGGTCGCGAGATTGAAGCTGGTCGAGTTCCATGCGGCGATCCCGGAAAATGCTTGCTGATGATCGCGAATCTGTTCCCAAATCGGGTTCGTGAACGTAGAGAAGCTGCCGCGAAAATTTCCAGAGCGCCCGTGACTGTTAGAGGGCTTCAGGTACACCAGCTCCTCTGGATTCCTTACCGGCAGGCTGCGCAGTCTCACTGCGTTCAGCAACTGGAAGATCGCGGTATTCGCTCCAATACCGAGCGCGAGCGACAAAACCGCGACGGTAGAGAATCCCGGGCTGAGCCGCAAGCTCCGCAACGTATAGCGCAAATCCTGACCGAGATGGGCGGCGAAGCCTCCATGCCACGGCCCGCCTGCAGGAACGGGCTCAACGCGCGGCTGACGCTCCATTCGCCGTAGCCCTTTGGCCAGCAGATCGCGCTCGTCGAGTTCTGCCAGAACCGTGTCGTATGCCTGTTGCTCCGAAGTTCCTCGGCCCTTCAGCTCTGCGTGGCGATCTTCCAGGTGCTGGCCCAGCTCTTCGACAATCGCCGCTTCGCGCGTGGCTTCGAGTCTCAGCGGCGCCAGGCGTTTTCTGATTTCGTCTCTGAATTCAGGCATTCTCCAACCCCGTAATCCGGCTCATAGCTGCGACAAACGATTGCCAGGTGTTGCGCTGCGCTCTCAGCACCTTGCGTCCAGGGGCGGTCAATTTGTAGTACCGACGACGTCGCTGGCCTTGTTTTTCCGTCCAGCGCCCCTGAATCCACCCGCGGTCTTCGAGCCGATAAAGGAGAGGATAAAGAGAGGCGACGTTAAAGCGCAGCGTCCCGCCTGAACGCGTCTCAATGAGCTTGCTGATCTCGTATCCATGCCGCGCCCGGTCCTCCAGGAGCGAGAGGATCATCAGTTCGGCGCTGCCCTTTTTCAGTTCACGATCCAGCATTGATGCTGCCATATATGTCTATGCAATATATTGCTGAGGCACTGACGTGTCAATCGGCTTAGACTGTCCCTCTTCGCCGATGGTTAGGTGACTTTCTAACGTTGCGAGCTCAACGGATTATCTCGGGCTGAGTGGCCCATCCTTTTTCCGTTTCGGTTTGTGGCGGGTGGCGTACCCTGTTTTGCTGTTTATGCCTGCAACACCGAAGAGTGGGTGTCGCACTCTGCGTTGTTTTCGCAGGGTGCGCTAACGAGAATGGTGGAACTACGATGGCTTTTGATTTGGTTTTTGGATTAGTCTCGGCAGCATGCATCGATGACAAATCGGATCAACAACGTGCATCGTCAACGCCCTCTTGAAAATCGCAAAAGGATGCGCCACCAACTTCTGAGGTATCGTAAGCAAGAAAATCAAGAAGCAGTGAAGGCTGCGCCACCAGTCCTCATGTTTCCTATGGATGTCCCCCTTTTCGCCCAACCTTAGTTACCATGACTTCCGTGCACTTTCTCTCTTGTGGAGAAGAGAATCTGCGCGTCCGTGGCGGCACTCGGTCGTCTCGCGAAATACAACGTCAAGCCATCCCAGGATAGTGCTGGCGTTACGTCCCCGGCGGCTGTGTTGAGCTCGTCCACGGGTATCGGCGTTGACCATGGATCGTGAGTTGTCGCTCGTGTCGAGGTCCAGAGATCCTGACTCTGACCGACCGACCCGGGCCGATTTGACTGGAAGAAGATCTCCAGCCCGTCGCGGCGCAGATATGGGCGTCCTTCGTTCCACGATGGGTCGCTCAGCTCCTGTACCTTGACGGGGGGTTCGAATGAGCCATCTGGATTTCGAACGCTCGCATAGATGTCGACTCCATTGTTTTGACTCCCTGCCGGATTGCTGACAAAGTACATGTAAGTCAGACCCGACTCCTCGTCCTCGAAGAGCGCCGGGCCTGAGTCGAATCCTTTTGTATTTATGGGTGACCCAAGGTCATCGAGGTTGCTGGCGGGTTCCCATGCGGAGTCGTCATGCGTGTGCTGCCGGTATGACGCCATGAGGTCGAATCCACCTCGCCCGCCCGGGCGATCACTGGCGAAGTAAAGCCAGTGCCCGTCGGAGGAGACGAACGCCCCACGGTCGTTGTAGGACGAGTTCACAGTATCCGGCAGCTTTTCCGGTGTGCCCCACGGCGCGTCTTTGCGCTCGCGATGGATGACCCATATGTCCTCACCGCTCATTGTGACGTCGCCTCGTTGAAAGTAGAAGCTCAAGTCATCCTTCGAGATCGCGCTTGCGAACTCGAGGGCGCTGCTGGTATTAACCTCATCGAATACTGTGGGCGTCGACCAGGCCGAGTAGCGTTGCGCTGTGGCTCCAGGTGCGCTCATCAGGAAGAGAGCGACCGACAACACGATCACCAATAGACAAGTCCTCATCTTATATTCTCCTTTTCTGAGGCAGCGCACCGGATAAGCACAGGACGCGAGCGCACTAGCTCATGTGCCGCACAGCTTCCCGCTCAATTCCAAAGACCTCAATGGAAACAAGATGATTTGTTCCGGCTATTTGGGTGACGTGATAAGTCTTTGCTGTATCTGATACTTAGCCCAATAGCCGTTAACCCAATTTGGGTACATACGTGGTATGCTGCTCCGCATCTTTTTCCAGGCTGAAGCAGATGCAGGCTGCAACCCGATGCAAGAACATATTTCGCTTCGGGCCTTTTGAGTTCGATCCCAATACTGGTGAGCTGCGAAAGCACGGTTTGCGTGTTCAGCTTATGGGCCAGCCGGTCGAGGTGCTCACACTTTTGCTCGAACGTGCCGGCGAAGTCATACGCCGCGAGGACCTTCAAAGTCGGCTCTGGCCCGGCGACACTTTTGTCGAGTTCGAGAACGGAATCAATGCGGCAGTAAAACGTCTGCGCGAGCGGCTGGGAGATTCAGCCGAGAGACCACGCTACATTGAAACTATTCCACGCAGTGGATACCGATTCATTGCTCCGGTAAGCCGCGTATCGAACGGAAACAGCGCCTCCGTTGTAACCAGCGACACAAAACCAGCAAACCTACCGGATCAACCTCCCAATACTGTAGCCAAGGTCAGGATCAACCCTCGCTGGTGGTTCGGCGCACTGGCTGTCGCCGCGATTCTCGCCATTGCGCTCTATTGGGCGATGTCTCGCTCCAGCCGACGGCTGGAGCGTCCGTCATCTGTTCAGATCAGGTCAATCGCCGTCCTACCCTTCGCGAATCTCTCCGGCGATTCCGAGCAAGAGTATTTCGCCGACGGCATGACCGACGAGTTAATAACGAGTATCTCGAAGATTCCCGGATTAACGGTGATCTCGCGCACCTCGGTCATGCAATACAAGAGGACGAACAAGCAATTGCCCACCATTGCGCGTGAACTGAACGTAGATGGCATCATGGAAGGCACGGTGCTGCGCCAGGGAGATCGGGTACGTATCACCATTCAGTTGCTTCATGGTCCCAGTGATACTCATTTGTGGGCGGACACTTATGAACGCGATCTTCATGATGTGCTCACTCTCCAGGACGAACTGGCCGATGCGGTTGCGCGCCAAGTGAAAGTTGCGGTCACGTCTTCTTACCAACAATTCCAGCGAGAGCACATCCGTTCTCTCGACCCAAAGAGCTATGAGTCTTATCTTAAGGGTCGTTATTACTTCAATAGCCTGCAGGTAGAGAAGGCGGCGGCAAGCTTCAAAGAGGCCATCAACTTAGAACCGGAGTACGCTCAAGCTTATGCCGGCTTGGCGGAGACGTATGACTTGTTTGAGCCGCAGAATGCAGCTCCTGCGCACCAAGCGATCTCTGCTGCCAAGGCTGCAGCCCTGAGGGCGCTTGAGCTCGACGGCAATGTTGCTGAAGCGCACACTTCATTAGGGTGGGCAAACATGGTATATGACTGGGATTGGACGGGAGCTGAGGCGAACTTCAAGCGCGCACTGCAGCTCAACCCCAATTCTGAAACTGCTCATTTATGGTACGGCTGCGAACTGGTTTGGGAAAGCCGATTCGACGAGGGACTTTCTGAAATGAGGCGCGCCCAGGAGGTGGCTCCTGCATCTGCCTATATGGCTGCGTTTTTCGGAATGGGACTCTATCAAGCTCGCCGATATGAGGAAGCAGTTCATCGATCAAAAGAGGCGCTTGAGCTCGACCGCACATTTCCGGCGGCGTATCAATGGCTCGGATTAACCTACGCGGCAGTTGGACGGCATGAGGAAGCGGTCAACGAGCTTGAGAAATCTCTGCAGTTTTCAAGAGACCGAGGAGTGCGGATATCGGTGGCGTTGTCCAGGCTGGGATATGCCTACGGCGTTGCCGGACGACGAGCGGACGCCTTGGCGATCCTCGAAGAATTGCGAAGAATGTCCGCTACGAAGCACGTTCCACCTCCGCACTTCGCCATTGTTTACATCGGCATGGGGGATAAAGATCGAGCTTTTGACTGGTTAAACAAAGGCTTGAGAGAACGCTCGTACGAAATGCCGCTGATAAAGACCGATCCGCGATTTGACTCTCTCCGCAAAGATCCGCGTTTTCAGGACTTGCTCAAAGACATGAGCTTCCCACAATAGACGTTGACAGTAGGGCCTGCCCTTCCCATTTCGGGTTTTTTGCATTCGGTTCCCAAAAGCGAACATCACCAGGCCAGCCGAGGAAAACGGGACAGCCGGGTGCCCTGCCTTTGGTTTTACATTTCGCGACGGTTGAAGGCGTCGTCCGAGGAAGTGGTTGTGCATGATGGGTGCCCGATCCCCGTCCCGAAGGTAAACCGGACAGTCTGGAGGGCTTAGGGTCGGTCTATCCCTGCCCCGAGCGCCAGATCCAGATTTGCAGCTGCGGCGAAGGCGTGGAAGTCGCGATCGCGGGTGATGAGAGGGATGCGCTGGTCGATACAGCTCTGCGCAATCAGCGCATCGCCGAGACGGGCTTTGCGGCGTTTTACCAGCACTTTCTCTCGCAACGCTCCTGCCCTTTGCCAATAGCCGGGTGCGAGCTCGATGAGAGGTACTTCTGAAATTGTTTCGGCTACATCGGAAGGAAGCTTTGGGTCGCTCAAGAGCTCGGTGAGCACAACCGGCAGCATCACCACCTGGCGATCTTCCAGCGCACGGTCGAGTAGTTGTGCGTCCTCGCCACGGCTCCCGTCAAAAAACGCGATCCAGGTGCTTGTGTCGGCTGCGATCACCGGTCGGCCTTCAGCTCCGTCAATGTTCGAGAGAAGCGAACCTTGCCTCGCAGCTTGCGCAGGCGCGCGTAAGTCCGCGAGGCCGCAACCAGTTGCAGCCCAGTACGAACGGTCTGAGTAACCCCTGCACCGCTGGCTTGCTGCGCTTTTTCAAGAAGCGCCACCGGCACCTCCACAGTGATCTTCCGCGCAGTATCCACAATGCCCTCTAGGATACCATATTCGATACCAGCATTGAATATGGTGTTTCGTGTTTGTCCTGACTGTAACTGCCAGAAATCCCCGAACCGCGAGAAATCCCTGGAAAATCTGGGACAGAGCGACGTAACCTCGCATCTGGTTTTGTTTTTGACCTTTGGTTTAAGCTCTCCGGGATTATGAAGCGACACGTGCTGATCTACGGGCTAATCGGTGGAGTTCTGATAACGCTGCTGAAATGGACTGAGTACCGATTCCTGGTAATCGACCATTCGATCGAAATCTACGGCGGACTAATCGCTGCGACTTTTGCTGTCCTTGGTGTCTGGCTCGGGCTCAAACTGACACGAGCGCAGCAGAGGACCGCTGTGCAGGAGGTTCCGGTCACAGCCGGACAGCCATTTGTCCTGGACGAGAGAAAACGCGAGGACCTCGGCATCACGCGGCGCGAGCTTGAGATCCTTGAGCTGATCGCTCGCGGGATGAGCAACCGCGAGATCGCCCAGAAACTCTACGTGAGCGAGAACACGGTAAAGACGCATTCCAGCCGTGTCTTCGACAAATTGGGGGCGAGGCGACGTACACAGGCAGTGCAACTGGGCAAGGAGCGCGGATTGCTCCCTTGAAGTGCTCACCCAAACGAATGATTTCTCTCTCCCACAGCCAAAATCACTCAAAAGGATGACGACAGAGAACGTGTCAGGCGCGGTATGGTGCGTCCACATGCAGTTGCATTCACAGGAGAGACAATGAAAAAGACCATCCTAACTTTCGGGCTGATTTCCGGCGCGGTTTCCTCACTGATGATGGTGGCCACGGTGCCGTTCGCGGACCGGATCGGCTTCGACAAGGGCGCGATCGTCGGCTACACGGCTATCGTGCTCTCGTTTTTGCTGGTGTTCTTCGGTATACGTTCGTACCGCGACAACGTCGGCAACGGTCAGATCACGTTTGCGAAAGCCTTTGCTGTTGGGATCTCCATTACCCTGATTTCTTGTGTCTGCTATGTCGTAACCTGGGAAGTTCTGTATTTCAACTTCCTGCCCGGCTTTATGGACAAATACAGCGCCTATGTCGTCGAGAAGGCTAGGGCCTCGGGCGCGAGTGATGCGGCTATCCAGGCGCAAGTTCAGCACCTGAGACAATACAAGGAACTGTACGACAAGCCGCTCTTCAATGCAGCCCTCACATTCATCGAGCCATTCCCGATTGGCCTCGTGATCACGCTGATCTCTGCGGCGGTCCTTAGGAAAAAGCCGCGGTCGCAACCGGCACCATCGCCGCTGCCGGCATCGTCTTGAGCCACAGACAAGCATGGATGGAGCATTCGTCATGCCTTCCAGTTCATTCCGCACAGCCCACCGATTGCAGAGAGGGCATGCGACGCAGGCTCAGGCCGTCACTGTATTGCAGCAGATTGAGCGATCTGGAGTCGTCCCCTTCTGTGGAAACGATAATCGCCGTTCTTCCACCGCCGAGATCGACTGCATTGAGCAATTTGGGAAGTGCCGAATCGAAGCGGTATCCAGAGTTGCGCGTCTCGACTGCCAGGATGTGCAGTGTTGGCTTCGGCGCCATCCATGCGGCGAGGACAAACGAGGAACGATCGGTTTGATTCGCTGACTTCCACTCCGCTCTTACGTAATAGCGGAGACTCCCGTCGGCAACACGGAAAGGCTGTACGGCAAGAGCGGGCGGAACACGCTCTGCTTCGCGTTGCTGGTCATCGTTTGCCATCGCCTTCATGCGTTCATTAAGAAGCAAAGCCATGCGCGTTTGAATGTCACTTCGCACCGGCTCATCGACAATACCGGAGTGTACGGAATTGAAACTCCGCTTTGCGGCATCCTCATACACTTCCCGATGAGGTCGCAGAACGTAATAGCCGCGTGTGGAAAACAAGCTACTCCGACGGTTTACCGTAGCGAGTGCCCCGATGTAGGAGTCGTTTCCAACGTCTTCGTCCGATTCGCTTCCCAGAAGGGTGCTCAGGGTAACCGTAATCAGGTCTCCATCGCCGGTTAACAGATCGTATTGGTCCCCGAGGGCAAAGTGCTCGGTGCCCGGCCCTTTCTGGAATTGCGCGATGTAGTTTGCAGGGAGCTCGACTTGGTCAAAAAATCCGTCAACGACCGCGTCAGGAAGGCGTCGAGCATTTTGAGGGATCGTGTGATTGAATTTCACAGCCTGGAAGTAAATCAGTATTCGGTCACCGACGTAGCGACCCGCCAGCCAGAATTGCTCGGGCTGGGTCTGAGCGGAAACCGCGAGAGAGAACGTTACAACGAGGGCCAAAATGAGAATGCGCCCTGAAGATCCATTAACCGATTGGCTAAAGCTCCGCATCACCTAAAACCTCACGGTTCACTTCACCTTTCCAGCTCAGACCGCTGCAGAGGTGTCCGCTTTTAACCATCAACACTTTACAGACGTTGTCCTGTGGGTTTCAGCTTTGGCGGAAAGATTGCATTGGAAACTTGCAGCAGGACAAGCAGCCAGCCGCACGGTTCCCCTGTGGACCAAGGGTTAGGACATTAGGAGTTGGATGCCGGCGGACAGGCCATCGCTGAGGAGGTTACTGTCATGGCCAAACTAATCGAATTCCATGTTCCGCCAAACCACAAGAGTCAGGAGCGCTGGGTCCCAGCCAGACTTCGGGGAAGGATAATCGACTTTCAAGCGAGAGCAGACTACTTGAGCCGCAGGTTTGCGCAGCGCGTGCGACTCGTTTCCACATTGTCGCGGACCGCTACGCCATGAGGTAAGTAGAACGTGGAAGGACGAACGTTGTGGCGCTTGAATTACCTTTTGAGGCTGGCTGCTTTCTATTTCACAGCTCTTAATGAGAGGCTTATCTTGGCGCGAAGTGGCGCCGGCAACTCCGAGTACCCTGCGGTGGCTGCGATTTGCTGGCCATCGGAGAACACCCAGTTGAGAAAGTCCTGCAGGGCTGCTGTTCGTTTAGCATCATCGCCCTTTACGCGCAGATAGAACCAATCGTAGCTCGTAATTGGAAATGAGCGCGCCCCTGGGGCATCGACGAGGGAAGCGGAGAACTTGTCGAAGGCTGGGGTTTCAACCGAGCGACAGGCATCCTTAAGGCTCTCCGCTGAGGCCTTTATGAAATGGCCAGAAGCATTGAGGACTAAACCGAATTGGATTTTGGATTCGATCGCGTACTGTGCTTCAACGTAGCCAATCGCTCCTGGTTCTGACCTCACGGTGTCTACCATTTCGGAACTGCGCTCCGCGGGTTTGCCTACCGGCCATTTGGGAGAGGCGCTGACACCAACCTCGCTGCGAAACCGGGAACTGGCTTTGGACAGGAACTCTGTGAAGATGTAATTCGACCCTTTTCCCGCCGGCCGGTGTACTACTCTGATCGGCAAATCGGGCAAACTCACCTCGGGATTGAGCTTGGCTAACGCGGGCGAGCTCCAGCTCCTGATCTTGCCCAGAAAGATATCTGCCAGGACCTCTCCGGAAAATCGCAACTCGGTGTGAATGCCCGGGATGTTATAGATAGGCACGATCCCGATGACAACAGCGGGGAGCTCGACGAGTCCGGCCTTGGAACGTTGCTGCGCGGTTAAAGGAATTTCTCCCAGAGCAAAGTCGCCACTGCCGTGGGAAATGGCAACGATGCCTTCGTCAGCACCAATCGCCACATATCTCATTTGGACATTGCGATTGCGTTGGTTGTACGCATCGGCCCACTTACTGACGAGAGGCGCGGGAACCGTCGAACCGGATCCTACGAGGACGATAGCCTGTTGGCAGGTCCCCATCGTCGTGCACCAGCTAAGCAGGACAGCCATTCCAAGACTATTTCCCAGAAGCTTTCTCATTTCCTAGCCATGCTTACGTCTCGACTGCGATCCGTCAAGTATCACGGCAGGGACAGGGCAGCGCGGTGAAGCTAAGCTATGCTGGGCTGAGTGGGATATCCCATAATGGCACTCGATCAACGCTGGTCGCTACCGGACCGGGAGGGTATGGAAAACGGATTCGCTGCCGGTATAGCGTTTCCCCAATAGAGCAATGTATGGCAAGGGTCAGCATTTCACACTGAGAATGAACGCAAAGAAACAACCGTGTACTTGTCCTCTATCTCTTATCTCGTTTCAGCAGCGCAATCTGAGCTGTGTGATAGATGCAATGATGGATGGTCCCATGCAGCAGGGTGTAGTTGTCGTGATTGCGGCTTGGGACTTGCTGCCTGAGTTGCTCGTCCGTACTGCGTTGAATAGCGTTGTATAACGCCGCGTGCGACGCCTGCAGACGAGAGAGAACCGCCTGCCACTCTTCGTCGGTAATGGCGCGGTTGCTTGGCCAGTCGTCGGGCGTGTTCAAGGGCGCGTCCACCACTTCACCAAGAAAGCGGCGTAGCTCGATCTGTTCCCAGTAGGCGATATGCAGCACCAGCTGAAGAATGGAATGTCGTCCGATTACGGGAGGGCGTGAGGCTTGTTCCGCGGTGATGTCGTTCAACAGAGGTTTCAGCGCCGGTCCATGCCAGGCCTCGCCATTGCTGTCGCCTTCATACACGCTGCGGTATAGCTGGGCTATGTGCATTGATTCAGTCATCGCGATCTCATCCCGGGAGGAAATTAAACAGAATCGAGAATGAGATTTCCAGAATCAATGGCACGTTGCTAAATTTTGCATTCTCCTTTCATACGATCTCCTCCCATGAAAACAATCGGACTCATCGGCGGCCTCGGTCCCGAGTCAACTGTCGACTATTATCGATCTCTGATCAACACCCATCGGGCACTTGATCCGAAAGGAGATCCGCCATCGATCATCATCAACAGCGTGAACATGGAATATGTCTTGAGATGCCTTGAAGGAAAGCGTCTTCAGGATCTAGCTGAATTTTTCGTAGTCGAGCTGCAAAAACTGGCGAACGCTGGAGCGGACTTCGCTCTCATAACCGCAAACACGCCTCATATCGTGTTCGATGACGTCGAGCGCCGGTCTCCGCTTCCTCTGATCAGTATTGTGGAGGCCACTGCTGATCGCGCGCAGCAGTCCGGTTTCGAGCACGTCGGCCTGATCGGGACTCGGTTCACCATGCAGGCCACGTTCTATCCCGTGGTGTTTGCTCGGAAAGAGATGCAGATTCACGTGCCCAAAGAAAGCGAGCAGGAATATATCCACGAAAGGTATTTCAGCGAATTAGTTAAAGGGGTATTTCGTGACGAGACACGTCGAGGGCTTGCTGAGATCATCGCTCGGATGAGAGATCGGAATGGCATACAGGCAGCAATTCTCGGCGGCACGGAGCTACCGCTGATCCTGCGGGGCGGGGAAGCTGCCGGAGTTCCACTGCTGGATACCACGCAAATCCATGTGGGTGCGGCTCTGGCACGCCTGATCGGTTGACGGATAACGTCTCAGCGCTGATTCCAGAAGGAAGGCAAGGATGCAGTTGTTAGTCAACAATGGTACCGCCGAACACTACACCTGGGGGCAGGGGTGCGATGGTTGGCACCTTTTACGCAATGCCGGTTTGAGCGTCATCGAAGAATGCATGCCTCCCGGCACTGCAGAAGTCCGGCATCATCATGGGATGGCGCAGCAGTTCTTCTATCTTCTATCAGGAACAGCCATCATGGAAATCGAAGGCAGAATTCTTGAAATGTCCGCAGGCGATGGTGCGCAGGTGTTGCCTGGTGTGCGACATCAAATTCGAAACGAGTCCAAAGAATCAATACGTTTTCTGATGATCTCCCAGCCACCGAGCCACGCCGACCGAACTAATGATTGAAGAGGGCAGAGTGACACAGCTCTGCGCAGAGCAGGACTGTTACTCGTGTTCCTTCAGCCAATTGCCAAGCAGTACCTTGGCGGCCACAGACATCCCATGAAACCGGACTCCAGTTTTGCCGGATTCGCTCCAAATCACGGAAGAGCTTGCGCAGAACTCTGAGTTGACTTTCGGATTCCTGAATTGAACCTGGTGGTCGCGATTCCAGCCCTTCACCTCGCCCAGAAGGCACATTCCGCCCTCACTCACGTTTAACGTGGTTAGCTGAAGCCGATGTTCGTCATTTGAGAGCACCACCGGCATGCCCATCGGAACGCGGCGGTGGTGGCGGAACTCCTGCCGCACCAAGCCTTCCGCAGCGTGAAGGACAGCAGGGAAGGTGCGGGTGAATGACGATCGCTGTACGACGAAGTTTGCATTCCGAGAAGTCGTCGCATCTCGTTCGTCGCTGAGCGCGAAGACGATCGAGGTCTTATTCGAAGCCGACCGCCGACACAGGTCAAGCAGACCTGAAGCAGCCGCCGGGTCCACGCAGTCGATGATGATTGCGGGGTATCTGTGCGACCGAATGAGGTTGAGTCCCGCTCCCGCCCGGTCGATAGATGTTGGGTGCCATTTCACTCGTCTGACCGCCCCCGAGAGGCTAGCAGTCACACTGGCTTCAGGGCTGTAAATCAGTACTTCGGGGTTCATCTGCCGCCTAGGAAACCATGAATCTGACAGCTGTGCACAATGCCAGAGGTACATTGTTCAAAATCCAAAATTCCCGTAAGTGGTGCGCTTACAACGACAAACGCGGCGGGGCATTTCCAAAGTCGATGACCGATGGTGAGTGAGCGTCCGACAGAGAGCGGCTGAAGTGAGGTCGGGACAGGAGCCAATCCGGGTTCTTCTTGAAGGAGTGAGCCGGATGTGATACCAAATACGGACTCCGAATTTCCTTCTGACAAAGCGCTCTTACAATTCCTCCACCCCCGGGAGGGAGAGGCTGGCTCCGTGATCGTCCGGAAACTTGCGTGCGGCCCACTGGAGTTGGTCGTGTGTCTGACCGTCTCCGCATTCGGGCTCGGACAAGCAGTCTCACCCCAGCCGCAGCAGACTGCCGTCGCCACAACTGCTGCCGATGTGGCACAGCTACCTTCAGCGCGCAACAAAGATGAAGACCAGCAAAGCAAAGACACTGTCATCCAGGCTCCCCAGCGACGACTGCCGAACCGCCGCCCGATTACGACTAGCTCGATTGAAGGGCTCGTCACTGGCATGGACGGGCGTGGAATCGGCGGAACAACAGTCGTAATTCGGGATAGCAATGGAAGAATGCGCGCCGCCATGACCGATGCCGATGGCGTGTTTCGGGTCAGCGATCTCAACGCCGGAGTTTATCGGATTGAATGGCGCAGACAGGGTTTTCAGGACTTTACCCGGCAGAACGTTCGCGTCGGCTCAGGGGAAGTTTTGAGCATCGAGGTAAAGCTGCAATCGACTGAAGAGTTCCTGGCGCAGGGTCCGATGGATCGGCCACTCGCGGGCGCTGTGCCGCCGAAGGCTGGCCAGACCGATACCGAGGCACGGCAGCCCTACAACGAAATACGGCGGCGTCCGAACGAGACAATGCCGGCCGAGCAAAGTCCAACGGCCCAGGCTCCTCCCACGGAAAATGAAAATTTCGAGAAGAGAACTTACCGTTGGGATATCTCCGGAGGCGACCCGAAGGATCCACTGAACGCCTACAAGCGGTATCCGGCTTCAGGCGAGTACGAGTACACCAGCGGCCATTGGTACGATCCCTTCAATCGCAACAAGCTCAAGGGCGACTATCCGATCTTTGGACAGCAAACTTTCTTCGTTTTTACCGGCAGCGCCGTCAGTGCCGTGGACGGTCGGCGCCTGCCGACTCCAAGCCTGGTGGCCGCGCGCAATCCAGGATCGTTTCAGTTCTTCGGCAATGGCGGACAGTTCTTCCTTAGCCAGATGTTTCGCTTTACTGGAGAGCTCTACCACGGTGACGCCAGTTTCCGTCCAAAAGATTGGCGGATCGTCTTCACGCCTGCTTTCGATGTGAACTATCTCCTCACACGGGAACGCGGCATCGTGAATATCAATCCCCAGCGGGGAACGGATCGATTCGACGATCACGTTGGTCTGCAGGCCGCGTTTTTTGAGTACAAGATCAAGGACCTTAGCCCGAACTTCGACTTCGTTTCAGTTCGCGCCGGCATTCAGCAATTCCAGAGCGATTTCCGCGGACTGATTTATTCCGAGGAGCAACCCGGGCTGCGGATCTTCGGGAATCTGAAGTCGGACAAATACGAGTACAACCTCGCATACTTTTATCACTTGGAGAAAGACACCAACAGCGGGCTGAACACGTTTAACGATCGCCATCAGCAGGTAGCGATCGCGAACCTGTACGTCCAGGACTTTCTGTTCAAGGGTTACACGACTCAATTCAGCTATCACTTTGATAAGGATGATCCTTCGATCTACTACAACAACAATGGGGTCATCACACGTCCTGAGCCAATTGGCGTGATTATTCCGCACGGGATTCGTTCGCACTACATTGGAACGACCAGCAACGGTCACATTAAGCGTATCAACGTGTCTTCCGCGTTTTATCAAGTATTGGGGTATGACACAGACAACCAGGTCGCATCGCGCCGCAATGTTGTTCCTTGTCCACAGGGGTTTGGAAAGTGCGATCGCGTAGACATCAACGCGCAATTGGCCGCGCTGGAATTATCGCTAGACAAAGATTGGCTACGCCTGCGCACCTCATTCTTCTACGCTTCAGGCGATAAGAATCCGCGCGATGGCATAGCGCGCGGATTCGATTCCATTGATGAATCGCAGAGTTTTGCCGGCGGTCCGTTCAGCTTCTGGAATCGCGAAGGCATTCGACTCACGGGCACGCTGATCGGCCTCAAGTCGGACAATGCTCTGTTTCCCGATTTGAGAGCGAGCAAGAACGAGGGTCAGGCGAACTATGTAAATCCGGGCGCATATGTGTACAACGCGGGAGCCGACTTTGACATAACGCCGAAGATGCGCTGGGTAGTGAACTTCAACTACCTGCAGTTCGTGCACACCGAGCCGATTCAGTTAGTGCTCTTCCAGAACCACATTCATCGCGGAATCGGAGCGGACTTTGGTACCGGAGTGATATACCGGCCGCCATTGTCGGAGAACATCATTATCGAAGGCGGCATTACCGGATTGGTTCCGGCGCGTGGCTTGCGCGACATTTACACGGGCCAAACGCTGCTTAGCGCCTTCGGCCTGATTAAGTTTGTGTTCTGAGAAAGCAAGTTGAAACCGGTCAGCTCAGGGGATTAATGAAGAGGTCTCGCGGCGTTCGTTTGGCTGGGGTCTTTGGCCTCGCAATTTGCCTGGTCTTCATCACGCGTGTGGTTGCACGCGCAAATCCATCCAGCAATCGACAAGAAGCGCAGCAGCCCCAGCAAGCAGGCTCGGCAAATTCTCAGGCTACTTCGCCAGATCAAACCGAGAGCATCACCGAACGAACGCAACGGCGGGGATCGCAACTCCTGATTCTTCAGACGCAAGACGAAGCAGACGCCAAAACTCGCGGCTGCATGAGCGCCGGCTGCCACACCCCGATCGACAGCACTACGATGCACGCGCCCGGCACGGTCCGGCTGGGATGCACTGACTGCCACGGCGGCGATGCGTCAGTAATGAACAGCGCGGCCAAGGACTCTGCGCAATATAACGAGGCAAAGAGCAGAGCCCACGTGCGGGCGCGCTTTCGCGAAGACGAGCACTCAGCGGCAAATGCGGTGCGTCCGTATTTTGGAGCGCGCTGGCTAAAGGAGAGCCCGGAGTGGGTGAAGTTTGTTAACCCCGGCGACAACCGTGTATCTCAAGAGACGTGCGGGCGTTCGGGCTGCCACTCTGAAGAGGTGCACCAGGTGCGCACCAGCATGATGACTCATGGTGCAATGCTCTGGGGCGCTGCACTGTATAACAACGGCGGGTATCCAATAAAGAATCCGCGTTTTGGCGAGAGTTATGGGCGCGACGGCAAGCCGCAGCGACTGATCACGTGGCCTCCGCCAACTCCGGAAGAGACGAAGCAGAAAGGAATCTTGCCATACATCGATCCACTGCAGCGCTGGGAGATTTCCCAGCCTGGGAACGTGTTGCGAGTCTTTGAGCGCGGCGGGCGCGAAAAGGGCGAAGTCGGAAATCCTGTTTCGGATGAGGATCCCGGTCATCCTGACGTGAAGCTGTCCACACGCGGATCGGCAATCTAGGTTTGTCGCAACAGTCTGACCCGACGATCTCTAAGAGCGAGAGCGGACATCCTCTGCAGCATGTTTTCACGCTGTCGATCCCGTCCAGTCAGTGCATGACGTGCCACATCCATCCGGGTACGAACATGGTCACTACCTATTTTGGCTATACGTGGTGGGACAACGAGATCAATGCCGACAAGATGTATCCGGAGAAGCAGCACGATCCTTCGGCAGCGGATGCTTATCAGGCTCAGGTCCGCAATCCCGAGGGCTCTGCGGATCGCGGAAAATGGCGTGACGTAAAGTTCCTGGAACAGGTCGGAACTCCTGAGTTCAACAAACAACTCGACAAGACCCAGATGGCGGATTTTCACAGCCATGGCTGGATCTTCCGGGCCGTCTACAAGCACGATCGCAAGGGGAATCTGCTCGACGCCGACGGCAATATCGTCGACTGGAAGGATCCCGACAAATTCAAGAAGGCCATTCACCTTTCCGATATTCATCTTGATAAAGGAATGCAGTGCGCCGACTGCCACTTCTCACAGGACAACCACGGCAACGGTAAGCTCTATGGCGAGACGCGTAATGCGCTGGTAATTACCTGCGAAGCGTGCCACGGCGATATCCGCTCACGCGCAACGCTGGTATCGACTGGTCCGGCTGCGCCTGGCAACGGAATCAATCTCGCGATTAACACGACGCCCTTCAAGCAGAAACAGTTTTACTGGCGCGGTGATCACCTTTTCCAGCGCTCGATCATGGACCCAAATCAGGAATGGGAAGTGGTGCAGGTAGTCGATACCATCACGCCTGGGCGTCCCCATTACAGTGAGAAGTCACGCCTGGCAAAGACGATTCAGAAGGATGGCCTCACGTGGGGAGCGATCGCTGACCAGAGCGATCTTACCAAGCTCGCACACTCATCCAGCAAGATGAGCTGCCAGAGCTGCCATACGTCGTGGACCACGAGTTGCTTCGGTTGTCATCTGTCGATGTCGGCAAATCAGCGCATGCCTATGCTGCACAATGAAGGTCTGCTGACACGCAACTATACCGCCTACGACTTCATGGTGCTGCGCGACGACGTGTACATGCTTGGCATCGATGGCACTGTCACGGGCAATCGCGTTTCTCCGATCCGCTCCGCGTGCGCTGTCGTTGTCAGCTCGCAAAATGCGCAGCGCGACTGGCTGTACTACCAGCAACAGACAGTTTCGTCCGAAGGTTTCAGTGGACAAGCTTTTAGTCCGTACGTTCCCCATACGGTTCGCGCCAAGGAAACAAAAGAGTGCACCGACTGCCACGTCTCCCAGGAGAGGGACAACAACGCCTGGATGGCCCAAGTCCTTATTCAGGGCACGAATTTCCTCAACTTCATGGGACGCTACGTTTACGTGGCGACCGGCGAGGACGGCTTTAACGCGGTCAAGATCGCTGAGCACGATGAGCCGCCTGCGATCTACGGAAGCGACTTCCACAAATTCGTATACCCAAAGAATTACGAAGAATTCCAAAAACACAAGCAGGAACTCGAGGCGGATGAGCATCCGGTTCGCGCAAAGCTCGGCGGGGAGGAGGTGCTGGATATCCAGCTTCGTGGCGAATATGCCTACACAGCGTTAGGCAAAGGGGGATTCCGCTTTTACGACGTCGCACAGATCGACAATAAAGATTTCTCCGAGAAGATCGTTACCGCGCCGGTTTCTCCTTGGGGGCAGAAGTTTTACGTAAAGAGCAAATACGCGACGGCGATTGCAACGCCGACCACTCTTGGCGTCGATCCGCTTCGGACCCATGATCCGCAAAACGAAGAGCAGAATATCCATTTGATGTACGGTTTCCTCTACGGAACGGATAAATACGAGGGGCTGGTAGTTATCGGGAACAGCCTCAAGGACAAGAAAGATTTTGCCGGCGTGGGCACCTTGCTGGACGGCAATCCGGCGAACAATTTCGTCCGTCGCGCCGCTACGTTCAACCCAGATGGAAAGTTGAATGGCGCTCACCGGATCACCATCGCTGGAGCATACGCGTACATCCTCTGCGATCGTGGACTGGAAGTTGTAAGTCTCGATGATCCGCTGCATCCGAAGATCACGGCTGAGGTCGGCGCGCCTGTGCTGAACGAACC
Organism: Acidobacteriota bacterium; assembly: GCA_003225215.1. GTDB lineage: Bacteria > Acidobacteriota > Terriglobia > Terriglobales > Acidobacteriaceae > Gp1-AA112. The sequence goes on from QIBC01000191.1 coordinate 22,110, forward strand.
CACAGGAGTGGCAGTCCAATTCCGCTATGCCTTCGTCACCGACAAGGAAGGGCTGAAGGTCTTGGAAGTGACTCGTCTCGACCAACCAAAATTAATCGAAGCCGCGAGAGTTCCTTTGCGGGATGCCCGAAACGTTTATCTGGCGCGCACATACGCTTACGTCTCGGACGGCAGGGACGGCATGGCCATCGTCGATATCGAGCGTCCCGAGCGTCCGAAGTTGGCGCAGATGTTTAACGCCAATGGCGAGCTCAAGGACACGCGCGATATAAAAACCGGAATGGTCAGCTCGAGTCAGTTTGCCTTTGTCGCGGATGGTGAAGCCGGTTTCAAGATCGTCCAACTCTTTTCGCCGGTGGATAACGACAAGTTTTATGGATTCAGTCCACCGCCAACTCCGAAACTCGTCGCCAGGTACAAGACGAAAGGTCCGGCGCTAATCGTCTCCGAAGGCACCGATCGCGACCGTGGCGTGGACGAGAGCGGGAATCAGCTCTCTGTATTTGGACGTCGCGGCGCGCGGCCATTCAACCAGCAAGAAATGCAACGGATGTACATGCGAAATGGCGAACTCTACACCGTCACCAATGATCCTCCTGGACGCCCGGTGGACTCCCACACTCCAATCAAAGCGGGCGATGCTCCCGCGGAGGAGAAGAAGGGAAGCGGCGGAGAAAGGTAGAGACGCAGCATGCTGCGTCTCTTCCATGCCGAGTGTGTAGTCTAGGCTGTGTTGTGATTGGAGTGGTTGGCGAACGAACCATGCACCAGCCGGGGATGATGAAACGAGGCTTCGCCTTTCTTCAACTCGACCGCGACGGGACTCTCGAATTGAGTTCGCTGTTCCTGACTGAGTACAGCATTGATTGCGTCCATGTCTCCGGCGAGTCCCGTGATCGGTAGATCTGGCCAGCGATGGCTTCCGGCGATGTACTGCAAACATCCATTTTCGCGGGTTGAGTCGTCGAGGGCGATCCAGCAGGTCAGATGAGCGAGTGGCTTAGTGCGAGTCCAGTAGGAGTAATCCTGATGCCAAGCCACGACACCACCATGGTGCGCCGGCTTGCAAAAGAGTTGATCGTGCCAGAAGCGCACAGGACCATCGAGCAATTGCGAGGCGCGAACAGTGAATCGTCGGTTCCAGAGCAAGTCATGAAAACCGGGTGCGATGCGCCAGGCGCCAAGGGCATGAAAGAGTACGGTATCTGGATCGGAGGACTCGTTTGAATGGAACTCGTAGAACAGTTCATTCTCGTTGTGCAACGGATCAGCTAATTGCGAGAGTTCTTGCCGCAGAATCTCGACTTGGTCGTCGTGGAGGATTCGAACGCCGCTGAGGTATCCATGCTCGCGAAAAAACTGTATTTGCTCCTGACTGAGCTGGAATTGGCCGGCGCCACCGGTATCCGAACGTTGCAGAAGCTTTCCAAGTGGCTTGTGTTGAAGCGATAGATCCCGGATCGTCACGATTCCCGTACCGTCGTAATCTCCTGCGCTGGATCGCCGCCAGCATAAGTCTGCGCAATGATCAGGCGGCGAGCCTCAATGCGGAACTCCTTGAGCTGAGTGCGGAACCAAATGGATCCCAGAATTGAGCATGCTCCACCAGCCGCCACGGTAAGTGGAGCCCCCATGCGCTCAGACAGCGCTCCAGCCAACAACGCTCCCAAGGGAGCCATGCCCATCATCATCATGGAATAAACAGACATAATCCGCCCGCGCAGACGGTCGGGCACCATGGACTGAATCAAAGTATTCGTGGACGCCATCTGCACCATCATGGACATTCCTATTGGAATCAGCAGAAGCGCAGAAACCCGAAATACGCGCGAATAAGAAAACAGAATAAGAAATACTCCAAACGAGGCGGAGGCCGCAGCAACCCAAGTTCCCAGCCCTCTTAGGCTGGATTTGGCTGCCAGCGCCATGGCTCCGATGAGGGCTCCTGTGCCACTGAATCCCATGAGCATTCCCAGTCCGCGGGCTCCGCTATGCAGGATCTGATCGGCAAAGATCGGCATCAGCACCGCGTAGGGCATACCGACAAGACTTACGATTCCAACCAGGAGCAACAACGCAAAGATGGGTTTTGTCTGCAGCACCCAAAGGAAACCTTCCTTGATGTCCTCTATGGCCGATGTTTCCCGGGAATGAGGCGTCCAGCGTGGGACCTTCATCATCAGAAGTCCAGCCAACACGGCGATGTAGCTGACCGCGTTAGCGAAGAAGCACCATCCTTCGCCGATAGTGGCGACCAGAATGCCCGCGATCGCCGGCCCGATAACGCGCGCGCTGTTGAACATCGAGGAATTCAGCGCGATAGCATTCATCAAATCTTCTCTTCCCACCATCTCCACGATGAATGCTTGACGTGCCGGGATATCGAAAGCATTCACGAATCCGAGCAACGCGGCGAGCACGAAGACATGCCACACCTTCACCACGCCGAGCAAGGTAATCGCGGCCAGGATGGAGGCAAGGATCATTGAAAGGGTCTGGGTAACAATGATTACCCGATGGCGGTTTCGGCGATCGACGACAGCGCCGCCGATAGGCGAGAGCAGGAAGATCGGAATTTGGGAGCAAAATGAGACCGCCCCCAACAGCAGTGATGATCCGGTCAGCCGATAGATAAGCCAGGCTTCGGCCACGTTCTGCATCCAGGTCCCGACCAGGGAAATCAGCTGACCAGCGAAAAAGAGCTGGAAATTGCGATGGCGCAGAGAGCGAAACGCGCTCGCGAATCGGGAAGGCAGGTAGCTTGTCGTCAGCGTAGCCACTTTATCGTTCGATGCGGCAGTGGGGACGAAAACCTCAACTGGTCTGAAGATCGTAAGACTGCTGCAACTCCCATCATACCGACTCGGGAACGCCAGGAGGATGACTGACTCCCAGTATTGCTTACTTCAAGACTACCTATAACAGCTGGGCCACCGATCGGGCCTTTGAAGCCCAACCGCCACGCCGGCGACTTATAGAGGCGCGATCTTAGCAACAGCTTCGGCTCGCTGCACGATACATTCACGCGCATTCTCGGGGCAGAGTGGACTTGGCTGGAGCGTTAGCTTGGACGCTGGCAGCAGGTCTGCTTCAGCCTCGAAATTCGCTGATCTTGAGGCTGTTTGCCCGAAGGTGACCCAGATTCGCTCCGATCGCGAGAAATGGATGTCTTCTCTGCGAGAAGACGATTTCGGCAAGGACATTTCGCTATCGAAATTCATGGGGAGAGTTCTACATCTATCCGCTCTGACAGCAGCTCGCGCATGTCGTGAACCATTCGATTTGTCATCGTGGCAGATCACCACTATGTTGCGACAACCAGGGCGGCAGCAACCTCGACCGATCTGCTGCTCTACTACGATGAACTCAACGAGCCGCAAAGCTCAGCGGGTGCCAGATAGGAACAGAACTTTCCGGGCATGGCGAGGCACGCATGGATCCGAAGAGTTGCTCGCAGTGTGATGCGTGAAAACGTGTCTGTTACCTTTGTGTATCCAAAATCTCTGAAAAACTCTTGCGATTAGAGGGATGTTGTTTTATTTTCGATTCGCCATGCAGGAACATGACGAAAACGCTGATGATATAAGCGCCTCTGATCGCGCGCGCCAGCGTGCACAGAAGGCCCAAAAGCCGCACGGCAAGAAGAAAAAAGAGTAACCGCTCAACCTACTACTGATGGCATAGCCGCTTCCATCAGATCGTAAAGAAGCAGCATAGTGCATCTCCACGCGGATGCTAACGCACATTTACAGGTCGCAAGACCCGTGCGACTGCGTCGATCAAGACGCGATTTTGGTCGGGTGTTCCAACCGTGATTCGTAACGCCCTGGGAATACCCCATGGCGCCAAGCTGCGGACGATGCAGCCTTCGTTTTGAATCCGCCCTGCAAGCTGATTTGGATCTTCCGAAGTTTCCAGATACAGAAAGTTCGCAGTGGTCGGTACTATCCGGAAGCCCAGCTCCTGCAAACGGGCAGTCAGATATTCGACTCCTTCACTGTTGCGTTCGACCGAAAGGCGAATGTGGGTCTCGTCCTTCAGCGCAGCCACAGCACCGGCTTCGCCCGCGGTGGAAACCGAAAATGCCGTACGCATCTGGGCGAAATAGCGCAGCATCTGTGGATCGCCGATGCCATAACCAACGCGCAAGCCAGCCAATCCATGAGCTTTCGAGAAAGTGCGCAGCACGATTACGTTCTGGCGTTGCTTCCTCACCCATTCGATCGAGCGTGAGTACACCTGATTCTTCTTGCGCGAATAAAACTCTCCATAATCGGAATACGCCTCGTCTAACGCGACCATCACGTGTGAAGGCACGCGCTCGATGAAGCGATCAAGCTCATCGGCGAAAAACATCGTTCCCGTGGGATTGTTTGGATTCGCGATGTACACGACGCGCGTATCTGCCGTGATGGCCGAAGCGATGGCATCAAGATCGAACCCATCGTTGCGAGTTGGAACCTCGATCAGTCGTCCACCCGCAGCGCACGTCACGATCGAGTAAATGATGAATGAGGATTTGCTGGTGACAGCATTCAGTCCTGGAGCAAGCAGCGTTCGCGCCACGATATCGATCAGCGCGGTCGAACCGTCAGTGACGAGAATTTGCTCTGGCTCGACGCCATGGTGCTCAGCGAGGACGAGACGCAAACGGTTAGCATCGTTGTCCGGATAAAAGTTGATTGCGGTTGCTGCTTGTCGTATGGCAGCTATAGCTAGTGGAGAGGGGCCGAATGGATTCTCGTTCGATGCCAGTTTTATGCAGCGAATGCCACTTTCGCGCTCAGCCTGTCGCACCGGCTTGCCCGGCACATACTTCGACAGCGCTCGTATGTGAGCCGGTACAAAATCTTCGATATTTTTCATCAATTTGCTTCAGGAGAGCTGCAAAGAACTTGAGAGTGTATCAGGGACTTCGGCGACGCGGCCCGTTGTTTGACCGTCTTTGACTAGGTCCGCGACTCGAAGTTTTGGAGCTCCGCTTGCCGGCATTGCCTTTTCCTAGTTGCGGGGACTTTGAGCGCCGATCGAAGCTCTCTCGTGTGCTTCTGGACCGTTCTGGGCTTCTAAAACCTTGACGCGCACTACCACGATCCTTGAATGCCCGTCCGTGATCGCGAGCGCCACGATTTCCGCTCGGTCGATCGGAGAATTCCTGTGCGCGCTTGTCTCGCCGAGGTCGATCAGCGAACTGCGCAGGCCGTTCACGGCGACGATCATCTTCACGCCCGCCGAACTTCACGAAGCCCTCACCTGAGCGACGAGCCTGCTGGTAGTCGCGTCGGGGCGATCGGAAAGTCCGCCCTCTGTCTTCGCGATCTCTTTCTCTCCGTTGTTCGTCGAATCGAGGTGCGCGTTCACTTCGAGCCTCCCGCGCTGGCGCTCTATCCCGTTCGCGAGGCCGACGCGGAGGCGCTCCGGCGTCTTCCCGCCCGGAGCGTATGTTGTCGCGCTCGAATCGGGGTACCTCACGCGGCTCTGTCGCGCGCTGCAGTTGCGAGACCTCTCTGGGTGTCAGAGTTCGCGACTCCCCGGGTGGCAGATCGAGCTCCAGCGGTCCGTAGCGAACACGACGGATTTTTTCTACGTGGTGTCCGACCTCCTCGAACATCTTGCGAATTTGTCGATTACGGCCTTCGTGCAATGTGACTTCGAGCCACGGGTTATCCGCTTCTTTGATTACGCGAATCTGCGCCGGGGCAGTGCGCACGCGGCGATTCGGATTCCTTTCTTCGGCAATGGAGACTCCGGAACGCAGACGGCGAAGCTGCTCCTCTTGCGGCTGTCCGGCAACTTTGACCAGGTATGTCTTGGGAATGTGTGACGCGGCCTTCATCAATTTATGGGCAAGAGCTCCGTCATTGGTGAGCAGCAGCAGACCCTCGCTGTTGAAGTCAAGGCGCCCGATGGGATACAGGCGCGCCTTGCTGCGCACGAGCTCCATTATTGTCGGGCGACCTTCGGGATCGGAGACGGTGGTGACGTATCCTCTCGGCTTGTTGAGAACAACATACTCTTGACGCTCAGCGCCCTTGAGAAGCTGGTTATTGACGCGAATCGAATCGACGTCGGGATCAGCCTTGCTGCCAAGCTCGGTGATGGTTGTGCCGTTAACACTCACCAGGCCTGATTGAATGAGTTCCTCAGCTTTGCGGCGGGAGGCGATGCCGGCAGCAGCAATGATTTTCTGAAGGCGTTCGAGAGCCATGGTGTTTGCTCGCTGCATGGTAGAGACGCAGCATGCTGCGTCTTACGATGCTGCCTTGGTGTTCAGATGCTCTTCGTGCGGCGTAGAGGGTTGTTGCTCACCCGCGGTTTCGTTGCCGGAAGCGCCTGCGACGCCATTCATGTCAATACGGTCTTCGACAAAGAGATCGCTCTGAACCGCCGAGGTCAGCTTCTCAAATTCCTCGATGCTCGGAAGTTCGTTTATATCTTTGAGGCCGAAGCGCAGCAGAAAATCCTTCGTGGTTTTGTACAGAATGGGGCGCCCGATTACCTGTTTTCTTCCAGCAGTCGTAATGAGCTTGCGCGCGATCAGGTTAGCGAGCACTCCGCTGCAGTCGACTCCGCGAATTTCGCTGATCTCCGGTGCCGTGACTGGCTGCTTATAAGCAATCACGGCCAGCGTTTCCAGTGCCTGCAAAGAGAGGCGGATCGGTGGCTTCAGGCTCTTGGCAAAGGATCGCACTACGTCGTGATGCTCCGGTTTGGTCGACATCCGGTAGCCGCCCGCAACCTGCCGGATTTCCATTCCGTGCTCCCGTGAGTCGTATTCCTTCACGAGCTCTTCGAGAACTTCACGCACCCGACGGCGGCTGCGCTCGCGCTGCTGTTTGGCGTCTTGCTTGGCATCTGCGAGCGTCTGATCTGACTCAGTCGGATGGCCATCGCTCTCGACTACTGCCATGGGAAGGGAGGCTTCGGATGGCTCCGATCCGAGCTCTGCAGAGATTTCATCTGCGGTCACAGAGAGTATCTGCTCGATTGTGACGGGCTCTTCAGCAGCGTAGATAATTGCTTCGATTTTTGCTTTAAGGCTCATCAGTTACCCATACCGCATGGTAGAGACGCAGTATGCTGCGTCTCTGTTTTGCAGCATACGACGGCAAGGAACGTGTAGCTACTTCCAATCGTCACGAGCAGCGGCTCCCTCGCCCATCACAGCTTCAAAATTTTCGTGCTTCTTGATCAGTATCTCGCCAAAAACGGCTTCCTGGCGCAAGAGAATTGCCTGCAAACGCACAAGTTCCAGAAGGGCAAGGAAGGTACATATCAGGGCGTTCCTGGACTGCATAGGTTGCAGCAAGCGCTTGAGACGCAGTGGCTTATCTTCAAGTAGGAGCCGTCGGCGCAGGTACTCAATCATCTGGGCGACTGTGACTGCGTCTTGATCGACCTGAATGATGGGACGCTCCCGCACGCGATCGAGAATCTGCTGGAACGTGCGCACAAGGTCAACTACGTCGGCGGCCAGCTCCGGCTCTGCTCCTTCATCTTCCTTGAAGTCCTTGAGCGCGGGATTCGTCCACACGGCTTCTTCAATCTGCTGCTTCTGCAGAAGCATCTGCGCTGCGCTTTTGAATTTCTCGTGCTCAAGCAAACGTTCCACTAGCTCATTGCGCGGATCTTCCTGAACTTCTGCAGGAGCGTCAGGATCGCGCGGCAAAAGCATCTTTGACTTGATGTGAATGAGCAGCGCCGCCATGTAGATGAATTCCGCCGCTACATCAACATCGAGCTGCTTTAGATTTTCGACGTAGCCGAGATACTGCGCCGTGATCCTCGCGATGGGAATGTCGTAGATGTCGATGTCCTGCTTGCGAATCAGGTCGAGCAGCAGATCCAGCGGCCCTTCATAAACACTGCCGACACTGACAGCGAAAGGGAACTCGCTGGGTTCGCGATTGATGATGGGCGTCTCCGGCATGAAAGCTACTGTGCGGCTCCTTCGACAGGCGCTTCATAGTGTTTCGACATTTTCCACCGATACCAGAGCGTCGGCTGCCCAACTTTTGCATTCGATGCAGCCGATGCCGGCGCTGCGACATCCAGCGTATACCTTTTGCAGTGTATCTTTGCTGCTAAAAATTTTGTGCACATCTCCAATGGGACATACATCCGGATTGCCTGGATCAGTGCGCCGCACGCGTGCGGGATCGGTGACCATCGTCTTCAGTTTTTGACGAACGACCGGCTCGGGATCGCTCATCAGAATGGAATTGCCGTACGACTTCGACATCTTGCGTCCATCGGTGCCCGGCAGCTTGGGTGACGGGGTAAGCAGAGCCTGAGGCTCCGGGAAAACATATGTGCGCCCCGGATTGGAATCGCCGGGCTTAACCAATCGCGGGTAGAAGCCGTTGAAACGGCGCGCAATCTCGCGCGTGATCTCGATGTGCGGAACCTGATCCTCGCCCACCGGCACAAACTCCGCCTGATAGATCATGATGTCGGCCGATTGGAGCAGCGGATATCCGAGGAAGCCGTAAGTATTCAGGTCCTTCTCGCGGATGTTCTGCTGCTGCTCCTTATATGTAGGAACACGCTCGAGCCAGCTTAGCGGGGTAATCATTGACAGTAACAAATGCAACTCCGCATGTTCCGGCACGTGCGATTGAATGAACATCGTGCATTTCTGGGGATCGAGTCCTGCGGCCACATAATCGAGCATTACTTCGATGGAGTTTTGCTTAATCCGAGAAGTGTCTGCGTAATCGCTCGTAAGCGCGTGCCAGTCGGCTATAAAAAAGTAAGAATCGTAGGTTTCCTGCAGCTTCACCCAATTCGCGAGCGCGCCCACATAGTTGCCGAGATGCAGCTTTCCGGTGGAGCGCATGCCGCTCAGGATCCGCTGCTTTCGTCCGAAGGCCGTCTGGTTCGATTTGAGAGTAGAAGTCTGGAAAGAGGCCTGATCCATCAAAGTCTCATTAGGTTGTTTCTGAAGATGTCCATCGCAGGTCCGAGCAGGGGCCCTAGGAACGGCACTCTGAGCAGCACGAGTATCCACAAGATCGCGATTCCCGCCATGTCAAACATCCGGCGCACGCCGTCCGGCAGGAAATGACGCAGGACATGGCTGCCATCAAGCGGTGGCAAGGGAATCAGATTAAAAATGCCAAGAAGTACGTTGATGAATATTCCTTCGTACAGAAGCGCCGCGAACGGCGTGAGAATGCTGCTCGTGTCGAGCGACCCGCTGGACACAATGTCGTGTACAACGCGGTGACCGGTAAGCGAAGTCTTCGTGATGATTCCCAACAGAACAAAGCAGCCAACGGCAATGATGAAGTTGCTGATAGGACCTATGAGAGAAGTAAGAATGTCGTCCCGCACAAGATGTTTGAAGTTTCGCGTGTCAACAGGTGTGGGTTTGGCCCACCCGAGTAGGGGAGCTCCCGTGATTGCCGCGATCAGCGGGAGCAAAATCGTGCCAAACAGGTCGATATGTCTGATGGGATTCAGGCTAATACGACCTAGCATTCGGGCTGTTGGATCGCCCAGTCGATTTGCCATCCACGCGTGCGCCGACTCGTGCACGCTGATCGCAAAAAGAAAGACGATGATGTCGAAAACGACAATTACAGCATGCAAATTCATGCGGAAAGTCGATGTTATCAGGGAATAGGAGGAGGTTACAGGGGAGAGGGAACAGGGGAGAGCAGGAAGAAGGATACAGGAAACGGGGAACAGAGGAAAAGCGAGCTTCCTGCGTTGGAACTGTATCTCGAGCGTTTCCGAGCACAAGTCAACGGGATCAGGGTTTCCCTGTACCGTGTTCCCTGTACCCTGTACCCTGATTTTCTGTTCCCTGTCCGACAATCGTTTTGACTTTGACTGTCTTCGCCGGAATTCCAGCTACGACGTTAAACGGGGGAACGTCCTTTGTGGCGACGCCCATGGAGCCCACGATCCCTTGCTCGCCAACAGTGACTCCGCTGAGCACCGTGGCGTGATAAGTGACGCGAGCGCGTGGACCGATTACCGTCTTGTGGTTGGTTACGATCATTGAATCGTTTAAGTCGTGGGCGTGCGAGTAAACATTCGCATAATCAGAGATGGAGCTTCCTTCGCGAACAATGAGCTCGCCGCGATCGTCGAGCAGAACGTATTTGTGGATGACGCAGTTGTCCTCGATGGTGAGGTTGTAGCCGAATGAGACCTCGATTCCGTGAAAGAGTTTTACATTTTTGCCGACCGACTTGAGCACGTGTTTGGCGACCATATGGCGCATGCGATAGCCAAGCCAGTGATTGAGGCCCAGCGGAGAGCGATCGAACATCATCCAGAACCAGATGAGAGGTTTGCGCGGCTCATAGCGAGCAGCGTCGATGTCGCCGTAGTACTCAGGCTCAAGCGTGATGTTCCGAGGATCGAATGAGTGCGTCAGAGCTCGCGCTGAAAGCTGCGATGTAACTGAAGCATTGTCGTACTCTTCGTTTTCATCTTCCGGTACATAGGGGCGGCCGAGATAGATCTGATGGAGCGCATCGCGCACGATCACGCTGCGGTGAACCGGATCGGGACTTGAAAATTCCTTGTCGAGATGATCGATCCAGGCGAGAAAGCTCTTCTCGGCGTCGGGATGGAGCGTGCGGTATTCGTAGCGTGGCATGGTAGGTCGTGGTTCGCGAAGTCCTGATTCTATAGGAGGGAGACCCCACTCTATGCCCACTTACTCGAAGTAAACTCCACCAACTTTGTTAACTTCTCCCGCGCTGCTCCGGAGTCCAGTGATTCCGCAGCAATGGGCATTGCCTCTGAGATCGAATTGGCTCGTCCTGCAACCACTAGAGCTGCGGCGGCATTGAGCAATACGACATCGCGCCGTGCAGATTTTTCTCCATCCACAATCCTTCGGATGATTTCAGCATTTGCCTTTGTATCGCCGCCCTGGATTTCGGAGATAGGAGCACTGCGCAGTCCGAACTCTTCCGGGGAGATATCGTAGGAACGAATCTGCCCGTTTCTCACTTCGGCGACATGCGTTGGGCCCGTGATCGTGATCTCGTCGAGGCCGTCGCTGCCGTGGACAACAAGCGCGCGATGGAGTCCGAGCATCTGCAGCGCTTGCGCGAGCTTCCCTACGAGCGATGCCGAGTACACCCCAACAACCTGAGCTGACGCGTGGGCGGGATTGCAGAGGGGCCCGAGCAGATTAAAGACTGTCCGAAGACGCAGTTCGCGCCGAGCCGGCTGTACATATTTCATCGCCGAATGCATCGACGGCGCAAACAGGAATGCGATGCCCACGGCTTCCAGGCACTCGGCGACGCGAGCCGGCGGCAGAGTGATGTTGATTCCCAACGCCTCGACTACATCTGCCGATCCACATTTCGAAGTGACGCTGCGGTTGCCGTGCTTCGCGACGCGCACTCCCGCTCCGGCTACGGTCAGCGCTGTGGCGGTCGAGATGTTGAAGGTTCCGCTGGCATCGCCGCCTGTGCCGCAAGTGTCAACGAGAGCATCGCGCTCAGTTCCACTGACGTCCAGAGCGAAATCGTGAACCTTCAAGGGAGCCGCTGCCTTCCGAATCGCTTCGGCGAAGCCGACGATCTCCTCGACCGTCTCGCCCTTCATATGAAGCGCAACCAAGAGCGCCGCGATCTGCGCATCTGTAGCCCCTCCACTGAGGATCTCAGACATAACTTCACGCGCAGCATCGCGCGAGAGCGATTCCCGGTGATTCGCGACCTGATGCAGGGCTTCGATGATCATGTGCTGTGATTACAAGCTAAATCAGCGCTGAAACTTCAATCAACCACGGAGCCACGGAGGCGTGGATAAACGGAAGAAAGAGGTGAACACGAAAGGCTATCGGCTTAAGCGCCTGGCGATTTCCAGATCACCCCCATGGTTTCAATAAGAGGAGGAGGACGTCTATCCCCCAATTTCTGGTTCCCGGTTTTTCTCAGTGGCTCCATGCCGCCGTGGTGAAATAGGCATTCAGACTCTGATGGGCAGGTTGAGTTAAACTCGATCCAATGCGGGTTTTGGGCATCGATTGCGGCACTGAGTACACCGGTTATGGCGTGGTGGAACAGCATGCAGATGGACGCCTTGTGTTCGTTGTTGCTGGCGCGATCCATCTTCCCAAGCGCGAGACGATGCCGAAACGTTTGTCCACTGTGTTTACGGAGCTGTCGCATCTCATCTACGCCACTACTCCAAAGATGGTTGCGATTGAGGAAGTGTTCTATTCGGTGAATGCAAAGTCGGCGCTCAAGCTGGGGCAGGTTCGCGGTGTTGCAATGCTCGCAGCTTCCTCGGCGGGTCTCGAAGTGGCGGAGTATTCGCCGCTGTCGATTAAGTCTGCAGTCGTGGGCTACGGCAAAGCCGAAAAAATCCAAGTGCAGCACATGGTTGCGCATTTGCTGAATCTTCCCGAACCGCCACGGCCTGCCGATGCTGCGGACGCGCTGGCGATTGCTATATGCCATCTACATACCCATGCGACCCTCAAGCGCTATGAGGTGGCAAGTCGCGGATGAGCGCTCTTCGGCGGTTTGCCGGTTATTTCGTAATCAGTCTCATCGCTATCCAAGTCCATGGACAACAACATGATGCATCCGTAATATTCAAGTTTTCATGGAAGTACGGAAAGCCCTCGGATTACATCGTCACGGTGCATCGGACTGGTCAAGTTGACTACGTTTCCGATGACCATTCCTTGAGCCCAACCCAGGAACGAAACCAGCCAGTTGAGAGCAACGTCGAGCAGTCGATCCAGGCTAACGATGCGGCATCACAGGACAGGTTCACGAAGCAGTTTCAGGCAACTCAGAGGGTACAAGAGAAAGTTTTTGCTTTAGCGGAGCAGCTCAGGTTTTTCGACGGACAGTTTGATTTCACCGCGCATCCGATTGCTCAAACAGGAAGCAAAACCCTTAGCTACGAGGAGGCGAGCCGTCACACTTCGACAACGTATAACTACTCTGAGAATCCTTCCATTCAGCAACTTACGGAGATTTTTCAAGGCATTTCTCTCACTATAGAAAGCGGTCGAAAACTGGAATTTGACCGCCGATTCGACAAGCTGTCGCTTCATCAGGATCTCAAAGCGATGGACGATCTTTCAAAGGACGGACACCTGTACGAAGTGCAAGCGATCGCGCCACTGCTCCAACGGATTGCGGCTGATCGGACCGTTCTTCACATCGCCCAGCAGACTGCCCAGCACATCCTTGCCCGGGCTGGCCTGGCAGTTGCTCCCAACTCAGTCCAATAAATTCGCCACGCTGCCCTCCAGAAAGTGATCTAATGTATTGAGCAAGTTAGGGGGGCCAGACATGTCCAGTTCGGCATTAGGCTCGTCCAGCAGCGTTCGCGTTTTTTCTGCCTTTATCGTTTTCCTCCTTCTAATTCTCGCCGCACCCCTAATGGCGGATTCACATGCGCGTATCGTCCGCCTAAGCTACGTCGATGGCGATGTCGAGCTGGACAAGGGCGATGGGCGTGGCTTCAACACCGCATATATGAACATGCCCATCTCGCACGGGTGGAAGCTATGGGCACGCGATGGCCAAGCCGAGGCAGAGTTCGAGGATGGCAGCTCGATTCGACTCACGCCGGATACTCTCATCGTGTTCTCCGATCTTAGTTTGGATTCCACCGGGGGGCGCAATACGTCGGTGGAGCTACAGCAGGGAACTGCCTACTTTGACATCCGCCATCGCGATCAGGACGGGTTCCATCTCGTCGCCGGGCGGGATCGGATTGAGCTGTCGAAGACAGTGCATTTCCGCCTTTCGGACGACAAGCATCAAGTCGAATTGGCTGTCCTCAGTGGCGAGGTGCAGGTTTCTAACGGCTCGGCGACTGAAGTCGCGGTGCGCAAGGGAGAGACAATTCGTCTTGATGACGATGATCCCGGCCGCTATTACCTGGCAAAGAGCGTCGATGTAGAGAACTACGATACTTGGGACAGCGAGCGCGTCAAGAATCACGACGAAGCTGTTTCGAGCACGGCTCTTACTGGGACAAATAACAGCCTGGTGTATGGGCTCTCCGACTTGAGTTCGTACGGGGATTACTTTTTCGTTCCTGGCTATGGGAACATGTGGCGTCCGGCATCGGTGCCGCTGGCCTGGGATCCGTTTGCGGATGGGTACTGGCTTTCCTATCCCGGATCGGGATACGTATTCGTTTCAAGTTATCCGTGGGGCTGGGCTCCCTATCGCTATGGATCGTGGCAATTCGTGAATGGGCGTGGATGGTGCTGGGCTCCTGGAAATCACTGGAACTCGTGGCACACTGTTCCGCCCGTGCATAATCGGCCGCCGAACTTCCATCATCCTGAAGTTCCCCATCAGGGACCGCCGGTAATTGCCGTCAATAACGGTATCCCAACTCCGGTTCCGCACAGAGCAGTGCTCGATAATGACGCTTTCGAGCACCGCTGGCCTCATTCGGTGAAAGAGACTAATGCAACTGGGCAGATTTTGCGTCAGGGCCAATCTCAAGCAACGCTTCCGGCGTCTAGCTTTGGATCCGGCTCCTCCGGCGCTCCTGCCACGGTTGTGGGCACGTTTCCCATGAGTACGGGCGGCGGCAGAGAGCGAGTGAATCAGATGCCTCCGGCGCAGAGTCGTACGGACGCTCTTCGAGACGAGCGCATGCAACGAGATCAACGCAACCTCGACCTCGTTCGTGCCAGACAGGCTTCCTCACAAACTACGCCTGCCGTACCATCACCATCGCTTGGGCGACAGACTCCGCTTAGCTCGCCTGCAACGGCATCGCATTCCGAGATCCACGCCACTTCTCCGGCGATGAACCCCAGAATGGAATCCCACAACACCCCAACTCGATCTCCGGCGATGCACATGGAGTCACGGCCTATGGGTCCTTCACCCTCTATGGGCTCGTCGCGCTCATCCTCACCATCGTTCTCTGGTGGATCGATGTCCCACGGATCAACAGGAGGCGGTGGACACTCGAGTGGCAATCATCGGTGAGCTTTTGAAGAACGAAGCCCGGCGGCACTTGGTCTGGAGTAGGGCTTCAGTCATTCTTAAGCACGCGGTAGATTTGCGTTAGCTGGCTCAGGCTAAGCGCCTCGGCACGAGCGTTCGAGTGCACCGCGGCTTCCTGCATCGCTTCACGGATTCGCTTTTCTGTATATCGACTACGCAGGTTGTTGAACAGCGTCTTGCGTTTTTGAGCGAATGCCAACTTGCAGAATCGCAAGAATTCGTGGGCATCGATTTGCAAATCAGAAGCCTTCGGTGCAATGCGGAACCGCAGTACGCTGGAGTAGACCTGTGGTGAAGGCGAAAACGCGCTCGGCGGCAAGGTAAAGAGCTGCTCCACTTCGGCAAAAAGGTTTGCCGTGACAGTAAGCAATCCATAATCGCGAGATCCCGGTTTTGCAGACAGACGATCGGCTACTTCCTTTTGAACCATTACAACGATTGTTTCAATGGATTCATGCTGCTCAAACAACCGCAGCAGTATGTCTGAGGTGATGTAGTACGGAATATTTCCGATCACTTTGGCGCGTTTGTAGTGGAGCTCAGGCGAATGCAGTAACTCTGCTACTGACACACCCAGGAAATCAGCTTGCACGATTTCAACGTTCTTTGATCCTGCGAAGGCGACGCGCAATTGCTGAGCCAGCATCGAATCGAATTCGATCGCGAACATATGTCCGGCGCGCTCGGCGAGCATCCGTGTAAGAGCTCCGCGACCGGGTCCAATCTCGACAACAAGTGACTGATTAATGTCGCCGAGAGCGTCGACGATGCGTCGCGTCGCGCTTGCGTCTACCAGGAAGTTTTGCCCGAACTTCGGCTTGCGCAGTGCGGGTGCCTTACGACGTGCAGCGTTGACCTGCCTGTGTGCGGACATTAGACTCGACGTTTTGCCTTGACCTCTCGGTTCTTCTCTGATGAGAGCACGACGTGCAGCTTCACCGGCCGGTGCGGGAATTCTCGTGCGGGCGGATAAGTAGCGAATCCAAGCTGAAGGAGCTTTGGTTGCGAATCACTTTCGCCGCATCGGAGGGCGTGCCGTACTCGAAAACCGGAGGTCTTGCCGATGTTGTCGGCGCTCTTCCGAAAGCTTTGTCTGCTCTGGGCCATGAAATCACAGTGTTCCTGCCGCGCTATCGGCGAACGCATCTCAAAGAAGCGCACCTGTCGATCGCGAACCTTACCGTTCCGATGCAGGACTACCTCCTGTTTTGCCAGGTCATAGACGGTGGAAAGCACGATGGAGTGCAATTCTACTTTGTCGACCATCCGGAATTTAGCTATCGAGACGGGCTCTATGGCGACAGTCACGGCGATTATCCGGACAATGCCGAGCGCTTCATGATGTTTTGTCGCGCAGTGATCGAGTCTTCAAAACGATTCGGACCACCGGATGTTTTTCACGTACACGACTGGCAGACGTCGTTGATCCCGGTCTTATTGCGTAGCCTGTACGCATATGACGCTACCTTTGCGCTGACAGGAACGGTGCTGACGATCCACAACATCGGATATCAGGGTCTGTTTCCCAACACTGTTGTGCCAAAGCTCCTCTTGCCGTGGTCGCTCTTCACCATGGACCGCCTTGAGTTCTACGACAAAGTGAACTTCCTGAAAGGAGGGATTGTTTATTCGGATTACCTGACTACGGTGAGCCGAACCTACGCGAAAGAAATCCAGACTTACCTGTTCGCATTTGGCCTCGCCGACACGGTATACAAAAAACGTGATCGCTTGATCGGAATTGTGAACGGAGCCGATTATGGGGAGTGGAATCCCGCAGCAGATCCTTATCTTCCGGCAAGATTTTCTACCTCCGATCTCAGTGGAAAGGCAACGTGCAAGGAGTCCTTGCTTGAGCAATTCGGAATTCCAAAGGAGAAATTGCAGTCGCCAGTAATCGGAGTTATTTCGCGGTTTGCCGCGCAGAAGGGGTTCGACTTAATGGAAGCTGCCCTTCCGCGCCTGCTCCGAGAAGACGTTGTATTAGTAGTTCTCGGCACAGGTGACAGGCATTACGAGGGCATGTTTCGCTCCCTCCACCGCAGTTTTCCAGATCGCTTGGCAGTGAAGATTGCGTATGACAATCCACTTGCCCACCTGGTTGAAGCCGGGAGCGACATTTTTCTGATGCCATCTCACTACGAACCGTGCGGCCTGACGCAAATCTACAGCATGCGATACGGTACCGTGCCTGTCGTTAGAGCTACCGGCGGCCTCGAGGACACGGTCGAACAATGGGATCCTAAGCAGCGCACTGGAACGGGATTCAAATTCAGGGATTATGATCCTGCGCACCTGAACGCGGCAGTGCGGCAGGCGCTTTCTGCCTTCAAGAACAAAGAAGACTGGAAGCAGTTGATGCTCAACTGCATGCGTCAAAACTTTTCCTGGGAACAGCCTGCGCGTGAATACATTGAGGTTTACGAGAAGGCGCGTAGGCTTCGAGTTCCGAAATAGCGCAGCCGATCTTCGATTCAGGCATTCGGAAATAGAAAGCGCAGCACCGGTTCCACGCGCTCCGCCCATGCGGCTTCTTCATGCTTCGCGCCGGGAATGACTTCGTAATGCAGATCCTCGCCTTCCTTCCAGCCCTTAGCGACAAGAGCATCATCGAGGAGATTCGCGTCACGTACTCCCGTCTTGCTCTCTTCCGTGCCCATCGAGAGCCAGATCTTCAGTCGCGGCTTAGGTTGGGTCTTCTGGATCATTTTGAGAATCGCCTTGTTGTCCCACCAGACCGAAGGCGAGAGCACGGCCAGCTTGCCGAAAATTTCAGGATAGGTAAAGCCGAGATAAAGAGTGGCGAGCCCCCCCAGAGACGATCCTCCGAGGCCGGTGTTATGCGCGTCTGCTAGCGTCCGATATCGTTGTTCGATGAAAGGTTTAAGCTCTTCGATCAGCATGCGTCCATATAGCTCTGAGTGGCCCCCGCCAAGTTTGCGATCACGAGTTGGGGTGTACTCCTCGATGCGATGCACGCCTGTGTTGAAAATGCCGACGATAATCACGGGCTCGATTTCCCCCGCGCGAATTAAGCTATCGGCAGTCTCATCGACCTTCCAATCCATGCCGCGGACGTAGGCTGTCTCCGGATCAAACAGATTCTGCCCGTCGTGCAGATACAGCACTGGATAGCGCCGTTGGCTGTCTTCGTATTCAGGAGGAAGGTAGACGACCAGATCGCGCCGGTAAGGAACAAATCGTGAAATGAAGTTATGGTGCCGCTGGACACTATCGGTGTTGTGCACACCGCCGGTCTGCCTCTCTATGGCTTCGAGCTGCGGCACGGAGTCTTCAAGATCCTCCGCGCCACCTTGCTCTGCGATATCAAAATTCTCAGTCGGCATCCTTGTTTGTTAGAGTACATGGCTCAGTTAATGTTGCAAGTGAAAACCACCTTACAACTTTCCTCAACATGAACCGCGAATATCACAAATGGTGGTCACCGCGTCTTGGACGCGATATGGAGTTGCTGATCTTCGGGCATGCCGGCTTGCCTACGATCGTCTTCCCCACATCGCGTGGGCGTTTCTTCGAATTTGAGGATCGGGGCATGGTCGGCGCCATAGGGCAGAAGATTGAGGGTGGGGGTTTGCACCTCTACTGCGTTGACAGCGTGGACGAGGAGAGTTGGTACAACAAGAATGTTCCTCCACGCTGGCGCATCGCACGTCACAAGCAGTATGAGGATTACGTGCTGCACGAAGTAGTGCCGCTCATCAAGCAGAAGAACTCACGCTGGGACTTGGCGACTGCTCGGTGCTCCTTCGGCGGCTATCCCGCGGTGAATATGGCTCTCCGCCGTCCTGATGTAGTGAGTGGATGTTTGAGCATGGGTGGCGCCTTCGACATCACGCAATTTCTCGATGGCTA
The DNA here is from genome assembly GCA_003225215.1 of Acidobacteriota bacterium. Lineage (GTDB taxonomy): Bacteria > Acidobacteriota > Terriglobia > Terriglobales > Acidobacteriaceae > Gp1-AA112. The sequence goes on from QIBC01000191.1 coordinate 40,958, forward strand.
CTACGACGATGACTGCTACTTCAACAATCCCCCACATTATCTGAGAAATACGGGTGATTCCTGGCATTTGGATCGTTACCGACAGAACAAGTACGTCCTGGCGACCGGCGAGCACGACATGTGCTGGAACGAAAATGAGCGCCTCGCCGAGATCATGCGCGAGAAGCGCATTCCGCACCGGCTCGATGTATGGCGCGATCACACCGGCCACGACTGGCCTTGGTGGCAGCGAATGGCTCAGGTGTATTTCACGTGAGAGGCAGGAATTAGCGATAGGCAATGAGCAATAAGCTCGCGCGCGGAAGCGCACCGAACGCCGAGAGTAGCCCACATGAGCCGAGTGGTGGACTGTAACAAGAGGCTCTGAGTTCCCCTCCAACCGGACTGTCTGAGAAGTCTTGCAGCCTTAAGAAGAAGTAGAATAGAAGACCCTCGGAGCTTCTCAAATGGCCACCAAGAAAATTGGAATCATCTTTGGCATGGAGAACACTTTTCCAGGAGCTTTTGTCGAGAAGGTGAATTCCATGGGTAATCCCGACATCCAAGCCGAGTTCGTCAAGATCGGCGGCATTCGGATGGCGGAGCCAAGCGGTTATCGTGTGATCGTAGACCGCATCTCACACGATATTCCGTTTTATCGTGCGTATCTGAAGAACGCCGCGCTGAACGGCACGATCGTCATCAACAATTCTTTCTGGTGGAGCGCGGACGACAAATTTTTTAACTATGCGCTGGCTGAAAAGCTGGGCGTTGCGGTGCCGGCAACTGTGATCCTTCCGCATAAGGAGCATCCGCCGGGAACCACCGATCAATCGATGCGCAACCTGATCTATCCGATGAACTGGGATGAGGTCTTTCAGTACGTCCAGTTTCCGGCATTTCTCAAGCCGTTCGACGGTGGCGGATGGCGGGACGTATATCACGTTCACACTCCCGAAGATTTCTTTCGTGCCTACGATCAGACGCGCGATCTCTGCATGACACTCCAGCGCGCGGTCAAGTTCGAGGAGTATTTCCGTTGCTATGTTGTCGGGCAAGAGAAGGTGCACATCATGCAGTACGATCCGCGCCGGCCCCAGCACGAGCGCTACGTCAAAGACGGTCCCAAGATTGATCCTAAGCTGCTGGAGCGAGTGGAGCAGGACGCGCTTACGCTCTGTCGCGCGCTCGGTTATGACCTGAACACCGTCGAGTTTGCGTGTGAAGACGGAATTCCTTATGCCATCGACTTCATGAATCCGGCTCCAGATGCGGATGTGAATTCGGTTGGGCAACAGAACTTCGATTGGATCGTCAATAGTGTTGCCGAGCTAGCTGTGAAGAAGGCGTTGAGCGACGAGAATCCGGCTCGGGATCTTCGCTGGTCGGCGTTTCTCACAGGCAGGGCGGAGGCGGAAGCGCTTAGGAAAGCGCCGTTGAAGACGGCTAGCCGCACCAAGGCAAAATCGGAGGCGTCGGCAGCCATTTAGATCTGGAGGTCTGCGGAATATCCGTAAACACAAGAGTCAAGAACAGCGAAATAAACAGGGGTTTTTCGAATTCGGCGAAGAAATCATCGAATTCTGCCCAAAATATGAAAATTTCGCTCAAAACCAGGGAATTAACAGGGAACTCTGTGGATTTCCTCCTAATCAACGATCAACAAAGCAGTTAAATGGTATTTTGCAAAGATTCAGAAAATTAACAGGGAATCAGCAGGGAATTTTCTTCCCGAATTGGTCCTTGAAGCCAGCTCGAAGCGAGCATTGTGATGAAGCCGTCATTCACCATAGGTATTGAAGAGGAATATCAGACCATCGATCCCGAAAGCCGCGACCTGCGTTCGCACATCCACAGCGAGATCATCGCCAAGGGCAAGCGGATCATGGAAGAGCAGATCAAGGCCGAGATGCACCAGTCCGTGGTCGAAGTCGGCACCGGCGTCTGCAAGAACATCAAGGAAGCCAAGAAAGACATCCGCAAGCTGCGCCGGGACATGATCGGCCTCGCTCGCGACAACGGACTCTTGCTTGCCGCGGGTGCGACGCATCCGTTTGCGGACTGGCGCGCGCAGGAGATCTATCCTGACGAACGCTATCGCAAAGTTGTTGAAGACTTGCAGCTGGTGGCACGCACCAATCTGATCTTTGGATTACATGTTCACGTGGGCATTGAAGATCGCGAAACGACCATCCATCTGATGAATCAGGCGCGGTATTTTCTTCCGCATCTGCTCGCGCTGTCGGCAAACTCGCCGTTCTGGCTGGGCATGAAGACGGGACTCAAGTCTTATCGTTGCAAGGTGTTCGACAAATTCCCGCGAACCAACATCCCCAATTCGTATTCCAGTTGGTCGGAATACGAAAACTTCGTGAATCTGCTGATCAAGACCAACTGCATCGATAACGCGAAGAAAATCTGGTGGGACATTCGCCCGCATCCGTTCTTCAGCACCCTCGAGTTTCGTGTATGCGATATTCCCATGCGGCTCGAAGAGACGATCGCACTGGCCGCGCTTATTCAAGCCACCATTGCGAAACTCTACCGGCTGCACTCGCGCAATCAGGGATTCCGCATCTATGGCCGAGCCCTGCTGATGGAGAACAAGTGGCGCGCAGCGCGTTACGGTCTCGACGGCAAGCTGATCGATTTCGGCATCGAGGCCGAGGTGAACGAGCGCGATTTAATCTACGAGTATTTGGAATTTGTGGATGACACACTCGATGAGCTGGAAAGCCGTGAGGAGATCAACTACATTCATCGTATCCTCGAGATGGGCAACGGCGCCGACCGTCAACTGAAAGTATTTGAAGAAACAGGAGACCTGAAGAGAGTGGTTGATTACATGGTGGAAGAAACCAAAGTGGGTGTATTCGACACCGAAGCCGCGTCGGTGACCCACTGATGCCGCTTAGCAGTTCGCAGAGCACCGCTGTCCACACAGCCGAGCGACTGAGAAACCTTCCTTTTGATCCGGAATTGAGCCCCGGAGCCCGCAACGCGGTTCGCGTCTGCTTGCGCATACAGCCTACGGAGAAGGTCACGATCATCACCGACAAGGTGACGCGGGAGATCGCTGCGAGTCTGGCGCACGAAGTGGATGCCGTAGGCGCGCCTCTCAACGTGTTCTTGCTCGAGGAGCTTGCGCCGCGTCCGCTGACGGGAATGCCGGCGGAGGTGCTCGAAGACCTCGAGAGCAGCCAGGTAAGCATCTTCGCCGTGCAGGTGCAAACCAACGAGCTGCGCTCGCGGATGCAGATGACGGAGATCGTAAATCGCCGTCGCATCCGGCACGCGCACATGGTCAACATTAATCGGCAGATCATGCTCGAAGGCATGCGCGCCGATTTCCTGAAAGTCGATCGCATCAGTAGCAAAGTGCTGGAGCTGGTGAGCGCGGCCAAGCAGATCAAAGCGAAGACCGCTGCCGGGAGCGATCTGGTCGCCGATCTCGAGCCGAGCTATCGCTGGCTCAAAACGAGCGGGCTGATTAGTCCGGACAAGTGGGGGAACCTGCCTGGCGGTGAGGTCTTCACCACACCTGGCGAGGTGAATGGCACCTTCGTGATCGACGGCGTAGTTGGAGATTACTTGTGCGAGAAGTTCGGCGACTTGAAAGAGGCGCCGCTCACGATTCGCATGAAGGGGAACCGGCTCGCGGAAGCTCACAGTGAGAACAAAGAGCTGGAGCGCGACTTCTGGGCTTACACCCATACGGACGAAAATAGCGATCGCGTAGGTGAGTTCGCCATCGGCACCAACATCGAATTGAAGGACGTGATCGGGCACATCCTGCAAGACGAAAAATTTCCTGGGATCCACATTGCGTTCGGCAATCCTTACGGTGAGCACACCGGAGCCAAGTGGTATTCGTCGACACATATCGACGTGGTCGGCCGGCGCTTTGATATCTGGGTGGACGGCAACCAGATCATGCGCGAAGGCAAGTTTTTGATCGAAGCGTAAGACCGGTTCACCACGGAGACACGGAGTTCACGGAGGAATGTGAATTAGGTCGTGAACGCTTCGTTCCGATAATGAGCTTCCTATAGGACTGTCATCCTGAATGCCGGGGCGGTCCTATTAGGATTGTCATCCTGAGCCCGTCTTTTGGGCGAAGGATCTCCCGCGATGCGTCAGCCGTAATTGCACTGTCGAGGCTCTTTCACGAGAATTCTGGCCGGCGTGCCGAGACAGGGCGATCAAGTCCAAAGTATTCCGGGAGATCCTTCGTCCGCCACCGGCGGGCTCAGGATGACAGACTTTTAGACATGTGTCCCTGAGATGATTTCCCACCTTCGTCGTCCATTCAACCAAAACTTCACATCTGAGAAGTACAGCAACTTCCTGGCAGCCCTCGACCGCCGTTGCGGCACTCCCATCAAATTCCGTGTGGCCGAGACTCCGTGCTTCTTTCCTAAATCGCTACTCGATCAAATGGCCGAAGACGGTCGCCTGCTGGTGAATCAGCTGCTTGAGAGCCCCGAGTATCGCAAGCGATCCGACGTGACGATTCCGCGCGAATACAACGTTCCGAATGAATCGAAGCGGCCGATGTTCCTGCAGGTTGACTTCGGCCTTACGCGCAACAAGCAAGGCGGGCTGGAACCGAAGCTGGTTGAGCTGCAGGCGTTTCCTTCGCTCTACGCGTATCAACCTGCTCTGACTCAGGAATATTGCAAGAGTTACTCGCTCGATCCGGAGCTTCATACATTCCTGTCCGGGCTGGATTTCGAGGGTTATCGCCAACTGCTATGTCGAGCGATTCTCGGCGGGCACTCTCCAGAGAACGTGATTCTCCTGGAGATCGATCCACTGGAGCAGAAGACGTTGCCGGATTTCCTGCTGACGAAGGAATCATGTGGCATCGAGACCGTGAATGTACTCGACCTGAAGAAGCAGGGAAGAGCGCTGTACTGCGAAAGGAACGGCAGGCAGGTGCGCGTAGAGCGAATTTACAACCGCATGATCGTCGATGAAGTCATGCGCAAGGGAATCAAGCTACCATTCGATCTTCGCGACGATCTCGAAGTTGAGTGGGCCGGACATCCCAACTGGTATTTTCGTATCAGTAAATTCTCCATTCCCTTTCTGAAACACGAATCTGTGCCGCGTACGTGGTTCCTCGACGAACTGAGCACGATGCCGGGTGATCGAGAGAACTACCTGCTGAAGCCGCTATATTCTTTCGCGGGGATAGGGATCAAGTTTGCGCCTACAGACGAAGACATTGCCGCGATCCCGCCGGAGCAGCGCCATGAGTACATCATCCAGGAGCGGATCGCCTTTGAGCCGGTTATTGACACGCCTCATGGCATGACGCAGGCTGAGGTCCGCATTATGTACATCTGGTTAGACTCCGACCCGCAGCCCACGCCGGTACTCACGCTCGTCCGCATGGGACGCGGCAAGATGATGGGCGTCGATCACAACCGCAATCTCGAATGGGTCGGCGGATCGGCCGGACTGTGGGTCGAGTAATCCTGATATTCTTTCGTGTTTGTCCGAAGCAGAGACGCAGCATGCAGGCTTGTCCCAGTAGCTCCACTCCACAAGGGCAGTGCCGCGCTGTGGGCGGCACAGCTGAGAATAGCCCGGGGTGCAACCCCGGGGCGTTGTTTCAGATCCTAGTCCGGCTTGCAGCCGGACGACTGAATTGCTTCTCGCGTCGGCGATCAATTTCAGTCGTCCCGCAAACTACGCGGGACTCGGACACGCAATCGGCCAAGCCAGAGTTTCACTCCGGACTACTTTCAACCGTGCCGCCAACGGCGCGGCACTCGTCTCGGGTGAAGGAGGTCTCGTTGATGCAGTTAATTTTGGATAGCCCTGCAACATGTGTTTTCTCTACGATGCGCCATTTCTCAGGAGAATCTTATGCATAAACTTGCTGTTCTGATCGTGAGTGCGGCCACGTTGCTGGCGCAGGACGTACCCAATCCACCAAAGGAATTTGACGGCAAGAGCTGGTGGGATCACGTAAAGGTCCTGGCCGACGACAACATGGAGGGACGCGAGACCGGTAGTGCAGGACTTAGGCGAGCCGAGGCGTATGTGGTCGACCAGCTTAAGCAGTCCGGCGTTGAGCCCGCCGGCGAAAACGGCTACTACCAGCCGGTGAAGCTGACTTCGCGTGAGATTGATGAAAAGAACTCCAGCATGGCGCTGGTGAAAGACGGCAAAGCCGAGCCCCTGACTCTGGGTGAGGATGCGTTTTTCTCAACGCGTGCTGATCTTGCTCCTCAGGTGGAAGCGCCGCTCGTGTTTGTCGGCTATGGATTGAAGGTTCCGGAACAGAACTATGATGATCTCGCCGGCCTCGATCTAAAAGGAAAGATTGCGGTTATCTTTGCCGGAATCCCTGCGAATATACCTGGACCGCTCGGGTCTCACTATCAGACCGCTGCAGAGCGCTGGAAGGTGTTGAAGGCGGCTGGCGCGATCGGGGCACTCAACATTCCCAATCCGGCATCGATGGACATTCCCTGGTCGCGCATGAGTCTGTCGCGAACGCATCCAAGCATGGACCTCGTCGGTTCCGAGTTCAATGAAACTGCCGGCGAGAAGGTAGGCGGAGTCATTAATCCTGCGCATGCCGATCGGTTCTTCTCTGCTTCTGGTCATAGCTTCCAGGAAGTCCTTGACGCCAGCAAGGATCGCAAGCAGCTTCCCCGCTTTCCGCTGAATATCTCGTTGCGCGCTCGCACGAAGACATCGACGCACCCAGTGGAGTCAGCAAATGTCGTCGGCAAGCTGACCGGCTCCGATCCAAATCTCAAGAATGAATACGTGGTGCTCTCGGCGCACATCGACCACCTCGGGATCGGTGAGCCCATTAATGGAGACAAGCTCTATAACGGCGCCATGGATAATGCGTCGGGAGATGCAGTATTGCTCGACGTCGCAGCCGCGCTTAAGGGCTCGCCAGAGAAACCCAAACGATCGCTGCTCTTCGTCTTCGTCACAGGGGAGGAGAAAGGGCTGCTGGGTTCAAAATACTTCACCGCACATCCGACGGTGCCGCCGAAGTCGATGATCGGCAACATCAACATCGACATGTTCCTGCCGCTGTATCCGATGAAGGCAGTGACCGTCTATGGGCTCAAGGAATCGAATCTCGGAGACGAGCTCCGCCGGGTCGCAGAGAAAGATGGAATCGAAGTTGAGGACGATCCTGAGCCGCAGCGCAACAGCTTCATTCGCAGTGATCAGTACAACTTCATCCGTCACGGAATTCCCGCGCTCACGATGAAAGTGGGATACAAGCCGGGATCTCCCGAAGATAAGACGTTTCACGACTGGCTACATCAGCGCTATCACGCGCCCTCGGATGATCTGAACCAACCTGTGGATCAAAGCGCAGCAGGGAAGTACGAGCAAGTGATTAGTCAGCTCATGCTGGCGATTGCGGATGACAGCAAGCGGCCGGAGTGGAAACAGGAAAGCTTTTTCCGTCGCTATGCGCAGGCAAGTAGTGGAGAGTGAAGCTTCGGTGTCAATTTGACAATTGATCGACTACGACAATCCAACCTCACTCTTGAAACTGTCACCATTATTGAAACTGTCATCCCTCGCGCGGTTTTTGCGCGAGGGATCTGCTTCTTGTGCTCTCTGAGAGACAGCAGATCCTCCACTCCGCATTAAAATTATTGACGACATAATGGGTCTCGCTGCGGAGTGAGGGATAACAGTGTCTGGAGGGGCGAAGCTCCGAATTCACTGACTCTCCCGCAATCGAAACAGAATCGCATATAGATGGTGGGCCTCGTGCAGCAGGAAGAACTCAAGCCAGAGGGAAATATCCATCTCGCCCAAAACGGGATGAATTCCGATTCTGGCAAGTTGCGCATCTGAGAGAGAGTTGATTTTGCTCAAGACCTCCCTGCGCAGTTGTCGAATTCGTGCGAGTAGAAGATCCACAGCCAGAGACGACCACGATGGCCAGTGCTCGTCATCCTCCGCACGATACCGTCCGAACTGGGGCCGGTCTTCACCTAGAATTCTGCCCAGGCGTTCCAGAAATACCTCGTGGTAACGGCAAAGGTGCGCCAGGTTCTCGCGCGCCGACCATTTTCCAGAAGCGGGCTGGCGATTCCATTCTTCAGCTGTCTTGTTTGCGACGAAGGCGCTGAGAGAGGAGAGCTGGTCGCGCAGACGTACTGCTGTAAGTTCGTTGAGCATGCCGGTGTAGATGTTTAGGGCTCCGTCTCAGCCATAAAAAGAAAGACCCCGCCGGGGCGAGGTCTGGTTTTGAACAATCGGTTTACTTGCTGGCGCGAGCTTCAGCGAAGTCGCGATGAATCTCGGCGATGAAGTCACGAGCAGAAGCAGGTGTACGAACCTGGCCATTCAATATCTGTTGGAACGGAACGACGCTGCTATAGAGGTCCTTGGTAGTTTTGTCATCCTGCTTTATTTCGGCGCCGTTTATATCGATACCAGCGAACAGGCCCTTGGATCGTGAGTAGGTCAGGATCTCGCTGTCGAGCTTCCAGTTTGTACTGGCCGCGGCTGTGCGTCCAACTGGGCCCGCAGCGGCGCTGGCGTCTGCGCCAATTTTGAATTTGCTGGAGAGCAGTTGTTGCGCGCCCTTGTCGTTCATTACCAGCATTAAGATATCCGTGGACTTACCGCCGATCTGTGCGCCCCAACTTCCTCCGCCGAGAAATACCGGCGCTGGTGCGCTCCAAGCTGCTGAATTGTTGGACAAACGGCACGTGGCAAAGCCACGACCGTAATTTCCGCCAATCCCGAACGCAGCTTTCTTTTCATTTGGAATCGCGATTACGCACTTGGCCTTGGCCAACAACTCGGACGGTACTCCCTGATCAGGAGCCGCAAAGATGTCTTTCAGCATTTTCGTGGCTTCATCCAGGCGGTCGGCAACAGCCGGGTGATTTTCCTCGAGCTTACTCTTCGCCGTGTCGTTGGTCTGCGCGAAGCTGACAGCTCCGAATGCAAGCAATAACAGTGTCAAAAACAAACTTTTCATGGGTACTCTCCCTATCCCCTTCATTTTCATGGGTACTATCCCTATTTCCCTTCAGAAGACGCTCATTGAGAGCTTCGTGTGTATGGATGAGGAGAGTCTCGGCGGTGTTGTGTGCCAGTTACCGCTATTTGGTCTCAGCAGCAGCTCTGCCGTCGGAGGAATGTTAGAACTGTGTCCAACCCGGCTCAGGCGAGTGGGTCCAAACTGCGCCAGCTCCATCCGTGACGGGCGATCAGCAAATCAGAGGCTTCTGGGCCAGCGCTGCCGGCGGCGTAGTTGGAAAACTTTGGCGCGGGCAGTTCCGACCACGCGTCTTCCACGGGAGTAATCAATCGCCACTCAGCTTCCGCTTCATCGCGGCGGGTGAAGAGCGTCGCATCTCCGCGCATGACATCCAGCAGCAAGGTTTCATAAGCTACGGGGCTCTTGGTGCCGAACGCCTCACGATAGCGAAAGTTTAGCTGAACATTGGCGGTGTGCATCTCTGTGCCGGGACGCTTGGCCGCGAAGTCCACAGAGATACCTTCATTCGGCTGAATGCGGAAGGCGATTACGTTACGCTCGACCTCGTTGTCGCTCTCATGCGCAAATAGAGTTTGCGGGGTTCGCTTGAAATGCACCGCAATTTCCGTGAGGTTGCGAGAGAGCCTCTTGCCGGTCCTTACAAAAAAGGGAACGCCGGCCCAGCGCCAATTATCGATAAAAAACTGTGCAGCAGCGTAGGTTTCCGTTTTGGACTTTGGAGAAACTCCCGGCTCTTCGCTGTAGCCCGGAACGGACTTACCATCGATTTGGCCGGGACCATATTGTCCACGAACCGTTCTTTCAGCAGCCTCCTCAACCGTCATCGGCTTGATTGCGCTCAGAACCTCGACCTTTTTTCCCCGAACGGAACTCGCATCAAAAGCCAGCGGTGGCTCCATGGCTGTCAGGCTCAGTAGCTGAAGCATGTGATTGGCGACCATATCTCGCAAGGCGCCGGTTTCTTCGTAGAAGCCGGCGCGCTGCTCTACGCCGAGCGTTTCGGCGGCGGTGATTTCGACGTAGTCGATGTAATTGCGATTCCAGATCGGCTCGAATAGAAGATTCCCGAATCGAAACACCAGGATGTTCTGAACGGTTTCTTTGCCAAGATAGTGGTCGATGCGATAAACGTCTTCCTCGTGGAAGACAGAAAGGAGAACTTCGTTCAGTTTGCGGGCCGAAGCCAGATCGTGGCAGAACGGCTTCTCTACGACAACTCGCGTCCAGCCCTTCTCGTTGCGGTTCAATCCGGCAGCTCCGAGGCCCCTGATGATCTCGTCAAACAACGAGGTGGGCGTTGCGAGATAAAAGAGCAGGTTGGGGCTGCACTCGGTGCGTCGCATCTCTCCGAGATATTTTGTGAGACGCGGATATGTTTGCGGATCATCGGTATCAGCCGCAAAATACCGGATGCGTTTAGCGAAATCACGCCAGCCTTCAGAGGTAAAGTTGCGCGCATCCTTCGAATGCGCTGCAGCTTCTTCCAGACTCTCGCGAAACTGCTCATCCGAGAGAGGCTTCCTGCCGACACCGACGATGTCAAAGTGCGGCGACATGCATCCGACGCAGGCGAGATCGTAAAGCGCCGGAATCAGCTTGCGCCGGGTGAGATCTCCAGTCGCGCCAAAGATTACCAGGATGCAGGAGTCTGCTTTTGGCAGCGCGGGAGTTGCGTAAGTTGTGGTGGGTCGGGCTTCAACGATGGTTGCCATCTTTATTCCTCGCCTCCATGTGTCGTTGAGGGATTACGAGCCGGTCGGAACATAAACTTGGCGCTGCGTTACCAATTCCACGTTCGGGACTTCAGTGCTCAGCTTGATGCGTTCGAAGCCAGATTTCTTTCCTGGCTGGGCTTCAAGGGTAAGCAGAAACTGATGTGACATTCGCTCAGTAAGATCTTTGAAGTACGGTCTGAAGGAAGGCGGAGTGTCATTACCGAGATAATATGCTTCGCCTCCGGTGGCATCCGCGAGTTCCGAGAGGTAGCTCTGTCCCCAATTGATCCTGAATGGAGAGTGCCCGAAGTGTCCTCCTCCACGCGCATAGAGGGCATTCACTACAACACCGCCGCGCTGAGCTTCGTCGATGACGGAATTGAGATAGGGATCATCTAGACCAAAGCCATCCCAGAATCGGTCGATGCCGTCGGTGACCATTATCACCTCGCGGGCGCTATTCGTCTGTCGCCATCTCTTGAGGAGATCCTGCAGAGCAAAGTACGGACTCGGTGAAGAACCACCGTCTCCAAAGGTCAATCTTAAAGCTTTGGCTGCCTGCGCATGATCGTTGGTTGGGTTCTGCGCGATTACCGCAGTGCCATTTCTCATATAGCCAATTCCGATCAGGACATTCGCGGGTTGCGCATTAATGAAATCGCGGATGTCATTGAGCTTGGTACCGATCTCTGTCGCAGAGAGTGAATCGTCGATAAATATGAAGAGCTGCACCCCAATTTCGGGAGTCTCGACAGGCTGCCAGGCGAGAACCTTATCGTGCTGCTTTCCTTGGCTGACGACTACGTCCTCGGCGCGAACAGTGGGAACTTCCTTGCCGTGCCGCGGTTCCACGCTGACAACGACTTTGGTCGGAACTCCGGGGAACGCCGGTTCCTGCTGTGGGAACGCAAGAAGAGGACGTACGAAGGGTAAAATGAGAGCCGTAACTACAAGTGCTTTCAGGATCCGCTGGAGTTTCATGCGTATCTCCTGCAGATTAGATTCACGGCCCGAGTTCAGGATTCGTCTAAGGCTCTCACATGCCAATTTTGTCCAAACTGTGACAGCCGGACATCATTGCTGCACAAGTGATTTTGCGGTCGGCCGGACCAGGAGCGCATCGATGTCTTTGCGGTCCCAACCCCCGCCCAATGCTTTTACCAGGAACACTGACGTCACGAGGCGCTGGCCTTGAATTTGCGTTGCAAGCCGCTGGTTACTAAGCAGCGTTTGCTGCGCGATAATGACATCCAGATACGTGACCAGCCCACCGACATAACGATCATTCGCGATGTTGAGATAGCGCTGTGAATCTTCTACAGCTTTTTGTTGCGCGGAGGCGGCGTCGGCCAGTGTTGTGAGTCCAGATAAACCATCTTCAACTTGTTGGAAGGCGGTCAAAACCGTGTTGCGATAATTCGCAACGGATCCCTGATATCCCGCCTTGGCGAAATCTACCTGCGCGTGGATGCGGCCACCGCTGAGGATGGGTTCTACTGCTAAGACTCCGAATGACCAAAACGTGCTGGGAGCACCAAAGAGTTTGGCGATATCAGAACTGTTTAATCCTCCTCCGCCCGATAGAAAGATTGACGGATAAAACGCGCTTTGCGCGACGCCAATGAGCGCGTTCTGCGATGCCATCTGGCGTTCCGCAGTCGCGATATCGGGCCGGCGCTCGAGTACATCGGTTGGAACTCCGAGCGGTATGGCAGGTATCTGCGCATTCAAGGCCGCGGGAGCGAGATGGAACGTCGGCGCTGGAGTGCCGATAAGCGTCGCGATCGCATGTTCAAATGTGGCCCGCTGATCTTGCAGCAGATGTAGTTGGGCGCGAGCTGCGTCAAGCACCGTTTCCTGCTGTGCGGTTGCGGCGAACCCGGCCAAAGAGATCGACCTCGTAGCTCAACTGAAACGGGACTTGAAAGATGTTCTGTGTAATCGCACTCGTAGGCGCCGTCGCGCCCACAGCCGCGCGATTTGCCGAGAGCCGCTGCCGTTGCGCGTTCGCTCCTGCTGAAAGCGAAGGGAAGTAGCCGGCCACCTGCACCCGAGCCAAATCGCGTGCCTGTTCTACGCGTGTCACAGCGAGCTGGATGGATTGATTTGCATCCAAGGCCTGCTGCTCCAATCCGTCGAGCGCGGGATCCTGATACAGCTTCCACCATATGCCTTTGGGAATTCCGTCCCGCGGTTCGGCGGCGCGCCAAGGCTCCTCCGCCGACCAGGTCGGCGGAGTACCGACACTCGCCCGTTGATACTTTGGTCCTGCTGCACACCCGGAAAAAAACATCAGCAGCAACGCCACAACAGCAACATTCACGACTTGCAAACGCAATAGCATTTCCGCTTTTATGTCAAGTTTTTAATATGTAGGATATCGGTATACCCGCAACCACTCAACTCAACCAGTTATAAATCTTTACGTCGTCTGGTGCTGGTCAAGGCACACGCTGTCCATCTCGGTATCGGATAATAATAGAGGCTTCGTGGCACCGCATTCGTAAGGGAGTGAGGTCTTTTCGACACACCTTGACTATCAATGAAAAGTTGATGACTCGGCGCGTGCTCTCGATTCTTGCGCTCGTCTTTATTTTTGTCTGGTCGGCGATATTACCGGCGCAAGAGAACCCGGCTGCGACAGTGAATGCCGCCAGAGCCATCGGAACGGTGGCGGCGATCAACGGCAGCACCATCTCGGTGAAGACCGATGCGGGCGCAGAAACAACAGTCACGGTCTCGGACTCTACTCGAATCGTAAAGGCTGCTCCCGGACAGAGAGATCTAAAAGGCGCCACAACGATTCAGCTCCAAGATTTGCAGGTTGGTGATCGTGTGCTTGCTCGTGGGAAAGCGGGGGAGGGAGCAAACTCAATTGCAGCCACATCGCTGATTGTCATGAAGCAGAGCGATGTTGCGAATCGCCAGCAGCAGGACATTCAGGAGTGGCAGCGGAGGGGCGCAGGAGGAATTGTGCGCGCCATTGATCCTGCTACAGGGGCGGTCACGATATCAACCACACCAACTCAGACCATTTCAGTGCACACAACCGGCGATACGCTTTTTTTGAGATATGCGCCGGACTCGGTGAAGTTCAGCGACGCGAAGAAGAGTTCGCTCGGCGAAATCAAGGTTGGCGATCAGCTTCGGGCGCGCGGAAACAGAAGCAGTGACGGCCAAACTCTTAACGCCGATGCCGTCATCTCAGGAACCTTTAAAAATATCGCAGGCACTGTGAATTCAATCGACAGTTCCGGCGGCACAATATCAGTTGCGGATTTGATCGGGAAGAAGACTGCAGTGGTGAAAGTTACTCCGGAAACGCAGATGCGGAAAATTCCTCCTGAGGTCGCGCAAAGAATCGCAATGTTCCTCAAGCGACCTGCGGGCGCAAACAATCCGGAGTCGGCGCAGAGCGCTCCAGCAGAACGGGGAGGAGGACAGCAACTGCGGACAGCCGGAGAGCCTGGCAGACCAGGCGGTGCGCCAGATTTTCAGCAGATAATCCGTCGTATGCCGGCAGCGTCCCTCACAGATTTGCAGAAAGGAGACGCTGTGATGATTGTGACGACTGACGCTGCTTCTGGTCAGCCAGTTACCGCTCTCACCCTGCTGAGTGGAGTTGAACCGATCCTCACTGCAGCTCCCACCGAGACCACTGCCAATTTGCTTTCCGGGTGGAGTATGGGGAGCGGCGCGGAAGCCGGAAATCAGTGAACTGCAGTTTTGATAATTCTCATTCAGGCGAAGACTACGTGACTTCTTGCTCGTTCAAATTGCGATCTATTGCCTTATCTTTCTTCTCTTTTCTGCTTTTGTCATCTGCTCTGTTGGCCCAAACCGGTACTGTGCGCGGAAAGGTGAGCGATCCCAGCGGAGCTGTCATTCCGAATGCTGTAATTACGGCCAAGTCAGGAAGCGGCCAGGCGAAGAGTGCGACATCCGGTGGCGATGGGCAGTACCAGATCAACGGTCTCGCGGCTGGGCAGTACACGGTTTCAGCATCTGCTCAGGGCTTCGCTCCGTTTTCGAAGACGTCAGTCACCCTTGTTGAAGGACGCCCCGTGATACTCGATATTCCGCTCGAGATCGAAGTGGTACATCAGAATATCGATGTGCAATCGGAAGGGAACAACGTCGACACAGCTCCGGCCAACAACTCAAATACGGTTGTTTTGAAAGATAAAGATCTAGACGCCTTATCCGATGATACCGATGAGTTGCAGTCGGAACTCCAGGCCCTCGCCGGCCCTTCGGCAGGCCCGAACGGCGGACAAATGTACATCGACGGATTTACCGGCGGGCAGCTTCCTCCTAAGTCCGCAATCCGGGAAATTCGCATTAATTCCAACCCATTCTCCGCACAATTTGACAGACTCGGCTTCGGACGCGTTGAGATTTTTACCAAACCGGGAACGGATAAATATCACGGACAAGTTCAGTTCAACGAAAACAACTCGATCTTCAACTCGCGAAATCCGTTTACTTCAAGCGTCGCTACTCCGCCGGACTATCACACAGAAATGTACGAGGGGAACTTCGGTGGGCCTTTGGGCAAGAAAGCTTCATTTTTTCTGAATGCCCAACGGCGCAATATCGGAGATGTTGCGATTGTCAGTCCGCAATGCGGCGACTTTGTTCTTCCGGAGTGTGCACAGCAGACTGTTCCGAATTCGCGTTTCCGAACTGAGACCGGACCGCGTCTCGATTATCAGGTTTCAACCAACAACACGTTGACCGCGCGATACGAATATGAGGGAGCACATGAGGAGAACAATGGCATTGGTCAAACCCAAAGCCGTGTCAACCTGCCCTCGCTGGCTTACAACCTCGACAGCTCCGAACATAATCTGCAAGTCAGCGACACGCAGGTGCTGGGCACAAAAGTAGTCAATGAGACGCGGTTCCAGTATCAACGCGTGCACAGCGATCAGACCCCGCTCAGCACGGCCCCAGAGCTCTCCGTTCCCGGCTTTTTCGCAACCGGCGGTCGCAGCTCCGGGCACTTGGTTGATCAGGAAAACCATTATGAACTTCAGAACTACACATCTATCCTGTCTGGCAATCATTCCATAAGATTCGGCGGACGACTGCGTCTCTCGCAGGCGTCCGATCTAATCGCAGACAATTTCAATGGAACTTTCAGCTACCCGTCGCTGGCTGCGTTCGCTGGCGGCCGGGCGAATCAGTTTTCCATTACAACCGGGCAGCCCCTAATCTCGGATACGTTTGTCGATGTAGGCGTTTACGCGGAGGACGACTGGAAGGCGCGTCCCAATGTGACATTCAGCTACGGTCTGCGCTACGAGACCCAAAATGATATTCACGATTATAAAGATCTCGCCCCGCGGCTCGGCGTCGCCGTGGGATTAGGGAAAAAGGGGTCTATACCAAAGACGGTTGTACGTGCCGGCTTTGGCATCTTCTACGATAGATTTCCGCAGAGTCTTGTTCTACAGGCGAATCGTTTGAACGGGACCAATCAGCAGTCGTTTATCGTCAATTCTCCGTCGTTCGGGCCAGACAACATTCCGCCATCCTTCGATGGATTCACGGGCGAATCGCCAACCGTGTACCGCATTGATCCAAATCTACGCGCTCCATATGTGATGCAAGCTGCATTTGGAGTTGAGCACCAGCTCACGAAGGCGGCCAAACTTTCTCTTACATACCTGAACGCCCGGGGATTGCATCAGCTCTTTACCAACAACATCAACGCGCCCTTTCCGGGAACCTTCCCAGCCAGTCCCGTTTGTCCGCTGGGCTGCGCGACAGGCAACATCTACGAGTATCAGTCGGAGGGCATCTTCAAGCAGAACCAACTGATTACGAACGTCAACATTCGCTATGGACCGAACCTATCGATCTTCGGTTTCTACTCGTTGAGTTTTGCTAACAGCGATACCTCGGGATCGGGGAGCTTCCCGACGAATCCCTACAACCCGAGCGCCGACTATGGCCGGGCAGGTTTCGATGTTCGCAACCGCCTGTTTATTGGCGGTACATTTACGGCGCCATTTGGATTCCGTCTGAGTCCGTTTGTTTTTGCCAACTCCGGCCAGCCTTACAACATCACCATTCCCGCGGACATACTCGGCACTTCGATCTTCAATGCGCGGCCGGGATTCGCAGCTGGATCTTCGCAATGCACCTCGCTCTCAACCACGAATCCGTTCTGCTTCTTCATTCCCATTCCAGGACAAGCTTATAACCCAATCCCAATCAATCTTGGCGAGGGGCCGGCGAACGTCTCGGTAAACCTGCGCGTAAGCAAAACGATCGGTCTCGGTGAGCGACTCGAACGGGCCGGCAATAGCGGAGGAAATCGTGGCGGGCACGGTGAGGGCGGTGGAGGCGGACGCGAGCGCGGAGGCTTCGGCGGTTTCGGTGGCCCTGGGGGCGGCATGGGCGGCATATTTGGCGGCGGGACCAGCGGCCATCGCTACAACCTGACATTCAGCGTCCAAGCTCGCAACCTATTCAACCACCAAAACCTCGCGCCTCCGGTTGGAGTGCTCAGTCCGCAGGCATTTGTGCCCAACGCGACCACGAACTTCGGCGAATCAATCTCCCTTGCCAATGGCCCGTTCAACACCCAAGCCGCGAATCGGCGAATCGATCTGCAGGTGCAGTTTTCGTTCTAGAGTTGTTTCGGAAACGCAGGCGAGACAAGAAACAGGGACAATAACAGGGTTTTTTCGAATTTGACCTCAGATTCGTCGAATTCTGCCCAAAATCTGAAAAATTCGTCGCAACGCAGGGAATTATCAGGGAGTTCTGTGGATATCTCTCTAAGCGGATACCAACAAAGCCACTTACGCCCATTTCGCGCAGGATTCAAAAAACTAACAGGGAATTATCAGGGAAGCTCTGCTGCGACGACTGCATTGTTCGCAACGCGTGCGCCCGAGCCCGGAGATGAAGTAAGCAGGTCGCAATCGTATCGACCCCATTTCGCTGAATTGTCCTAGGACACCTCTGTAGACTTCATCCTCCGGCGCGCGATCATCTGCCGACGAGCCTGCGACCGCGATTGGGCGCATTCGGTCACGCGGCAAAGCCGGTCAACCAACGCCAGTCCATCGAAACCGACTTATAAGCTCCCTTTATCAGTCCTGTCTCTTTTTATCCCGTGTCTTGCGCAATTTATCCCTTGATAACGTCTATTCGCCTGTTTTATTCTTCGCGGCCACAGAGCCGAAGCTGCTCGTGATTTTTCGGGCGAAGGAATCGGCCAACGGTGTGAATCGGTTTTCGAGTCAGTGCTTTTTGCCGGTCTGACTCTTTGTGTGGGAGTGGGAGAGGATTCGTGAGAAGGGTTGCGTCCCCAACAAGCCGCCTTTGTTCTGTCCCCGCTCCCGCGAACTTGCCGTTTGTCTCGCCCGTAGCTACCGACCTTGAACATTTCCAAACTCTTTCCATTTCCGAATCGGAGGCGAAATCCATGAAAGCTCGGTTCACCAGAGCTCTTATATTGCTTGGGGCATTTCTATGTTGCGTGGGCGTCAGCTTCGCTCAGACAGGCACAGCTGCGGTCCACGGCACGATTACAGACCCTCAGGGACGTGTCGTGCCCAGCGCTATGGTGACCTTGACCAGCACTGCAACCAACATAGTTCGCACACAAAAGACCGGTCCGGTTGGCAACTTTTCATTCGACCTGATTCCACCCGGCGACTATCGCCTCGAGGTGGAGGCTCCGGGGTTCCAGAAGGCGTTGTTGGAGAGCATTCATGCCTTGGTAGCTACTCCGTCGGATCTCAACGTGGTCTTACGAGTCGGATCGACGACGCAGACGGTAGAAGTCATCGCCGAAAATGCGGCGGTCCAGGTGAATACCCAGGATTCAAGCCTCGGCAACACGATGGTGAGCACGCAAATCGAGCAGCTTCCGCTGGAAGCCCGCAACGTGCTCTCTCTGCTTAGCCTTCAGCCTGGTGTAACGAAGGACGGATATGTAGCTGGCGGACGCATGGATCAGTCCAACGTTACTCTTGACGGAGTGGACATTAACGACGCGGAAAAAAACCAGGCTGGACCCGACACTCTGGACTCGTCAACGAGTGCAAGCCCAATTGCTGGCCCGGTTCTGCGTGTGAACGCGGATGCTATCGAAGAGTTTCGCCTCTCGACCGTATCCTCGAATTCATCTGGCGGCCGCTCCTCCGGAGCCCAAATCCAGTTGGTCAGTAAGAGCGGCTCAGACCGGTTTCGGGGGACCCTCTCGGAATTCCACCGGAATACGATCTTCGAAGCCAACGACTGGTTTAACAATCACAATGGAATACCGCGTCCAGCCCTGATTCGAAACACTTTTGGCCCTTCTTTCGGCGGGCCGATCATCAAGGACAAGTTCTTCTTTTTTTACAGCTACGAGGGACGGCGCGATGGAAGCCAAACTCCAACTTCTCCCAACACCGTCCCGCTTCCGTCGCTTGCACAGGGAATCGTCAAGTTCAAGGATTCAAACAGCAATTTCCAGCAGATTAACGCCGCTGATATTGCGAACATCTTTCCCGATACAGGCGGAGTCAATCCTGCCGCGCTGGCGGCCCTGGCCCAGGGAGCAAAGTTTGCGGCAAACAGCAATGCCGTAGGCGATGGACTAAATACGGCTGGAAACGTATTCAATGCTCCAGTTCCAGTTCACCTTAATTCCCATTCGCTAAGACTCGACTACACGCTGAATCAAAACCAGCAGCTATTTGTCCGCACGAATGTGATCTACGATCACGTTCCACAAGCCGCAACATTCGCCACCAACAAAACGCCAATCATATGGAGTCACCCTTGGGGCCTTGCAGTTGGCCACACCTGGGCCATAAGCAGCAATCTCGTCAACAACTTCCGGTATGGCATGACGCGGCAGGCGGTCACTAGCGGGGGGGAGTTGTCGGGCAATTTAGGATACTTCCGCCTGGTGTATCAGCCGGTGAACTTCGGGTCGACTGCCTATGACAGCAGCCGCACAACGCCGGTGAACAACTTCGTGGATGATATGTCGTGGACCAGAGGCCGCCATACCTTACAGTTCGGCGCCAACATCGAAACCATCAGCAACGGATCTCTGAATTTCAGCAACTCATTTGATACCGCAACTACCAATCCCTCGGGATACAAGACCAATCTATTGATTAACGCGATCAATCAGTACCTGAGCGACAATCGTGGATATAAGGTCGCATCCAATTACAAGAGCTCGGTAGAGAATGCTGTTACAGCGTTGATTGGCCGGTACACGCAATATACCGCCAACTTCCTGTTTAATCGCGATGGTTCACTCCTGAATCCAGGCGCTCCGACGAGGCGCACCTTCGCTACCCAGGGGTATGAAGGGTATATCCAAGATGT
>QIBC01000025.1 GCA_003225215.1 Acidobacteriota bacterium
GGAAGGCGAAGATCTCAGCGGGCTGCCGGTCGAAGACAAGCTGAAGCACTGCATCATCAATGGCGAAAAGAAGATCGGCAACGGCGCCAAGAAGGAGTCGCTTGAGGCCGTTCTCGAGGCCGCATTGGTTACCTATACGCCGCTCGACCTCATCAACACTGTCTTGCTGGACGGCATGAAGACAGTTGGCGAGTTGTTTGGTGCGCGCAAGATGCAGCTACCCTCGGTGCTCGACTCGGCGGCAGTGATGAAGCAGGCTGTCGCGTATCTTGAGCCCAAAATGGAAAAGGTAGAAGGCTCACGCAAGGGCACCATTGTGCTCGCGACGGTAAAGGGCGACGTCCACGACATTGGTAAGAACCTCGTCGACATCATTCTCAGCAACAACGGCTATGAAGTCGTGAATTTAGGCATCAAGCAGCCGGCAGACACCATCATCGCGGCAGCACAGAAGCACAGCGCCCATGCGATTGGACTGAGCGGATTACTGGTGAAGTCCACCTTGGAGATGAAGTACGTGATCCAGGATCTGCAGCGTCTGAGCCTGGAATTTCCGGTTATCTGCGGAGGCGCGGCGCTGACACGCAAATATGTGGAAGACGATCTTCGCCGCGAGTACTCAAATTCGGTTTTCTATGCAGATGACGCATTTGCCGGGCTGCACATCATGGACGACCTCACGTCTGAAAATGGCGCGCGCGAAGCTCGCCTCAATGAGGGTCGAGTGGTGAAGCAGTTTGCGCGCGCTGCAGCGGCAGGCGCGGGCGACGGAATTATCTCAACCGAACGCTCCGCGGTGGTGACCAGGGCTCCAGATATTCCGAAGCTGCCGTTCGTCGGCCGTCGGGTGCGCACGGACTTCGATCTTCAGGAAGTCTTTTCGTATATCAACGACACTGCCTTGTTCAAGAACCAGTGGCAGCTCAAGACGGCTTCGGCCACAGACTATACGCGTCTGGTGGAGGAGAAATACCGGCCGATCAAGTTCGAATTGCAGAAGGAAGTGGCCGCATCCAGACTGCTCGAGCCAAAGGTTGTATATGGTTTCTATCCATGCCACAGCCAGGGCAACGATGTCATCGTTTATGACGGTTTCGAGAACCCGCGCGAGATTCAGCGGTTCACCTTCCCGCGACAGCGCGAAGGCCGCAAGCTGTGCATCTCCGACTTCTTCGAGCCGGTCGGCTCGGGTCGAGTTGATGTAATCGGTTTCTCCGTGGTCACAGTGGGCGATCGTGCCAGCGCTGAGACGAAGCGCTTGTTCGAGTCCGGCGACTACACAAAGTACTTATATCTGCACGGATTGAGCGTCGAGACCGCAGAAGCATTGGCGGAATATCTGCACCGTGAGATTCGTAAGGAACTGGGAATTGCAGGCGATGATGCGCCTCGGATCACCGATCTGTTTCACCAGAAGTATCGCGGCTCGCGCTACTCGTTTGGCTATCCGGCATGTCCGAACCTCGAGGACCAGACGAAGCTCTTCGCTATTCTGCATCCGGAAGATATTGGCGTCACGCTGACGGACACGTTCCAGATCGAGCCGGAGCAATCGACTTCGGCGATTGTCGTGCACCATCCTGCGGCCAAGTATTTCGTGGCGTAACTGGTGGAGACGCGGAACGCTACGTCTTCACCGGGAACCGAGCACATTCTGCGCTATAGTGAAAGGCGCTTATTGTTGAGAGTTTAAGTGATGAAAATTGCCGTTGTTGGTTCTGGATATGTTGGCCTGGTTGCTTCCGCATGTTTCGCGGAACTTGGCCATGAGGTAATTTGCGTTGATAACGATCCGGAGAAGCTGGCTGCTCTGGTTCGCGGCGAAACTCCGATCCACGAGCAGTACCTGCCGGAGCTTCTGGCTCGCCATCGCGGGCAACGCCTGAAGTTTTCTGCATCTCTGCCAGAGGCAGTTCGCGCGAGTTCCGTGGTTTTTGTGGCCGTGGGTACTCCTCCGCGCGAGACCGGCGATGCCGATTTGTCGTATGTCGAGGCGGTCGCGCGCGAGATCGCGCAATCTCTGAACGGCTACAAAGTTGTGGTCGAGAAAAGCACGGTTCCCGTTTACACCAGCGAGTGGATTCGTCGCGTGATGCAGTTAACTGGAGCCAAGGCCGCAGATTTTGATGTCGTATCGAATCCCGAATTTCTTCGCGAGGGAACTGCAGTCTCCGACTTTCTGTATCCGGATCGCATCGTGATCGGCGCCGATTCGGAGCGAGCGGCGCAGATACTCCAGGAGATTTACGCGCCGCTCACAAAGGGAACGTACTACGCGCGATCGGCCGGAGTGATTCCTGAGCCGCCAGGAGCCAAGATCCCGGCACAGCTGATCCTGACTAGCGCCAAGAGTGCAGAGCTTATCAAGCACGCCTCCAACGCTTTTCTCGCCCTGAAGATCTCGTTTATTAACGCCGTCGCGAACGTCTGTGAAGCGGTCGACGCCGACGTGGAGCAGGTAGCTTTGGGAATCGGCACGGACTCCCGAATCGGGAAGCGGTTTCTGCGGGCAGGAATCGGATATGGCGGATCGTGTTTCCCGAAGGACGTGGCGGCCTTCCGCTCGGTTGCGCGCGAGTGTGGCTACGATTTTCCCATGCTGCAAGAGATTATTCGAGTTAACGACGAGCAGCGTAAGCGCTTTCTGAAAAAGGTGCGGACGGCTCTGTGGACCCTGCGCGGGAAGCGGCTTGCTGTCCTTGGCCTGGCCTATAAGGGTGGCACCGATGATATACGCGAATCCCCGGCACTCGATATCATCCGTTCTTTGTTGAGCGAGCAGTGCTCGGTGGTAGCGTACGATCCTGCCGCCACGGAGCGCGCGCAACAAGTGATCACTGGAGACATAACCTACGCGGAAGATCCATATCAAGCCGCAGTGGGAGCGGATGCTCTGCTCATTCTCACTGACTGGGAAGGGTTCGCGGCGCTTGATTTGGCGCGGATCAAGAGTCTGCTGCGCTATCCCATCGTGATCGACGGGCGCAATCTCTACTCCAGAGAAACTATGCAGAAAGAGGGCTTGCTGTATGTGAGCGTCGGGCGGGCCACAGTTGAATTGGAGAGCAGCCGAGCCTCTGCTCTTGCGAAGGAGTAGCGGAACCTACAACAGCATGCCTTCCTCACAAAAGCGTCTTCACATCATGGTCACGGGTGCTGCGGGATTTCTCGGTTCTCATCTCTGCGATGCGCTTCTGGCTGAAGGCCACTCTGTTCTCGGGATCGATAACCTTATTACAGGGAAGCTGCGAAACCTGGAACATCTAAAGGGCGAATCCAGGTTTTCTTTCCAGGAGCAGGATATTTGTTCCCAATTTGATCCGGGGCGAATTGATTACATATTTGACTTCGCTTCTCCTGCAAGTCCTGTGGATTACATGGAGCACGGAATCGAAACGCTGCAGGTGGGATCGATCGGCGTCTTCAATCTCCTGGAAGTTGCGAAAAGATGGGGCGCAACGTTTTTTCTTGCATCCACTTCCGAGTGCTACGGCGATCCGCTGGAGCATCCACAAAAGGAGAGCTACTGGGGCCACGTAAATCCGGTAGGGCCGCGCTCGGTCTACGACGAATCCAAGCGATTCGCTGAGGCAGCCACCACGGCATATCGGCGTTATCACAAGGTCGACGTCCGCATTGTTCGAATCTTTAACACTTACGGCCCGCGCTTGCAGATGAACGATGGCAGGGTGATCTCAAACTTCATGAAGCAGGCGCTCCGAGGTGACGAACTTACTGTCTACGGGGATGGCAGTCAGACGCGGAGCTTCTGTTATGTCAGCGATGAAGTCGAAGGGATTTTGGAGCTGGCGTGGTCCAAGGAACAGGAACCTACGAACATCGGCAATCCCCGCGAGTTCACGATCCTCGAATGCGCGCGGGAAGTGCTTGCAGTCACGGATTCCAAAAGCGGAATCAAGTTCCTGTCTCTTCCTCAGGACGACCCCAAACAACGGCGGCCCGACATAAGCAAAGCCCGAGCCTTGTTAGGCTGGGAGCCGAAGATCGATCTGCGGACTGGGTTGCGACTCTCGCTGGATTATTTCCGAACTGAAGTTGAAGCCGAGCGGGCAGCCGCCGGCTCCGCTAGTCGGTAGGAGAAGTTTGTTTGATGCAATCCACACGCCAGGACCTCCAATCATTGGCTCGGCATTTGTTGAGGAATGCTGCGCCTGAAGAGGCGGTTGTTCTCGTGTGGCCACTGGTCTGTGGTACTGCAGTCGCGGAACGAGCCCGGGCAGTGGCATTCGAGAACGAAACATTGCGAGTGGCCGTGCCCGACAAAGGATGGCAGTCACAGCTCGAGAGTTTTACTCCGCAATACCTGCACCGGTTATCGAACTTAGCGGGCGTGGTGGTTAAGCGGGTGTCGTACGAAATTGCTCCCGCTTCCGGGAAAGCAGTCTCAGGTTCGCTGTGAAGATTACTCAGAAAGACGTGGCTTACGTCGCTAACCTCGCGAATCTCGATCTGACGGATGCCGAGCGTCTGCGTATGGAGAAGGATCTCAACCGCATTCTGGAATATGTCGATCAGCTTGCCGAGGTCGATACAGATAAGGTTTTGCCGATGGCACAAGTGTCTCAAATCGGAACCGGGCAGACCGGCATATTCGATCCGTTGCGTGCGGACGAACCGCGCGAGTGCCTTTCCCACGAGGCCGCGATGGCAAGTGCTCCGCAGAGCGACGGCACATTCTTCCGGGTTCCCAAGGTGATTGAGCGTTAGCCGGCATGGGCGGAGATCTCGATCTCGATGTACTCACTGTGAGCTCTGCGCGGGCAGCCGTGCAGGAGCGTCAAACGACCGCCGCCACACTGGTCGAGAACTTCTACTCAAAGATTGAAGCGAAGGATCGTCAAGCCGGACAGATAAATGCATACCTCAACCTCACCCGGGAGCGTGCCTTCGAGCAAGCCAAGCAACTGGATGCCATCGTAGATCGCGGCGATCCGCTGCCACCGCTCGGGGGAGTGCCAATCGCGGTGAAAGACGTGATGGTCACGCGCGGCATTCGCACTACTGCAGGCTCGAAGATCCTCGGCAACTACGTTCCGGCCTACGATTGCACCGCGATACAGCGCCTGGAGCAAGCTGGCGCCATCATTTTGGGAAAACTCAATTGCGACGAGTTTGCCATGGGATCGTCGAATGAGAATTCCGCGTGGGGACCGGTCCGGAATCCTCGAGATCTCAGCCGAGTCCCGGGAGGTTCCAGCGGAGGCTCTGCCGCCAGCGTTGCGGCGGGCACGGCCGTGGCAGCATTGGGTTCCGACACTGGCGGCTCCGTCCGGCAGCCCGCGGCATTCTGCGGAGTGGTCGGGCTCATGCCCACTTACGGAAGGGTCTCTCGCTATGGCTTGATTGCATTTGCATCGTCACTCGATCACATCGGTCCGCTCACGAAGTCGGCCAAAGATGCGGCGATCATTCTGCGTCACCTGGCGGGCCGCGATGTGATGGACACGACTTCCGCGGATGTGCCGGTTCCCGATTATGAACAGGAGATCGGCAAGCCGGTTCGCGGGCTTCGAATTGGTGTTCCAAAAGAATATTTTCCGGCAGAGATGGATTCGGAAGTTCGCGCCGCGGTTGAATCTGGACTCAAGCTGTTGGCCGAGGCTGGTTGCGAAATCAAGACAATCTCACTGCCGCATACACGATATGCGATTCCGACTTACTACGTGATCGCCACGGCTGAGGCCTCTTCCAATTTAGCTCGTTACGATGGAGTGCGATATGGATATCGTTCTCCAAACGCAAGAACGCTCTCTGAGATGTATCGCCGCACTCGCGATGAGGGCTTCGGAGCGGAAGTAAAGCGGCGCATCATGCTGGGCACGTATGCCTTGAGCGCCGGCTATTACGATGCTTACTACCTGAAAGCGCAAAAAGTTCGCACACTCATCGCGCAGGACTTTCTCGCAGCCTTCAAGGAAGTCGACTCAATCGTGACGCCGACAACTCCCACGCCTGCTTTCAAGCTGGGAGAAAAGTCGGACGATCCACTGGCGATGTACCTGGCTGACATCTTTACTGTGACAGCCTCGCTAGCTGGAATTCCAGGAATTTCAATTCCGTGCGGGAACTCCAAAGATGGATTGCCGATCGGTATGCAGATCCTCGGCCGCCACTTTGAAGAGGCCACAATCCTGCGCGTGGCTCATGCTTTCGAGCACGCGCGAGCCTCGGCCGGCCGGTAGCTATTAGAAAAACGTCGAAACATTGGTGTACAGACACGACGCGGGGTGCATCAGCGGGGTGCATCAATTGATCTTCTCGGGCATCCTATATTCGAGGAGCGACAATGGCGGACAAGATACGAAAATCAGATGCCGAGTGGCGATCTCAGCTGACGGATGAGCAGTACCACGTCACCAGGCAACGCGGGACCGAACGCGCTTTCAGCGGAACGTACTACAAGAGCAAGGACCCGGGGATCTATACGTGCGTGTGTTGTGGACAAGAGTTGTTCAGCTCAGATGCCAAGTACGAATCTGGAACAGGATGGCCCAGTTTTTACGCACCACTTTCTAAGGACAGTGTGGGCACGCATGAAGACAATCAGTATGGAATGCGCCGGACCGAGGTCATCTGCAGTCGCTGTGATGCGCATCTTGGTCACGTTTTTCCCGACGGACCGCGTCCCACAGGACTGCGATACTGCATGAACTCGGCTGCGTTGAACCTGAAGACGAAGGAGTGACTCACGCGCTTGCGGCTGCTGACCTGGTATTGAGGAAGTCGATCAACTTGGCGCGACTGCCGGGAAGAAGCTCGACAAACTCCACGCCCATGTTGTCTGGGCCGGCGCGACGAACGATGGCGCGGAACTGCACCCATTCTGCTCCGAATTTGCAGTGGAGGTCGATCGCGCTTCCGACTTCATGGTCAAATTTTGTTCGGAAGCTCATGCCGCCTTCGCTAATTTCAATTGACTCGCCGGTCACGAGCTGGTCGCCAAGTCCGCAGCAAACTTCAATGCGCTTGGAGATGCGCTGGAAGATGCGGCTCTCCAGTGGTTCCTTCACTCCATAAATGTGGACGCTTCCGCCTTTGCCTCTAACTTGCGCAAAGCCGAGGTCCACGCATGGGATCTTGTCTTTGATGTCTTCGTAGACCCGATCATTAATCAGGATCTTATGCTCGTAGTTTTTTGTGAGCCCTTCCAGTCGAGAAGCGACGTTCACCGTGTCGCCGATCACTGTGTAGTCCATGCGTTGTTCGGAACCTATGTTGCCGGTAATGGCCTCGCCCTTCGTGATACCAATCCCAGTTTGGATCGGCTGCAGTCCTCGCGCGACGCGCTGCCGGTTATAGCGGGCTAGGATTCTCCGCATTTCGAGCGCCGCCATTACCGCCCGCTCGGCGTCATTTTCGCGTGCGACCGGTGCGCCGAAGACTGCCATCATCGCATCGCCGATAAACTTGTCGAGCATGCCTTCGTAGCGAAAGACCGGCTCCATCATTCGGGTGAAGTAGTCGTTAAGCATGCCCACGATCTCTTCCGCCGTGGATTCCTCTGAGAGGCTCGTGAAGTTCCTGATGTCGGAAAAGAGCACAGCAACCGTCTGACGGTCGCCACCCAATTTGAGTTTGTCGCGGTCGGCAAGAACTCTCTCCGCCACCTCGCGGGTTACATAGCGGCACAGAGTGCTCATGAGCCGCTGCTCTTGGGTGATGTCGTCGGCAACCACTACCAGGCCGAAGCTCTTGCCCGCGGGGTCGTGTAGCGGCAGGACTTGAACGTTCACATTGACGGCGTCACTGTCCGGACGGACGAAATGCGCGTGGTACGCCTTGTATTCGGATTCCCCCGCATGCAGCACGCGATCAATGCCGCTCGTCAGCTCAAGATTCTGTGTGGCATTGAAAAACTCGTCGTGCATTTTGCCGGTTTCAGACGAGGCAAAGATTTTCCCGGCGGCGCTGTTTACGAAGATCACTCTGCCGTCCGGACCGAGCGTTACCACTCCGGTTGCGATCGACCCCAGGATGCTCGAGTTGTAGTTCTGCATGAAGAGAACGCGCTCGTAGAGGCGGGAGTTCTCGAGCGAGATCGCAATCTGCGAACCCAATGCGTTGAGGAGCCGCTCATCTTCTTCGGTAAAGATACCGCTCAGCTTATTCAGCACTTGCATCACGCCCATCACTTCGTCCGCGTCGTTGCGCAGCGGCATGCAAAGCATGCTGCGGGTGCGGAATCCGGAACGCTTGTCGATTTCCGGGTTAAAACGCGGATCGGCGTATGCATCTTCGATGTTGATGGTCTCGCCGGTCATGGCGACATGTCCCGCGATGCCAACTCCGATGGGCACGCGAATCTCCATCGACTCCATGCCTTGGGCAACCTTCGACCACAGGTCTCCCGTTTTGGGATCGAGCAGGAACAGGCTCGCGCGCTCTGCGTTCATTACTTCGGAAGTGCTGTTGACGATCTTCTTCAGCAACTCGTCGATGTGCAGCTCGGAGGCGACCGACTTCATTACTTTGAGGAGCGTCTCGGAAACCTCCATCCGCTTCCGGATTTCCTCGTTCAGCATCGCGTTCTTGACGGCGATTGCGGCCTGCGCGGCGAAGGCCTGGAGCAGTTGCTCGTCCTCGGCAGTAAAGCTGCCGGTGTTCTTATTGAGGAGCTGAAAGACTCCGATGATCCTGTCAGCGGAGTCCGTCATGGGCATGCAGAGAATGCTTCGCGTCGCGTAACCGGTGCGCTTATCGACTTCGCGATTAAAACGCGGATCGGCGTAAGCATCGGGAATGTTGATGATCTCACCGGTAAGGGCTACCTGCCCGGCAATACCAGCTCCCAAAGGAATCCTTATTTCGGTGATACCAGCTCCCTGGGCTACTTTTGACCAAATCTGCTTCTTGTTGCGATCGACTAGAAACAGCGTCGAGCGATCCGCTCCCAAAACAGAAGAAGCTCCCTTCGTGATTGTCTGCAGGAGCTTATCCAGGTTCTGATCAGAGATTGCGGACATGATCTCCAACAGAACCGGGAAGAGGCGTTCGTTGGCGCCGCCCAGCGTCGGGATGGGTGTTTGGACTGGAGTCATCTCAGGGGCCGAGCCGGGAGGAGAGCGGAATGGATTATCCATTAAGTAATTGTGAAAATCAATGACGACGGCACAAATCATATGGGAACGTTTCCCGCAGGCCCGACTGCAAGCCGGAATTGGATCGTCCAAAAATTGAGCGAGTCCTACTTTTGGCAGTGTCAGCCGCGCCGCTGAACTTCAGCATGTCAAGTTGCGCAAGTTGAGCAGCGATTCCTCGCGCCAAAATTGGGTTATCCCGCATCTCATAGAGTTCCTCCTAGATGGCAACAGCAAGTCAACCGATAGAGCGCGGCGCGGCGCGAGCATGGAATGAAGTAAATCCTTGGCTGGTCGCGATTGCCGTAATGACCAGCACCTTTATGGAGGTGCTGGATACTACCGTCGTCAACGTCTCGCTGCCGCACATTGCTGGAAGCCTTTCTGCAACTACGGATGAAGCAACCTGGGCGCTGACTTCTTATCTGGTTGCCAACGCCATCATTCTTCCCATGACGGGATGGTTGGCGAACTTCTTTGGACGCAAGCGGCTGCTGCTGTTCTCGGTTGTCGGCTTCACCGCTTCTTCTTTCTTGTGCGGACTGGCTCCGACACTGCCTCTACTCATCATTTTTCGCTGTATTCAGGGAGCCTGTGGAGGCGGATTGCAGCCGCTCTCCCAAGCCATTCTGATGGAAGTCTTTCCTCCGCAGGATCGCGGCAAGGCTATGGGTTTCTGGGGGCTGGGCATCGTGGTTGCGCCAATGCTTGGTCCCGTCTTGGGAGGATGGCTTACTGACAGTTATAGCTGGCGCTGGGTCTTCTATATCAATGTCCCGATTGGCATTCTCGCAGTTTTCCTGACTAGCATTTTTGTCTTTGATCCGGCCTACATCAAGCGCTCTACCGCGAAGATCGATTTTTGGGGAATGGGATACCTGGCGCTCGGCATTGCCTGCTTGCAGATCGTGCTGGACAAGGGGCAGGAAGACGACTGGTTCAGCTCCAATTTCATCCGCACGCTGTGTGTGCTTACCATCATTGGCCTCACCGCATTTATTATTCGCGAACTCACGACCGAACATCCCGTCGTGGATCTATCGGTATTCAAGATTCGCACCTATGCGACCGGTGTGTTTCTGATGACCGTGCTTGGATTTGTTCTGTACGGCAGCACGGTCCTGATCCCGCTGTTGTTGCAGACGCTGCTTGGATATCCGGCATTGCAGGCCGGTATTGCCATGCTGCCGCGCGGATTAGGATCGTTCGTCGCAATGCCTGTGGTAGGCGCGCTGCTCGCCAAGGTGAAGGCGCATTATCTTCTCGTCTGCGGAGTGCTGCTCGGAGCGTTCGCGATGTGGAGGCTTTCCCACCTCACGATGGATGTCGGCTATTGGAATTTCTTCGGGGCACTCATCTGGCAGGGAGTCGGAATGGGACTGATATTCATTCCACTTACGACGATCACGAATGACCCGATCCCTCTGGAACGAATGGGGAACGCTACCAGCATCTTCAATCTGATGAGGAACATCGGCGCGAGCATCGGGATCTCGATGGTTCAAACCATACAAACCCGACACGCCCAGATACACGTCAATACGCTTACAGCCAACGTCACCCCGAGCAACCTTCAGGCGCAGGGACTCGTGAATGGGGTGAAAAGCATGATGATGGCGCAAGGGGGCGCGGATGCCGCAACCGCTCAGCGGATGGCAAATGGCATGGTTGAAAACATCATCCGGCAGCAAGCCGCCATCATGTCGTTCAACGACATCTTCTGGCTGCTCGCCATCATGTTTCTGGCGATGCTTCCGTTTATTCTGCTAATGCGCCCGCCGAGGAAAAAGGCCGGAGCGGTGATGATGCATTAAACAACTGTAGAGACGCAGCATCCTGCGTCTCTACCAATGCCATTAAGAATTACCAACGGGGCCCACGGCCGCCGCGATCGCGATCGCGATCACCGCCGCGATTTCCGCCGCGACCACCACCGCCTCCTGGACGACTTCCGCGTCCAGCATCGCCGCGTTCGGTTCGCGGACGAGCCTCGTTTACGGTAATCGCTCGTCCGCCAAGATCGCTGCCGTTCAGCGCCGCGATTGCTGCGCTTGCTTGGGTGCCGTCAGCCATCTCGACAAAGCCGAAGCCGCGCAAGCGTCCGCTGAACTGATCGCGGATCAGATTCACTTCACCAACTGTTCCGTACTTTCCAAAAGCCTGTCTTAAATCGTCCTCACTGGCACTAAAGGGGAGGTTTCCGACGTAGATATTCACGCGCGCGTCCGTCCTTTCGGGAATGTGACTTGCATTGGGGCCGTATTACAACAACCAAACCCAGGCGGGAGCGGCTCTCGAAGCAGATGTTCTGTCGGCGGCAGCGGGCGTAGAGCTTGGACGGTATAAATGTACTCCTCTCCTATGGTCTGTGTCACTTCCGGGATAGTCTCGTTTTGGGGGATCGTCGGCGCAGTCTTACTTCGCCGACCTGATGTTGATTCTGGATTTAGAATGATGAGCAATGGCCTTGCACGCCACACATCCGGCCTTGTCACCTGTTCGCACCTGGAGTCCGGTGCTGTGTCCGCTTGGATTTGTGCATGGCTACCGCTGCGCCGCATGTTCGTGGGCAATGCTGTTTCCTGACTGTCACGTTTCCTGGGCTGTCCCGTTCTGCTACCAACTTCAGGCGAAGTCTGCTTTTCTCAAACACATTTGCGGACAGGATCTCAGTCCCAAAGACGATCCACGCTGCGGTCTCTGTTGTGGGGAATAGTTTGAGCGCAGTGGCCCCATTTCGTCCCAGAGCCTAATTCTCAGGAATCTCATCTTCCAAGGGACTTAGAGGGCGAGATCTCATCCAGTCTCATCGTGGTTTCCATCGGATGTTCATATATCTCACGCCTGTTGTAGGTTCCCTTTTTGAAGGCTTCAGGTCGAACTCTCATTCCTTGGCACGACGAAATCGTGCACAGGTCAACAGAAAAGTAAAAACCCGCCCAGACATTTGGTCTGGACGGGTTGAGGACGCCAACGGGTTGGCAACCTAATGCGTTATGAAAAAGCTTACGCGGCTAAATCTTCTTTTTGCTCTGTAACGATTGGCGTGTCCTCTCGGAAAATGCGTTCTCGCAAATCATCATACAGGTCTAGCTCCGCCAATGTACGAACGCGTCGTCGCAGGCCCGAGGCAAGATTGCGTAGGATGCCACCGCAGTTTTCCCGGTACAGCACGGTTATCCGCACTTTCTTCATGGAATCCTCCTTCGATGACCTTGCCAACCCTTGCGAAAGGTGCAACCGCGATACCAAGACAAGTCTTTTGCTTTCAATACACAGGAAAATGCGAGCCGCGCAATGCAGCAAATTATTCCCGTTGGCCGGAAAAAATGCCTCTAGGACACGGCAACGATGTCATTATCAGTGACATCTCACAAGCTGCGCACTCGTCTCAACACCGGAGGTGTACTCCGGAAGGCCAGGCTCCTGACACAGGGGCCCGAGTTGCGTCATGGCAAGAAATGTAATTTCTATTGAGACCGGCGTGTGGAAGACCGGTGCTTTGGTCCCCAGAAGCGGAATCTATGCTGTCCGCCACTCCGAGCATCGTCTTCCCCGTGAGGTCACGCTTATTGAGGGACAGCAGTTTCCCCGGTGTGCCGGTTGCGAATCCCCAGTTTTCTTTCGATTGCGGCGCCGGTTAGACAAGGCAACTGCCTCGCGCCCTTTTCACATTCAGCTTTACCAATTACCGGTGCTGGACGAAGCCTCTCAAGCGGGCTGATTGTCCTGAACAGGCCCTTCAACTTTAAACAGATACAGTCACGAGCACGTTTTCCACAGGAATCTGCACAATTCGTGACAACCAGAGCTGCTCAACCGTTCATCTCAACTCAAAGCCTCTTCGTGTGCTCACCCGCATCCGCGCGGGACGCAAGGGGTAAAAGGCGGAAACAAGCTGCATTTTCCGGGTCGTATTTCATACAGAGGAGCATACAAGTTAGGCCATGGCAGATATTCTGTGCATCGGAACCGATGACACATTAATGCAGCCTAAGCAGTCAGCGCTGGAGCGCGCGGGACACACAGTTAGCGTTGCCAAAGATGTGCGCCAGGTACTTGCCGCCTGCTCTGGCATTCGGTTCGACGTAATCCTCATTGGCCAAACGCTTCCTGGGAAAGAGAAACTGCGCGTCCGCGAATTGCTCAACGATCATTGCGGAAGCGCAAAAATTGTGGAACAGCACGCTGCCGCTCCGGAACTCCCTGCAGCCGATGCCCACATTCGTGCCGGTCAATCCAACGAAGATCTGATAGCGATCATCGAGCGTCTGGTGCCCCAGCGCCCATCAGCGTAATGCTTGCGACTCTGCGCAATAACCCTCTTGGCTCGACCGATCCGATGTTCAACAACTCCGACCAACTCTGCAGCGCACCCCTGCATCCATGAAATCGAAGTCGTGGCCCACGCAAAAAATAAAGTCGTAATCTGGCGTCCGTTTCCCTCTCCCACAAAGCGAGACCGTGAACTTCCGTCTGTGCTCTCATTCTCCGGCATGCTCAAGCCCGAGAAGCAGAATTCTCAGCGCACGAACGATGAAGCGTTTGTTCAGCGCTGGGTCGAATTGGCGGACACTCTGAACGGAAAGAAAAAACCTAACAAAAAGAGATCGGCCGCATAACGGTACCTGCGCTCCAGCATTCGTTCATTATTCAGGAAGCAATGAACCCGCGACGTGGTAGAGACGCAGCATGCTGCGTCTCTACCATGCGGCTTCAGCTGGATCGCTGTAATGCTCGCTGGCGCGCCGCGTATATCTCGTAGCAGCCAAAGAACAGACCGGAATACACACAGGTGCCGATCAGCGTCTGACGGTACCAGGGAATCGCCGCAATGTAGCATTGCACGAGGCCTTGCCAGGTGTGAGGATACGAATTCCATCCCAGCCACACGCCGAAGTTACTGATTAGATAAAACGAAAGAGCAGATGCTACGCATGCTCCCAGCAGCAGCCCCCAGCTTGTTCGATTGCGCAGTAGCTCGCCAATCAACGCAATGGAAGCGAAGGCTGCCATTTGCACGAGTTCCAACCAGCCAATGTTCAAACGGTAAATCAGGTTCGTGAGGATTATGTCGCTCAGCCCGAGAAGAACGACCGGAAACCAGATTGCGTCTCGCTTGTTCAGATGAGCGCCTCCGAATAGGAGGGCACCGTACACTGGAGAGAAGTTGTGAATGTGCGGCACGAAGCGAAATAATACCGCCAGTACGATTAGCCAGTACGCCATTGCAATCTCCTCCTACATTTCAGAAGTGCACGCGCACTCCGGCGCGATATGCGATTCGCAGAGCTGGAAATCCCAGAGACTCCATGTAGGTTCGGTCGAGCAGGTTCTCGATAGAGCCGACGACCGAAAGCCGTTTCCAGACTGGATAGGAACCTGCCAGATTCCAGTTTGTATATGGAGAGTTACTGGTCAAAGGCGGGAACAGCGCCTCAAAGTCACTGTCTGCTCGACGGCCAACGTATACCAGATTGGAACTCAACATCGCCTTGCGCCAGTCCCACGCTACCGAGAACGTGGCCGAGTGCTTGGGACGGCGCAGCAGAGGCTTCCCCACGCCAAAAATCGGATCCGTTGGCGTAGAGCTCTTCTCCACCCTTGTTCTCAAGTAGGTATATTCGGCTGTGAGGTGGACCCGGCTTACGGGCGCTGCCTGAGCAATAAACTCTACACCTCGCGCATGAGTAGCATTGATATTCAGAAATGTTCCCGTAAAGGGAACAAAGGTCAGCGTGTGGAAGGCAATCAGGTCACGAAAGCCGTTATCGAACCAGTTCACCTCTATCTTTGCGCGGTCAGCTAACAGCCGCTGTTCGATCCCAAATTCAAACGCCCTCGACCTCTCGGCCCGTAGATTAGGATTTCCGAGGAACGATGGGTCCTGACTAAACGATTGAGTAAAACTCGGCTCCTTGATCCCCAGGCCAAAATTGAATTTCAGCTTTGTCGCGCCGATTGTTCCGACGCCTTGTCGCAACAGGAATGCGGCGGAGCTGCGCGGGACCACCGTGAGCCCGAAGCTACCGTTGTCTTCCACGCGCAGGCCGTTGGACAGAAAGAGACGCCCAAGCGCAGCTTGATACTGAAAAGTGCCGTCGAAGTTATCGCGACGAGCCCGATTTGGGATCCCTCCTCCGAGCCTGTCGAACAGAAAGCCGGATTCACGCTCCCAATCGAAGGCGAAGGTGAAGATGTGCTGTCCCCACTGCCGGTCGCCAGCTCCCAGACTCACATTGCTCTGATAGCCAACGTGATGCCGCCGGGTGTCATTCAGGAAGTCCGTGGGGAAATCGAAGAACTCAAACGGAGCGCTATTGCCATCGAAGGTTGGTGTGAATGGTGGATCCAGAAAAATGTCGCTTGATACCTGGCGCGAGCGTTCGAAAGTATACGTCAACCGTTGATCCCAAGTACGCGCCGTCTGATTGGAAAAGCTAATTCCGCTGTATCCGTCCGCGCGACGGAAAAAGGCGTCGGAATCCGGCCGGCCAAATGCTGTCTGGCCCGGAGTGCCGGTGTGTGAGGAGTTTCCCCGCACAATCCATCGCAGCCTTGAGTTCTGTCCCAAAAGGAAACCAACGTTCAGGCCGCCAGTGGAATTGCGGAAGTCGTCATTGCCGCCCTGATTGTCGGTATTGAGCCGCGAATAGAAGCCCGAGTAGTCAACGCCGCGAAATGCGCCTTTGAGATCGATTCCGCCCTGCAGCGTGTTGTACTTGCCGGCCTCAAAATTGAGCTCCACTTGCGGACGCCGCTCTTCCGGCGAGCTGTGCTCGCTAAAGACTTGCACCACACCGGTCATAGCATCGGAGCCAAACAAGGCCGATTGTGGTCCGCGCACGATTTCAACGCGATCAATTCCTGCCGCAGCAAAGTCATTGAAGTTGAAGAAGCCGCCGGGCTCATTCAGCGGTATCCCATCGAGCAGGACCTTGGTGTAGTTGCTTTCGCCTCCGCGCAGGAAGAGCGAGGTTGTGGCTCCATACGCCCCGCTGCGGTTGATGGTTGCTCCCGGGACCGACTGCAACAGCTCGCTCAGCAGTAGCGGTTGTCGCTCAAGGATTTCGTTATGCGTGATAGTCGTGCTGCTACTGCCGAGTTGGATCTCAGGTGTGCCGGTGCGATTGGCCGTAACAACGATCTGTTCCTGTACGGGTGCGACAGCGAGTTCGATCTCCTGAGTGTCGAGAGGAGTGTGCAGTTGTCGTTTCTGGAATCCGGTGAGTTGGACTTCAACCATGCAGCTTCCCTGGCAGCGTTGTGAAAAAGAAAAGCGCCCTTGCTGGTCAGTAAAGACTCGGGCGACCTCGGCTCCATCAGCCGACAAGAGACGCACAGTGGCCCGAGGAATTGTCGCGTGATCTGGATCGACCACCTGTCCCGAAATGCCGTTTGAAACTTGCGCCGCAAGCGACGCGACGAAGACGAAGACACAAATCGCCCAATGAGCGAGGGAAAGCCTTGGCATTGCTCCTCCTGTCCCGCGACGGGGAGTGATGAATTGTAGGAAGAGGAGCTTCGAAGGAGAGAACTT
The DNA here is from genome assembly GCA_003225215.1 of Acidobacteriota bacterium. Classification (GTDB taxonomy): domain Bacteria; phylum Acidobacteriota; class Terriglobia; order Terriglobales; family Acidobacteriaceae; genus Gp1-AA112. The sequence continues at coordinate 16,639 of QIBC01000025.1, forward strand.
GAAGACAAATTCACAGGAGCATCAGGAAAGACGCCCCCGGGAGCCGGTTTTCGTTGTTCACCTTCCTGCGAAGGTTCACTCTTCCGGCTTCTGGCAGGTCTCCTGACTCTCGCTTCGCCGGACTAGCCGCCTTCCCAACCCTGAGGTCAGTGGCATGTTGGCTAGCCCTCCGCGATCACAGTGGCGCGGCCGTGCCGGATTCTCACCGGCTTCCCTATTGAGCTTGGAACAAAAGCACCAGAAGCAAACTGCTTATTCTGATTACGCTTTGGGCAGGGTGGATGTCAAGTGTGGGGCAAGACTCGTAAAGGCGCATTGCGCTCTGCGGTTCTCGATGACTGCGTCCTGCTGGAAGCGGAACTAGGTCCCGAAATGGGAACTGGCTGGCGCCTTACTTTACCGACACCGAAGCCGATTTTGAGTCGAAGGTCATCTCGACGGGCACATTCGTCGCTTGCGAGGAAGCTGAGTATTTCCACTTCTTGACGGCGTTGCAGGCGACTTCGGCCAGCACCGGATTGCCTCCGTCGATCGTTGTTGTCTTCACCGTGCCATCTGCGGCGACGAGAGCGTTCAACTTAACCGTTCCGCCGATCTTCAGCTTCCTCAGAATGGCAGGATATTCCGGCAAGCTCTGTTTTACCGGTTGACGCTCTGCCGATTCCGCCATTGCGGCGATACCGAGTGCGACCGTCAACGCGAGGATTTGTAGTCCCTTGTTCATAACTTCACTCTCGTCCGCTCGAATTTGATTTTGTCACATCAATTTGCCATCGCGCGGACGCAGCCTTCGCTGTTCTATGCCGCTAAGAGTAGGGCCATAGTGACGGTGGGTCAATGTACGTGGGTAATCGCCTGTTTGGAGCGTTGGTAATCAGGTTGAAGATTCTGAAAACAAAAGAAATGCGGGATCCGCCAAGGCAGCATCCCGCCAATTTTCCAAATCGGATCGGAGCTAATCCGCGTATTTCACAGAGCAGCCATACGGACGAGTAGTCGCCACGGCGACAGGCTGTCCCGCTTTTGCCTCCTGCAACGCTTCGGAGACGTAGTTTTTAGCTCCGGTGATATCGGCAGGATCGCTGGTCGATTTGTCATCGATCGCGCCGTTGTAAATCAGCTGGCCTTGAGGATTGATGATGAACATGTGCGGAGTGGTCTTCGCGCCGTAAAGATGTCCAATTTCCCCTTTTGGATCAAGCAAGGCAGCAGTCGGAGCGGCGTGCATCTTTTGCATGTATTCGTTCTCCTGATCCGCGGTGACGTATCCCTGGGCGCCTGGAGCCGACGAAATTACCGTAAACCAGACGACGCCTTTGTCGGTCCACTCCTTCTGCAGACGCTGCATGTTGCCGCTCTCGTAATGCTTCTTCGTGAAAGGACATCCGTTGTTGTGCCATTCCAGGACAACAAACTTGCCTTTGTAATCGGAGAGTTTGTGCGTTTGGCCGTGACTGTCGGCGCCGGTAAAGTCGGGCGCCTGGTCACCAACCTTGACTGCCAGTGCGGTAATGGCGAACAGAGCCAGAACGACGAAGACTGAAGTGCGAATTTGCTTCATAGGTTCACTCCTTAGCTGTGCTTAGGAACGGAGGCGTTCTGAGAAGTTTTCTTTGCCGGAGTCACCGGTACGTCCACATTGTAGGCCTTGGTTGAGGTAATCAGCAGCCCCCGCAGTCTCGCGGGAGAATGGTCGAGCTGCTCCGATTTCTTCACGCGAATGTGCGACACGGCTCCATCAACAAAAATCAACGGCCTGACGGAATTCTCAATCACTTGGGCATCACTGGGAATAAAGTCTATGATCTGTCCCATGCCGGTAGTTGTTCCCGAAACGGTAATGAGCATTTGCTCAGGCCGAACGGTCGCCGATATGTAGACGTGAGACGGCAACGGCTGCGGCAAACGTGCTTGAGCGCCGCGAATGAGCTCAGCACGGGGCGATAACTTCTCATTTTGTCCCGTAGCCAAGCTCAACGAAACGTGATCCTTCCCAGGGACGCATACTTCGCGACAGACGAGATATCTCACATCCGCCCCGATCTCTGCCGCCCCGATCTCGCCTTTGTTAGACGTGGCTCCAGCCGGTACGGTGAGCTTCGATAGCAAGATCACATCGCCCTCGTAGCCATAATCGGTAAGCCCGTGGTCTGCGATTCGATGGGGAGCAGGAAACTGCAGATCACCTGCTTGAAAGCCGCCCGGTAGATGCCATGCGACCTTCGGAGGCTCTCCGGAATCGCCTGGATTGGACCAATAAATGTGCCAGCCCGGATCAAGTTGGAACCGCAATCCCATCCATTGCGCAGTGCCGGACGCTGCTGATGTCTGCTCGGAGATGAGCGAAAGATGCGCGTGCTGTGCCTTAGCGGGCTGTGCACAGGCGCTCGAGCTGCCGCAAAGTGTCAGCAAGAGTGTCGCCATTGTGCGTGTAATCGTCTTCAGGGCGCCTGAGTTCATGACGAATCGACTCTCAAATTCTAGCGAAGGTTAGCCCTGCAAGCACGCAGAGCTGGTCTTTGATGGGCGGAAACTGCTGCGTGTGCCTAAGTTAAAGATGCTGTTTTAGCCTGGTGGCACAGCTGAGGACAGCAATAGTCCACCCTGGCTATGCGGCCCAAGTCCGCGGCCGGCGGTCCCAACGATGTTTTCGGAGCTCCTGCAGCAAATCCGCCGGCAGTGGGCCTTTGTCGCTGTACGCAAGGTTTTGCTTAACGTGGTCGGGCCTGCGCATTCCCGGAATCGTGGTGCTCACGTCTGCATTCGAAAGGATGAAGCGAAATGCCATTTCGGGAAGCGCCATTCCAGCGGGAAGAATTTGCTTAAGCTTCTCTACCCGCTCAATTGTCGGCGGCAGATTGTCGGGACCGAAATAGTTTGCCCGCCAATCGTCTGAGGGGAACCGTGTGTCCAGGGTGAGCTTGCCGCCGAGACTGCCTTCGTCGAGCGGGACGCGGGCGATTACGCCGATGTTCAGTTCGCGGCAGGCAGGGAACAGTTCGTCTTCGGGCGCCTGATCGAAGATGTTGTAGATCACCTGCACGGAATCTACGAGTCCAGTGCGCAGCGCCTTAAGGCCGTTCTCCGGTTGCCAGCGATTCAGACTGAGTCCAAATGTTTCGATGAGCCGTTTGTCCTTGAGCTCTTCCACAGTAGAGCGGAACTCCGGTTGGTCGGTCCAACTGTCGTCCCAGACGTGGAACTGAAGCAGATCGATGCGCTCGACTCCGAGTGCGCGGCGGATTTTCTCTGCGTACCGTATGACGTGATTCCGCGGAAAGACGTCGGCATATTTGTAGTCGGGTGAGGCCGGCCATTTGCGATTCTTGGGCGGGACTTTCGAGGCTACATACAGGCGTTTACTGTGATTCTGCTTCGCGATCTGGCCAATCAATTCATCGCTATGCCCCTGGCCATAGGCCCAGGCTGTATCGAAGAAGTTGCAGCCGAGGCCGACGGACAATTCAAGCGACTGCAGTGACTGTTGATCTTCCGAGCCACTCCAGCCACTCATTCCCCAAAGCCCGTGTCCGATTTCACTGACTTCGAATCCCGTACGACCCAGCTTGCGGAATTTCATCTCTGCCTTGATCTCCCTCGATATATTACAGACGCTCACTTCCGTCGATAAACGCGCACATAGTCCACCAACATCTTCTGCGGAAATTCCGTCGTCTCGTCAGGATTGCCCGGCCAGTTTCCGCCAATTGCGAGGTTCAGCAGGATGAAGAATGGATGGTCATACACCCACTTTGCGCCCTGCGGAAGATCGGAGGGCCGACGTGTAGCGTAGAGGTTGTTGTCAACATAGAAGCGGATCTCTTGCGGCTCCCACTCCACCGCGAAGACATGGAAGCTGTCGCTGAAGCGCTGATTGCTTGAAAGCGTGAAGGGAGAGCCAATACCGTGGTCCCCTGAATATCCAGGGCCGTGAATTGTTCCGTGCGCAATTGAGGGTTCGCTGCCGAGGTTCTCGACGATATCGATCTCTCCACACGTGGGCCAATGCGCGCTGGTGATATCGTCACCCAACATCCAGAAAGCCGGCCAGATTCCTTTTCCTCGCGGCATCTTGATGCGGGC
>QIBC01000192.1 GCA_003225215.1 Acidobacteriota bacterium
TCGTTGGACTGGTCAACGTGATTCAGCTCGAAGGCATGGGCCAGCTTGGCGAGGAGCAGATCGCCTGGTTGAAGGATGACTTGAGTGGAGTCTCCGCAAGCACTCCTGTAGTGGTTTTCGCACACATTCCTCTTTGGAGTGTCTATCCCGACTGGGGCTGGGGAACGAAGGACAGCGAGCAGGCGTTCGCGCATTTGAAGCGTTTCGGTTCGGTCACTGTGCTCAACGGCCATATTCATCAGGTAATGCAGAAGGTCGAAGGAAACGCCACATTCCACACCGCAATGTCCACAGCCTTCCCCCAGCCTGCACCGGGCGCTGCGCCTGCGCCAGGACCGATGAAGGTCCCGGCGGAACGATTGCGCAGCGTGCTTGGTCTGGCAGATGTGCACTACGTACAGCAAAACCACAGCTTGGCAATCGTGGATTCACCGCTTGCAACCGCTGCTGATTCCCAAGAGTCGCGCCCGTCCGCGAGTCTGCTGCACAGAGATCTGCTGATCGGCTAAGGCTCTAGAAATGAACATCACCTTGAACTCTTTTCGCATTCGATTATCCAGACTGGCACCCACGCGCCTGATCTGCATTCCCCTGGGCGTGTACGCGCTAGGCGTGATCCTCTTCCTGCCCTCCTCATCAGCAGTAGTCACGCAGGAAGCGGATGCATCGCGCGGCCATCAGCTGTTCGACAAGCGCTGCGGCGGCTGCCATTCGCTCGACAACGACAAGGAAGGCCCGCGTCTCCGCAGCGTCTACGGCAGAAAAGCGGGCACCGTCGCCACTTTCAAATATTCAGATTCGCTCGGAAAGTCGGGGATTACCTGGGACAACGTCAGTCTCGACAAATGGCTGACCGATCCGGATAAATTCATTCCCGATGTCGATATGGACTTTCACCTGGAAAAAGCAGATGAGCGGGCGGACATAATCGCATATCTCAAACAACTATCCGGCAAGTAGCGAGCAACGCGATTCCGGAACCTCCGAGGCGGTAAAGAGTGAGTACTGACCCAACAATAAAACGGCGCTGGAGCGCCCCACGTCTCGGCACTTTCGCCGTGGCATTCCTTTTTCTTCTCTTCGTGTTGACGTTTGTTCATCCGTTCGGCAACGCAAGAGTTGCCAATCCCAGTAAGGAACTGATGCTGTCAGCTCAAATTGAGCATCCAGTACTGGACGTGATGCAGCGCGCGTGCCAGAACTGCCACTCTGAGCAAACGGCATGGCCGCTGTACAGTCGCGTGGCGCCAATTTCCTGGTTGATCGAGAAAGACGTGCAGGATGGACGAAGCCATTGGAACATGTCGAACTGGGACCACTACAGCATCGATGAACGCGAAGATATCCTGTCCCGGATTGGGCCAATGGTCCGGAACAGAAAAATGCCCCTTCCTAAGTATCTCCTTCTGCATCCAGAAGCGAAGCTAGGCGACGCCGACATCGAATCTCTCTATCAATGGAGCCGCCAGGAGCGCAAACGGTTGAAGGCTGAAGCTACCTCGACACTTCCAGGCAGCAAATGAGCAATTCCTAGCGAACCCCAAAGCCGTTCGCGTTATCCTGTGGACATGAAACTTCGCGGTTGTGGCACCGCTATGGTGACGCCCTTTCGCAGAGACGGCGTCATCGACGAACCCGCTTTGCGCTCGCTGATCGAATGGCAGATCAGCTCTGGCGTGCACTTCCTGGTGCCCTGTGGAACCACGGGAGAAACTCCAACCCTCAGTCGCGAAGAGTGGCTGCGCGTGATCGATATCACTATTGAAGTAGCTAATCGGCGTGTGCCAATAGTAGCGGGCGCGACGTCAAATGCGACCGCTGAAGCAATCGAACGAGCACAGACCGTAGCTTCGCGACGAGGCGTAGACGCGATTCTTACCGCTTCGCCTTATTACAACAAGCCAACACAAGAGGGCCAGTATCAGCACTTCAAGGCAATCGCCGAATCTGTAGATAAGCCGCTGGTGCTCTACAACGTCCCTGGCAGGACGGCGGCGAACCTAGAGCCTGCAACTCTGGCTCGACTGTCAAGAATTGCGAACATCATCGCCGTAAAGGAAGCCAGCGGCAGCATGACTCAGATCGCCGAAGTACTGAACATTGTTCCCGATAATTTCATCGTGCTTTCCGGAGACGACGCCGTCACACTGCCAGTGATCTCTCTTGGTGGACAGGGCATCATCTCTGTTGCATCGAACGTTATTCCCAGCGAACTTTCAAAAATGACGCAAGCCGCACTCGATGGCGATTGGATCGGCGCCCGCAAGCTCCATCGCAAATATCTGCCACTGATGCAAGCGCTGTTCCTCGAGTCGAATCCAATGCCGGTCAAGTGTGTGCTCGCGATGATGGGACGCATCGATGAAAATTACCGCCTGCCGATGGTGCAGGTGAAGCCTGAAACGCGTAGGAAGCTCGAGCACCTGGCCGCCGACGTCGGCCTGCTGGTAGACAGGGTTGCGGCGCGCTAGTTTCGAGCGGTTGGTGTTCCTTCAGTGACTACTTTCAGTACCAGCCGATACAGCTGTCCATATTTGTCTGCCATGCCTCTCGCTGAATAATGCTTTTCGGCGTAACGCCGGCATTCCTCGCCGGAGATCTCCCCGATCCGCGAGATCGCAGCTACCATCTCATTCGTATCCTGCGCGAGGACTCCAGTAATCCCATCCGCGATCACTTCAGCTAGTGCGCCCTGCCGAAGCGCGACGACTGGCGTACCGCACACTGCCGCCTCCATCGCGACGATGGAACTGGTCTCGCTGATGTGACTGGTAATTAGCAGCGCTTTGGCATTTCGGATCAAGTCGATCTTCTCTGCGAACGTTGGGCACTCGATGTATTTCGCCATGCTGCCGGCGCGCTTCAAGCGTGGAATAACTTCTCGCGCGAAATATTTCTGGTGATACAGAAATGGATAGACGACTCCAGCGATGATCAGCTTCTTTCCTGCCGCGTAAGCAACGTCGAGGGCGGTATGGGTTCCCTTTTCTTCGCAGATGCGGCCCAGCCAAAGCAGATACTCGCATTGCTCCTCCCCCACGGCTTGTGCTGGAAGGCGGTCCAATGCGACGCCGTTGGGAATGACACCGATTACACGTGCAGCGATATCCTCAAACTCCGCTGTCTGTGTCTGTGACACACAATTGAAGACAACATTCCGGGGAACGTCTGAAAAATTGATCCGTTTGTACAACGAACGAGGAAGATGCAACGTAGCCAAGATGGGCAATGTAATGTCCCTGGAGTGCTGCCAGAATGCGCCGCTCATGTCGTGCAGGAGATCGAATTGCGCGTCTGCCCCAGAACTCAACCACTCGACGACCATTCGTGTCTGCTGCTTTGAGCGCGCCTCGAACTGATCGACTAATTCGGCCTGATCGCCGGTTTCAAACAACGCTCCCGCGACTTGCGAACCAACACACGCCGCTACTGTAGTTTCGAATCCACGTGAATGCATCTCGCGCTCCAAGGTCCACAGCACTTGCTCGGCGCCTCCGGCGCTGTGCTCAGAAACGGGCAGCAACGGATATGCGACGTACAGGATGCGCAGCGACCTTCCTGACGCAGTCGTCTTCGGGTTCATGTTTGGGAGGCTGCCTGTGTTGAAGAAAAAGAAGCGAAGGCGGCACTAACTTCCTCGGGAGTCATCGGCCACTGCCATAGTTCGTAGTTCACTTTTCCCATATGTGGACGACGCGAATATGTGTAGCTCGCCTGCGGACGGAAACGTTCAAGCTCGATATTGAACGAGGGAAGCGAATCGAACTGCGATTTGTAACAACTAAGCATGCGCTGCTTTGCCTTGAGCTCCGCGCCCGTCACCGCGTATTCGATAATCTCTTCGTCCTCATCGACAAATCGCTGATACACACCCCCGCCATCGGAGTTGCGATGATACAGAGGAGCCTCCCACACTGGCAGTCGAAAAGTACGTCCCAGCTGCGCACTTAGAAAGCTGACTGAGTCGTGGTCTGGGTGTCCACCCTCATAAGCAAGCGTCAGCAGACACTGCGGCCGGTGCCGCTCCACAATTCGCGAGAGCGCCGCGAACGCCGTCGGTAGAGCACGATAAAGAAGCTGATCAATGAGAGGGACGTCCGACTTCTTTGAAAGAAACTCGAGCTGATGTACCCCGACAGCGCTTAACGCTCGATGTGCCTCCTGTTCACGAACTTCGGCGTATCGTTCACGGGAGCCAAAGCGCCGCCAGAAATAGGAATCCTCAGGCGCGCCATCTGTTGCGAACACCACACACGGATCTTGCATTCGCTGCAAGAGACCACCGCACGTGATGGTTTCATCATCAGGGTGCGCAACGATAACTAGCGTACGGCCTAGAATTGGCGTTAGTTCCGGAGAGCTCATGTTCTTTTCTGATGGCTTGTCTAACTCACTTGAAGGGGCACAGCTTCACGGGAAGCGGAGTAAAAAGCTCTCAACAAAGCGGCCAAGTCGCACCTCGCGTTTATACTCCACTGCAAATGTCCCATAGCTCACCCTCGACTGCAAACATGCAGAAAGATATCGAGCGGCTGTTTGAAGCCGGACCGCATGCTCACGAAGTTCCGCTGGCGCATGCAACCTTCGAACGATTTCGCGAAGCCCTCAGCCACGGCGAGATTCGCGCAGCCGAGAAGAGAGACGGAAAGTGGCATGTAAATACGTGGGTGAAGCAAGGCATTCTCGTGGGTTTTCGCATCGGCACTCTACACGAGTGGCAGGCGGGCGCGCTTTCATTCGTCGACAAAGTCACCTATCCTCCGCGTAAGTTCGAAGCTGCAGACCGCGTACGCGTTGTTCCCGGAGGATCTTCGGTCCGCTGCGGGGCCTACGTGGCGCCGTCGGTCATTTGTATGCCGCCGATGTTCATCAATGCGGGAGCCTACGTCGATGAGTGCACGATGGTTGATTCTCACGCCCTGGTTGGCTCGTGCGCGCAGATTGGTAAACGGGTGCATTTGAGCGCAGCCGCGCAGATAGGCGGTGTGCTTGAGCCGGTCAATGCCTCGCCGGTCATTATCGAGGACGACGTCCTCGTCGGCGGCAATTGCGGAATCTATGAAGGAACCCTGGTTCGCAGGCGGGCGGTTCTGGGCGCCGGAACGATTCTCACGCGATCGACTCCCGTTTACGACCTCGTGAATGGCGCCGTTCTTCGCTCGACTCCATCCCAACCGTTGGAGATTCCTGAAGGAGCAGTGGTCGTTCCCGGCTCACGCGCGGTCGCGCGCGGTAAGGGACAGGAATGGGGACTGGCGCTCTATACGCCTGTAATTGTTAAGTACCGCGACGACAAGACCGATCAGTCGATCGAGTTAGAGGATCTGCTTCGATAACACGAGACGCGCCACGAAATTGCAAGTCCCACCTGGGAGGGGTTCGCCTTGTAGTCGAAATCGACCAGACCATCTCAGTTAATCGATCTTCAACGAGAGCATTGCAGCGTGGCGAAACCCCAGAATGCTGGAAACTTCGGTTCGCGTCACTCGTTCTCGCCTGCGGAGCTCGTACTCCGTTCCATGAAGCCTCAGGGGAAGGGATTCCAACTCACTTTTTCGACAATTGGCTGCAGAGATCCCGAGTTGTTGAATGTGAGCTGCTTTCAGGGACGCAATACAATGCGCTGTTAAGCGACGGTTGGAAGGACATCCAAACGCTAATTTCAACATGAGAGATTCTCTAAAAAGGCGGAGCAATCTACTGGGACTTAGACACTCCCGACAAACCAGCAGGGCGCAGGCTCTGCTCGCGTGACTTCCTCCAGCCCAATCGACGACGTCTGATCGCTAAAGGGTGAGCTGCTCGCGTTTCATTTCGACCGGTCGACGTTATCTCGACCGCGTGCTGGCGCATCTTTTCGCTAGCGCCATTCTGAAAAGTAGCGTCAAACATTATTGTTACTCCCCGGTAATTCAAATCCCTGCCATGAAACGCCGATTCAAGCGGACGAAAGAAACCATGGACTTTTGCGGATTTGTATGTCCAGCCTGTAACTTCCGGCTTCGACTTTCAGATCCGCTTGTGTCTCGCGCCATCGTTGACTTGTTCAATCGTGGCCTACATTTAACTTCGCTCGAATGTCCAGAATGCGGCTACGAACAACAGTACAGCCAGGATGATTTGCAGATGTTCCTTCCCGGTGGCAGGCAGGCTCCCCTTAGTGCACGTCTAAGTTCAAGGGGCAGTGCTTAGAACGATTACTGATTGGAGAGGATTCGAGAACGTAGATGGCCAAAAGGAAGAAGGGACTCGCGAATCCTGCGCATCTATCTGCAATCGATGACGACGGACAGATCCAGGTCGTAATCGAGACGCCAAAGGGCAGCAGGAATAAGTACGCTTTCGATCCGAAGCAGCGGACCTTCAAACTCAAAAAGGTTCTTCCCGAAGGTATGGTCTTTCCTCACGACTTTGGATTCATTCCTTCCACGAAAGCGGAGGATGGCGATCCATTAGATGTGCTCATCCTGATGGACCAGCCGGCTTTTCCCGGCTGCATGGTGGAAGCGCGGCTGGTAGGAGTCATTGAAGCGGAACAATCGGAAAATGGCCACACGCAACGCAACGATCGTTTGATTGCGGTGTGCAATGCCAGCCACACTCATTCGAACATCAAATCTGTCAAAGATGTCAACGAGTCGCTGTTGCAAGAGGTCGAGAAGTTCTTTGTGAATTACAACGAGAATGAGGGCAAGAAATTTAAGGTGCTGGCCCGCAAGGGGCCTGCGGCCGCAAATCAATGCCTGAAACGGGTGCTCAAAGCCGCATAAGTTGCACACCAGGCATCAGAATCCCGCAATAGGAGGATACGCATGAAGACAGGTCATGAATTATTTGTGCACGGCATGTCCGACATACTTGATGCGGAGCGTCAGCTCGTCAATGCGCTGGCGGAACTCGAGAACGATTCCACCAATCCCCAACTCAAAAAAGCATTCGCCAGTCATCGGAATGAGACTGAAGGTCAGGCTGAGCGCCTGGAAAAATGCTTTCAATTGCTCGGCGAGGAGGCAGAGGAATCAGAGTGCGCCGGCATCAAGGGAATCATCGAGGAGAAAAAGAACTTCATGGAAGAAGATCCAGCGGAGGACATTCTCGATGTGTTCCATGTAGGTGCAGCTATCAAAACTGAGACTTATGAGATCTGTGAGTATGAGTCCCTGATTGATATGGCCAGGGAGATGAAACACACAAAGATCGCGCAACTTCTTAATCAGAACCTGAAAGAGGAGAAGGCAGCTCTGAAAAAGATGGAGGGTTTCGAAAAGAAGATCAAGCCCAACCAGATGATGGACGCAGCGCAAGAAGCAAGAGCGCGGGAATCATCACGGTCAAAACGAAAAAGAGCAGCTTAGAAGTCATCGTAAATCGGTTTCCTCTTCTGAGACTCAACGAAGCCGCCTTCCAAGCGGGCAGAGGCAAACCTGCCGGCACACTTTTTATGAGGATTTGCGGTAGGCCCAATTCAGGACTGGCGGAGAGGGAGGGATTCGAACCCCCGATACCCTTTCAGGTATGGCCGCTTTCGAGGCCGACGAACCTCTCTGTAAGTAATTGCAACTAAGCCACTTATAAAATCAAAAGAGTTCGAAAGTGCTCACAATGCGGTCTCGATTACCAAAACGGGAAGTCATTGATAATGTGGCTCTTAGATGGCTCTTAGATGGCTCTTAGGAGGTGTGGAACGAGCCGCCCTGTAGGCGGCCATCATGGATCAGGGTAAAGTAAACTCGGTACCGTAAGACCACTGCGCTACACGAAAAT
>QIBC01000026.1 GCA_003225215.1 Acidobacteriota bacterium
GCATTGGCTCGCTCGTTGCCGGCGTATTTGGCGGAAAACTCATTCATCATTTCGGCGAAATTACCCATCAACCGCAAGGCATTTGGTGGGCTGTCATCGGCGTGGGCATTTTAACGGCGTTCTTGTTGTGGATATACGACCGAACCTTGACTGGCAGCGTCGCCTGATCCGCCGGGGCGTAGGTTTCCGTGGCTCACGTCTGTGCTGCAACACTGGATTTCGCTGGTCAGGCAACAGCAGCATCACACCTTGTATCCCACAGAGTACGAATCATAGGGCAGGAAAGCGCTGCAGGTGTGTAGCTATGGGCCGAGTCCAAGGGAAGACAGAATCATGGGGCACTCTGTGCCAGCGCTGCGTTCCGCATGGGCTGATATGCCTGCTTTTCTTCAGCTCAGGATTCGCGCAAATATCTTCTGACCTTCCAACCGATAACCCTCCGGATCAGCAGCTTCGCATTTTTAATCCGTTTGCTACGCCCTGGTTGCTCAACCAAGCTGCGCCACCAGACATCAAGGTTGATTCCGGCGCCCCGAATCGGAACGTAGAGAAGCCGCTCGCGAAGACCAAATACACTCTGCAACCGGATCCGTTCAATTCGGATTTACATCAGAGTTCATCCAACGATGAGATTCGCCCAACGCCGGCTCACGATGCCCAGATCGATACGGCGCAGCGGCTGGCATCTGAATCGCCGGCCAAGTTCGAGACAGCAAAAACCAGCGTAAACGCAAAGGAAGCCAAATACGACATCACTCGCATCGGCGATCGCGGAGTTGGGAAGAAGCTCAACTTCTATTCAATCGAGAAAGAAGAGGCGCTAGGACGGGAACTGGCGCAGCAAGTGGAACACCAGGCCAAGCTGATCAGTGATCCCGTAATCACGGAGTACGTGAACCGTATCGGTCAAACTCTCGTGCGGCACTCCGATGCGAAAGTCCCGTTCACCATCAAGGTTGTTGACGACGAGCAGGTAAACGCCTTTGCGCTTCCCGGTGGCTTCTTTTACGTGAACACCGGAGTACTGCTGGCCGCTGATACGGAGGCCGAACTTGCCGGCGTTATGGCCCACGAGATCGCCCATGTGGCGGCTCGCCATGCGACGCGCAACGCCACTAAACAGGACATCTGGAACCTCGCTTCTCTTCCCCTGATCTTCGTAGGCGGCCCGGTAGGAGCTGCGATCCGGCAGGCGTCGGGCATCATGGTCCCGATGTCATTTCTGAAGTTCGGTCGCGACTCCGAGCGCGAAGCCGATTTTCTTGGTCTGGAGTATGAGTACGCCGCCGGCTACGATCCCACCGCCTTTGTGGATTTCTTCGAGAAGCTCGAGGCGCAGGAGAAGTGGAAGTCAGGATTCATCGCGCGCGCCTTCTCCACGCATCCGATGAACGACGATCGCATTCGGCGTGCTGAAGCAGAACTCGAGATGCTTCCTCCGCGCGACGATTACATCCTGACCACCAGCGAATTTGACCAGATGAAATCCCGGCTCATTCAGCTGACGCGCGGACGAGTAATCGACGACGGCAAAGCTTCCCATCCCGCACTCCGCAAGCATAAAGTCGAAGACGAACACCCTCCATTTCAACGTAGATAACTGGAAACATTGGTCTGCACGCGGCTTGCCGCCGAGTCCTGACGGGAAAGGCATTCCCGCTTACAATATACGGAAGGTTCCAACAAGGATTTAAGACATGGTTCTGGCCACGCGCAGATCGGTCGCGGTATTTGCAATGGTGCTGGCACTCTTGCCGATGAGTGCCTTCGGCGAGGACAAGCTGGCGCGTGTCGAGTTTGTGGTAGTGCGCAGCTATAACGGTAAGCCTGTGCGCAACGCCAGCGTAGTTCTGCATCCCGTCAACAAAGAAGGAAAACAGTCTAAGAGCGGGACTGAATTGAAGACGGATACCGATGGGAAGGCTTCACTGAACTATGTCCCGTACGGGAAATTGCGTATTCAAGCGATAGCGCCGGGACTGCAGACGTATGGCAACGACATCGAGATCAATCAGCCGGAACACCAGATCACGATCAAGATGAATCGGCCGCAGGAACAGTACAGTATTTACAAGTAGTCGATAGACATATCTTCCGAATCGAATCAAAATGAAACGAATCTTCCCGCTTGCTTGTATCGCTTTATTGGCCATCACCACGTCCGCACAGTTCATGGACAAGGATGTACCCGCTTACCACCCTTTGCCACCGGCAAAGGGCGAAAAGTTAGCGCCTATCGCATCCGGCGCGCAGTTGGATCAGATGAACTTGAAGTACGACTTCCAGCGCCACGCATACGAAGCGGCAGCCAAGGTGCCTCGAGTTCTTCATCAGCTACCCTGCTATTGTTTCTGTGATCGCTCTGCCGGGCATACTAGCCTGCACACGTGCTTTGAAGGTGACCATGGCTCACATTGCTCCACCTGCATGCAGGAGGCGTTCTACACTTACCAAATGACGAAGAAGGGTAAGACGGCCAAGGAGATTCGGGACGGCATCATGCGCGGCGAGTACAAGACCATCGACTTACGCGCGATGAACGGGCCTCTTGCCTAGTAAATTTGACGTAGGTTGAGAACTCCGCGTATAAAAGCAGGTTTGTGCCGAATGCGAATGTTCGGTAAGTGTGCTGCCGTGTTCACAGATTGGTGGATTTCCACAGCTGGCAGTCTGATTACCTGAGTGCTGGCCGAGAAATGATGCCGTCGGATGGACAACAGGGTGACAGAAAAACCTAAGAATTTCGGATCTAAATCCAAGATAGAAAAGCCGGTTGCACGCCAATCTGGCCATGTTATCCAAATGCAGAAGGCCTCAACCAGTAAAGCTCCGCCGCCTCCCGACCCGAAATATACACAGGCTGTGCAAAACTACGAGTCCGGTCTGAAGGCCATGCAGGAGCACAAATTTGACAAGGCGAAGGGCATGCTGGAGAAAGTGCTCGCTGGGCCCAGCAAAGAGCTCGCCGACCGCGCTCGTGTCCATCTCAATACCTGCAACCAGCAACTCTCTCGAGGCGCTACATCCTTCAAAACGCTAGGCGAGCACTATGACTATGCGGTTTCGCTCATCAACACGGGCAGCTACGATGAAGCGCGCGAGCACATGGAGAAAATTCTCAAGCAAAACCAGAAAGCTGACTTCGCATACTACGGCTTGGCATTGCTGGATTGCTTGACGAACCACTCGGAGGACTGTCTGCGAAACCTCAACGATGCCATCAAACTGAACGCGTCCAACCGCTTTCAAGCGCGGAACGATCCCGATTTCAAAAATATGGCAGACGATCCTCGCTTTACCGAGCTTCTGTATCCAGAGATTCCCCCGGAACCAGGGCGCTGAGCGCGATCCAACCTGGACCGTGAGTCAATGATCGCGTGGAAATCCAAGTCTCCGGCTTGAATTAGGATTGAACCGTGGCCCCCTCCAGCATCATTAAGCACGGAACTGCCACCGAACCCACGCTACCTGCCGCGCAAAGGGGGAAAGACAAATCACAGACGGGCACGCGTCCGCTTCGCGTAGTCGCAATCGGTGGAGGCACGGGACTCTCAACCCTGCTACGAGGGCTGAAAAAATATGCCCCGCATTCCAGTCCGGTAGATCTTCCGTCATCGGCAACGACCAACGATTCGCCGGCAATTGGAGACCTTACTGCGGTCGTGACGGTCACGGACGATGGCGGTTCCAGTGGCCGGCTGCGGAAAGAGTTCAACATCCTGCCACCGGGAGACATCCGGAACTGCCTGGTTGCGCTCTCCGAAGACGAAGCGTTGCTCTCCCGGATTTTTCAGTACCGTTTTGAAACAGGGGGAGGACTTGAGGGCCACAACTTCGGTAATCTTTTTGTTACTGCTCTCACGGCAGTCACGGGAGACTTTGCAGAAGCGGTGCGGGAATCGTCGAAGATCCTGGCTACTCGAGGCACGATTTTTCCCTCGACGATCGCGAACGTGCAGCTTGAGGCTCTTATGAATGACGGTTCCACCGTCTTCGGGGAGACAAATATTACCGCGAGCCGCTTGCGGATTGCGCGCCTGCATATGGTCCCGGAAGACGCAAAACCTTTGCCGGAGACGCTGGAGGCAATCGCTAAAGCTGACATGATCACCATCGGGCCGGGATCCCTATTCACCAGCCTCGTGCCGAACCTGCTGGTTCGTGGAATTCCAGAGGCCATTGCAGCTTCGAGGGCAGTGAAGGTATATGTTTGCAACCTCATGACGCAGGCGAACGAGAGCCTTGGTTTGACCGCTGCGGATCACATTCGCAAGCTCTACGAGCATGCCGGAGCCCCTATCTTCGACTATGCGGTAGTCAACACAGCCCCGATCAGTGAATCGCTGCAAGCCAAGTATGCCCTGGAGGGTGCGAGCCGTATCGTGGTTGACCGTGACAGAATCGAGGCCCTCGGAGTGCAATGCGTGGCAGGTAATTTTGTCGACGAGGGCGACGTGGTGCGGCATGCTACGGACAGAGTCGCCGTCGAGTTGCTGGCCTTGGCCACCAATGCTCGAACCGCGTAAGCTTTAAACCCACATTCCCATGAGACTATTCCCTGTATTTTTCTCGCTAATTCTGTCCTCCGGCGCGATGTTCGGCGCCGTCGATTCGGCTCTTCAATCCAAGATCGAAGCTCTTGCGGCTCAGCATCATGGAAAACTGACTCTGTATGCTTCGAATTTGAAAACAGGCGCGACCGTAGCCGTCGATGCCGAGAAAGCTGTCCCCACGGCCTCGGTAATCAAGCTTCCCATTTTGGTTGACGCAATGGAGCAAGTAAAAGCCGGCAAACACAAACTCTCCGAGAACATCACACTGCAGAAAGACGACATCGTCCAGGGCTCGGGAATCCTGCAATTCTTCGATACTCCCCTGGTCATCACATTAAAAGACGCGCTCACCTTCATGATCGTCGAGAGTGACAACACGGCCACGAACCTGGTGATCGACCAGATCGGTATAAAGAACGTGAATGACCACATCGCATCCATGGGCTTGAAAGACACGTATCTATACAAAAAAGTCTTCAAGCCTCCAGTTGGCCCGATGCCGGCGGAGCAAAAGAAGTTTGGGCTAGGCAAGACATCTGCAATGGAAATGGCAAAGGTAATGGAGAGCATCGTACGTTGCGATTTGAAGGACCAAGTGCTGTGCGACGACATGCTGTATATGCTCCGCAACCAGCAGTACCGCAACCTGGTGCCGCATTACATTGAGACGTCCGATACTTCGGAAGGATTGTCGCTCATAGCCAATAAGACCGGATCGCTGGACGAAGTTCGCAACGACGTGGCTGTCGTTTATTCCAAAAATGGGCCGATCGTCATTTCGGCTTTTACTTATGACAACCAGGACAAAAGCTGGAACAACGATAATGCTGCTGAGCTTCTGGTCGCTCACGTAGCGAAACTCATCATGGAAGCGTGGTCGCCTCAGGGTCTTGCAAAGGAGGTTCCGCGCGCAACTTCCGCTCCGTGATTGGGTTCAGACCGCGCGGTGCGTGTACGGCGGCGGGCAAAACGTCGTATTATGTGCCGGACAAGCAGTCGTCTCTTACCCAAAGGTGGTTCACATGCGGGCTCTGATCGCATTCCTCCTGCTCAGCACGTCTCTTGGATTGGGCCAAGCTCCAGCTAATGAAGCCGCTCCGACCAAAACACTCACAGTTCCTGCGGGACAGAAGCTGCTGATGCAGCTTAAAAGCGGCATCAACACGAAGACCGCTAAGCCTGGCGATGGTGTGTACATGGAAACGAGCTTTCCGGTGAGCATTGACAACACCATGGCGATCCCAGCGGGCACATATGTCCAAGGAGTGATCGACAACGTGAAGCGCTCTGGCCGTATCAAAGGTCGCGCTGAAGTTCTATTTCATTTCACCACCTTAATCTTTCCGAGCGGCTATACAGTCTCAGTTCCCGGATCGGTAAATGACGTGCCGGGAGCCGACAACGGACGCGTAATCAATAAAGAAGGCAGCGTGCAGGCTGACGGAACCAAAGGCAAAGACGCGGGCACTATAGCCGGACCCGCCGCCGAAGGCGCAATAATCGGGGCACTTGCACGGGGCGGAAAAGGCGCACTGATCGGTAGTGGCATCGGCGGCGTTGCCGGCCTTGCCGAAGTGCTGTTTACTCGTGGGAATGAAATCAACTACCCCGCAGGAACCGCGGTTGAGATGGTCTTGCAGCGCCCGATCACGCTCGAACAGCCACGTATCACAGAAGCCAAATCGGAGTTGGTGCCACGCGAAGGTCCCAAGCGGTTGGAAAAACCTCGACTAACTCCGGAACCGGCTCCTCGCTAGCTTAGCAAATTAACTTCATTCCTTACACGGGAACTCACTGCAATCCGAAGACCGCGTTCACATGAGCGGTTACTTTGATCTTGCTGGCTTGAAAATCCTCGGTTGGGGCGGGACTCTTTGCCTCCATGGTTGCCATCGCTACACGAGCATAAGGCACCATCGGAATCGCTTGCTGCGTATCAACCGAACCCGACAGCAAGGCGCCTAATTGCTTTCCACTTGCCTTCGCCAGAGTGTCAGCATAGGTTCGTGCGCGCGAGTAGGCCTTATCGATAGCTTTCTGTTTGGCCGCGTCGATTTCTTCAAGATCGTAGTTCATGTTTTGGCCTGTGATGCCACCAACATTGGCTAGCGCCTCGGTTACAGGAGCAATCTTGCTGAAATCCTTCAACTTGATCGTGACGTTCGTGCCCACACGATATGCAATCACCTTCTGCTTCGGATTCTTGTAGTCGAAAACCGGATACAGGCTGTAGCGGGAAAGCTCTACCGTTTTGGGATCGACACCGGCGCCACGCAGCGCCTGTCGCATCTGCTCGGCAAGACGGCTGGCGCTATCGAATGCAGCCTGTGAAGTATTCTCCTGAGCGGAAAGCGAGCAGGTAATCACCGAGGTGTCCGGGGCAGACTCGAATTCGCCATCAGCTCCAACAGAAACCGAGTTCGGAAGGAATCCAGGACCCCGAGGTTCCTGTGCAAAAGCGGCAAAGCTCACAAGCAACAAAACCAGGATCGCAAATTTCAAAACAGCCTCCTATTGATATCGGGACTCAATCTTAGAACGGCCTACGATCCTCCGCTTGCAGAGGCTTCCCTTACACTGTCAGGAGTGACGGACCTGCCGCAAGCGCACGGTTTTGAGGTGATAGGCCATGCCGCGCCCTGCGTGGTTCGGCGGGCCCATGGCTATTCCGGGCAACGCGCACTGGCTATCCTCAGTCGCGGGTGCGAACAGAAGGCTTTCCCGGGTGCGGCGTTCGCAGTGGCGCACAATAGCAGTACGGTCCTGCAGGGAGCAGTCGGAAGGTTCACGTACGACGAGGGCTCTGACGATGTGACGCTCTCAACAATTTTCGATATCGCATCTGTCACTAAGGTCGTGGCTACGACCGCCATGACCATGCTGCTCTATGAACGGGGACGGCTCGGCTTGCAACAACCGGTGATCGAGATCCTGCCAGAATTTGAGCTGGAAGATTCGCGACGCAAGCTTGTGACGATTGAGATGTTACTCGCGCACTCGTCCGGATTACCGGCATACGTGAAACTGTTTCAGCAGGCCAGGGACCGCGAATCCTTATTGAAAGCGGCGCTTCAAGTTCCACTGGAACAGGATCCAGGAACCCACGCGGAGTACAGCGATATCGGGTTCATCCTGCTTGGCGGGCTATTAGAACGAATCGCCGGGGAAACTCTTGATCTTTTCTGTTCGCGGGAGATTTTCGTTCCGCTAGAAATGCAATCGACGTTCTTTTGTCCCACTGCAGAACTACGAAGGACCATTCCACCTACACGCAACCATCAAGACTTTCGCCATCGCGTGATTCAGGGAGAAGTGTACGACGAGAACGCAAGTGTGATGGGAGGAGTGTCTGGACATGCTGGACTCTTCTCCAAGACCGCCGATCTGATGCAGTTCTCAGCCACCGTATTGGGGCTGGGAACGCAATTGTTTCGTCCGCAGACAATTGAGCTCTTTACTCAACGCCAAGCAACTCCGCCGAGGACTTCGCGCGCATTAGGTTGGGACACGCCCTCCTCGCCGTCGCAATCCGGCAAACATTTCTCTCCAAATTCTTTTGGACATCTCGGCTACACCGGCACATCGCTGTGGATTGATGCCCAGCGCAAAATAGCGATCGCTTTGCTCACAAACCGCACTTGGCCGGACAACCAGTCACAACTGATCAAGCAGATTCGGCCAGCCTTTCACGATGCCGTAATGGAGGAAGTGTTGAAGACTTCGTGATCTGGTGATTATGATTTCGTGATTTTTAGGTTTGTAGTCGCGAAAATGACAAAATCACCTAATCCCGAAATGACAGCTCGCCTGTCTTACACTCTATCTACAAGCTCATGCCGCACTCAGCAATGGAATCCGCGCTTCAATCTCTCACGACTGAGCAACCGAACCTCGAATCGCAAGCGCTGGACACAAAATCAGCGCTCGAGATCGCAACCATCATTAACAACGAAGATTCCAAGGTTGCGGCTGTAGTAGGCAAAGCTTTGCCTCAAATCGCTCAGGCAATCGACGCCGTCGCGGACGCTTTGGCTCGCGGAGGACGATTGATCTACATCGGCGCAGGAACCAGCGGCCGAATCGCGGCTCTCGATGCCGCTGAATGTCCGCCTACGTTTAGCACCGATCCTAAGCAGGTCCAATTCGTAATTGCCGGTGGAGAGAGAGCACTCGGACGCGCGGTCGAGGCGAATGAAGACTCGCCAAAGCTTGGTCAATGTGACATTGCCAAGGTGAAACCTTCGAAGAAGGACATAGTGGTGGGAATCGCCGCAAGCGGACGCACGCCGTACACCGTCGCAGCCCTTGCCTATGCAAAGAAAAAGGGTGCGAAGACCATTGGCGTTTCGTGCAATTCCAATTCCCTGCTGTCTCAAGCAGCCGATATCGCGATTGCAGCCGAAGTTGGCCCCGAAATTATTTCCGGTTCCACGCGCATGAAAGCCGGCACAGCCCAGAAGATGATCCTCAACATGATCACTACAGGCGCGATGACGCGGCTCGGCTATGTCTACGGCAATCTAATGATCAATGTCTCGCCAACGAACGAAAAGCTCGTGGAGCGCGCCATTACGATTCTCAGCAAGGCTGCTGACACGAGCCGCACTCGAGCCGCGGAGGCCTTGAGCAAGTCGGGCAGGAGTGTGCCTCTGGCACTCATCATGCTGAAAACCGGAGCGAGCGTTGGCGAAGCCAAACGCAGATTGAAGGCTGCCCGCGGAAATGTGAGAAGAGCAATCGAGTCCTCCGGAAGTGCTAAGCCTTCCGACACAAGATGATCTCGCGAATGAGGTGAACGTCGGATGTGCGACCAGCCCTCTGCGGTTAGAATCTAAACACCAACATACTTCGCGCTGCTCCTTGCGAGTGGATAGCGAGCGTTCCGAACGCAGCACAACCGGTCCTGATGACTCCCCCTATATGCAGGAACCACGACGCAAGGACGTAGCATCCGAGGTCCCCAGGTACTTAACCAAAATGGATAAATTTGTTATTCGAGGCGGCAATCCTCTAGTTGGAACAGTTCGCGTGAGCGGCGCAAAAAATGCCGCACTGCCGGCCATGGCGGCCGCCATCCTCACCGAAGAACCAGTCATTCTTGAAGCCATCCCAGACGTTCGCGACATTCAAACCGAACGCAAGCTGCTCGAATCGATGGGCGCCGAAGTGGAACTCGGATATGGACGTGCCCACCATCGCACGAGCATCTGCTGCCGCAACCTGAGCAGTCCGGAGGCGAAGTACGAGTTGGTAAAAACCATGCGCGCCTCCACTCTGGTGCTGGGACCCCTGCTCGCTCGTATGGGCGTTGCCCGCGTATCTCTACCCGGCGGCTGCGCCATCGGTGCTCGTCCAATCGACCTCCACATCAAGGGCCTGGAAAAGATGGGTGCGCAGATCACTCAGGAACATGGCTACCTTGAAGCCAAGACCGATCGTCTAAGGGGCGCGCACATTGTCTTTGAAAAGATCACGGTCACCGGCACAGAAGATTTGTTGATGGCCGCGACTCTCGCTGACGGCGAGACCGTCATGGAGAATTGCGCCCGTGAGCCTGAGGTCGCTGACCTCGCGTCGCTGTTAAACAAAATGGGCGCCAGAATTGAAGGCGCAGGAACGTCCACGATTCGCGTGAAAGGGGTCGAGAAGCTCGGCGGCGCGAAGCATCGCATCATTCCCGACCGCATCGAGGCAGGAACTTTTGTCGTGGCGGGAGCAATCACGGGCGGTGACCTGATCGTCGCCGGCTGCGAACCGACGCACATGAGCGGGCTGCTGTCGAAGCTTCAGGAATCCGGAGTAAAGATCCGAACCAGTGAAGATTCCGTTCGCGTCCAGGCCGACGGCAACCTAGTCGGCGCCGACGTGGTTACCGAGGAACACCCCGGATTTCCGACTGACATGCAGGCGCAATATATGGCTCTTGCGACGCAAGCGGAAGGCACTTCGATAGTCACCGAGAACATCTTCGAGAATCGCTTCATGCATGCCCAGGAACTGGTGCGCATGGGAGCAAACATCAAGATCGAGGGACGCCGTGCAATCGTTCGTGGAAAAACTCAACTAAGTGCAGCCGCAGTGCTTGCTTCCGATCTTCGGGCATCAGCCTCACTGGTTCTTGCCGCACTGGTTGCGGACGGAGAGACCATCATCGATCGCGTGTATCACATCGATCGTGGATACGAGCGCATTGAAGAGAAACTGCGTGGCGTGGGCGCACAAATGAAGCGGATTGGCGAAATGCTACCGAAAAAGAGCGGACAGCTCACCGGAGCAACAGCCTAGTAGAGACGCAGCATGCTGCGTCTCTACCGTGCATCAACTTCGATCCCCAGCACTACTTCACCCTCATCATCGGCTCGCAACACCGTCGCAACTGACACCAGCACCAGAACCGCCGCGCCAACCATCAACACAGGCAGTCTTTCCCGCAATAACAATGCTCCTTCGGCCATGGCGACGATCGGCACAACGAGATTGATAGTCGAGAGCTGATAAGCCTGCATTTTTCCCAGCAGCCAGTAGTACACCGAGAACGCGATCACCGATCCGAAGATGGTCAGGAAGGCGAGAGCAAGAATGCTTGCAGAATTCCAATTTGCCGGACGATCGCGCTCCGCCAAAAAACTAGCGATACACAGCACGACAGCGCCCACAGAGAATTGCACTGCCGTTCCCAACACAGGATTTACCGCGCCGATCTCGCGCTTGGCAAATACCGAAGCCCAGGAACTGCTGACCACCGCCCCGATTACAGCTCCTCCCCCAAGCAGGAGATAACTCGACACGGAAAGTTCCGTATAGAAAATTGTTGCCATTCCTCCCAAGCCGAGCAGCATGGCGAAGACGGCGCGGCGAGGCACGCGCGTGCGAGTCATCAGCGGCGTGAAGAGCGCAACGAATAGCGGACACGTGGAAAAAAGCACGGCAGTCATCGAGGAGCTGATGCGGTACTCGGCCCAAAAGAGCAGTCCGTAAGGCAAACCCATCATGCCGACTCCGAGGATGACGAGTGCACGCCATTCCCGCGGTTTGAGACTCAGGCTTCTGGCTCGCCCAAGTGCAATCACAAGCAAAGTAATCGCTGCCAGAAAGAATCGGATGGCGGCAGCACGCAAGGGTGGCACATCGCGCACGAGCAGACGGATCGCGCCCCATGTACTGCCCCAGATGAGGCAGATGCACGCATATGCGACATAGTGCTTACGGGTAAGAGTAAGCATCCGTTAAAAAACTCGCACCGCAGATAAAGCTAAGGCTTACGGGATGCTGAAGAATTCACCTTTGGTAAAAGGGCTTGGCCACGGCGGTGATTCCTTTCCTCTGTTCCTCACGCAAGAATAAAATGTCGAGGCAGCTTGCCGAATTGAACATCTTCCAAAACACATCAAATGCCTGCTCCCGAAGCATCTTATGGCCACCAGGATTTGCGTCTAACACCAGAACTACGTTCAGATCCTGGGACTCACCATACTTTGCGCGAACCAAGTAAGCCTGACGCAGTGTGGTACTAGTCTTGAAGCGATCCAGCAAGCGTCGTTTGAATTCTCTCTCAGTCTCTCCATCCTGCTCGCAGACAAAGGTTACAGCAGGAACATGGATTTGCTCTGGTTCACGGCGCTTCCCTCCAAGCCACTTCATCGTTGCTATCGCTTAAGGACACGACAAATTCGTGGAATTCGCCACCCCTTCGATCATCGCCCTTACCAAAGCAACAGAGGAGACTCGCGTCTCCTCTTGCTGCTTCTACTTATCAAATATTCTCAGTGCCTTCCACCACCACCACCGCCGCGGTTGCGATCGCCGCCTCGTCCGCCGCGTCCATGATGACGGCGCCCGCCTCGGCCACCTGGCGGACGCCCGCCCTCACGACGCCCTCCCTGGCGCTCTGCGCCTGGGGCGGCATGCGCCGGCTCGCCTTCCGCGCGATTGAAGTTAGGCTCGCCTTCGTCCTCGGTAAAATCAGCGCCACCTTCGATGGTGATGCTTTCGCCTCCATTGGAACTCGCGGCCTCATGCTGCTGTCCGGCACCGTCGCCCTCAGGACCGGGTACCCCTCCAGCTTGCGCTCCCATTTTGGCCCGTTGTTCTCTCAGGATCGCCTTGCGGGACAGCTTAATGCGATTGCCCTCAAGAGCCAGCACCTTCACCAGGATTTGATCACCCTCGTGCAACTCGTCACGCACGTCCTTGATGCGGTGTTCGGCGATCTCGCTGATGTGCAGCAAGCCATCCGTTCCGGGGAAAATTTCGACAAACGCTCCGAAATCGGCCAGGCGAACGACCTTCCCGAGATAAGTCTTTCCCACTTCGGGAGATGCCGTAATGTCGCCAATGATCTGCAGCGCCTTGCTCATGGCGGCTTCATCGCTGGATGCGACATTCACCTTGCCGGAATCCTCAACGTCGATCTTCACGCCCGTCTGTTCGACGATTCCACGAATCACCTTGCCTCCGGGGCCGATCAAGTCGCGAATCTTGTCCACAGGAATCTGCAGGGTGTGGATACGTGGAGCGAACTTCGATACCGCTGTCCGCGACTCTGGCAACGCCTCCTGCATCTTGTCCAGGATGAACAGCCGACCTTGGCGCGCCTGCTCGAGGGCTTCGCGCATGATCTGTCCCGTGATGCCGGAGATCTTGATATCCATCTGCAGGGCGGTGATTCCCTGCCGCGTGCCGGCGACTTTGAAGTCCATGTCACCGTAGTGATCTTCAGCGCCCGCGATGTCAGTAAGGATGGAGTAATCGTCGCCCTCCTTCACCAATCCCATCGCTACACCCGCGACTGGAGCCTTGATGGGCACGCCCGCATCCATAAGCGACAATGCGGCGCCACAAACCGATGCCATCGACGACGAGCCATTCGATTCGAGAATGTCGGAGACGATGCGCATTGTGTACGGCCAAACCGTGGCGTCTGGCAGCACGGCAGTGATCGCGCGTTCCGCCAGGGCGCCATGGCCAACCTCTCGACGTCCCACGCCGGTCATGCGGCCGGTCTCGCCAACCGAGAAGGGTGGGAAGTTGTAATGCAGCATGAAGTTCTTTTTCTTCTCGCCCTCGAAGTTCTCGAGACGCTGCACGTCGTCGGAGGTTCCCAAAGTGGTCGTAACAAGCGCTTGTGTTTCACCGCGGGTAAAGATTGCGGAACCATGCGTGCGCGGAAGCACACTGGTTTCGATTGTGATATTGCGAATCTCGTCAAACTTGCGGCGATCGGGACGAACGCGATCTTTCGTTACCTGCTCGCGGAACAGACGCTCGCGCAGCACCTCGTAATAGTGCTCAAGCTTTTCGGCCGCGGCTTCATCACCCTCTGGCAGCTTTGATTGGAGTTCCTTTTTGATCTCCGCAACTTTGGTATAGCTTTCGATTTTCGGATGCTTCTTGGTGTCGAGCGCGTCGGCAAGCTTGTCCCCGATCTTCGACTTCAGTTCACGGAAGTACTTGTCGTCAAATTCGGCTGGAGCGATCTGCCGCTTGGGCTTCCCGGCACGCGATGCCAGATCGCTAATCGTTGCGACGATCTTCTTGATCTCTGCGTGCGCGAAGTCGATCGCATCGACCACGCGATCTTCCGTAACCTCTTTCGCTCCCGACTCGATCATCACAATCCCGTCTTTTGTACCGACGACCATAATGTTGAGCTGACTGTCACGCATCTCGGAATAGCTCGGATTCACGACCATGGTGCCGTTGACCAGGCCAACACGAACTGCGCCGACCGGTCCGCCAAACGGTATATCGGAAAGCGCCAATGCTGCCGATGCGGCATTGATCGCCGCCACGTCAGGATCATTCTCGGTATCAGCCGAGAGCACCAGTGCGATCACCTGCGTTTCATTTTTGAAATTTTCCGGAAAGAGCGGCCGAATGGGACGATCAATCTGCCGAGCCGTGAGAATTTCGCGCTCACTAGGACGGCCTTCGCGCTTGATAAATCCGCCGGGAATACGTCCACCGGCGTATGTGTATTCGCGATAATCAACGGTCAGCGGAAAGAAGTCTTGTCCTTCGCGCGGCTCAGGAGCCGCTACGGCCGTAGCGAGTACTACGTTGTCGCCGATTCTGACTACAGCAGAACCGGGAGCTTGTTTAGCTATACGACCAGTTTCAAATTCGAGTCGCTTACCGCCTGTGAGTTCAACGGCTGCGTCTTGCTTCATGAATTCCTCATTTCATTGGGAGCGCTGCCAACTGGCAGCTTGGGAGCAATGGGCAAGCGGACAGGCGCTGTACCTTCCACTAGCAAAGAATCGAGACGGATGGTATGGGAATGACGGCAACGTTGGTCTCGACCGAAGGTCGGCATCATGCACGCTCGGGAAAGAGACGGGCCAGTCTTCGCGGAAACGCTTACACTTGGCCAAATCGAGATCGCTCGAATTCGCGGCCAAAATTGCGGAGAGCGGCCGCCCCAGATCCTGTTACTTGCGAATGCCGAGTTTCTGGATTACGTCCTTGTAACGCTCGGAATCGTAGTTCTTGAGGTAGTCGAGCAGGCGGCGACGCTTACTGACCATCATCAGGAGACCGCGGCGGGAGGCGTGATCCTTTTGGTGCGACTTGAAGTGTTCCGTCAATTCACCGATCCGTTCGCTAAGCACCGCGATCTGTACCTCGGGGCTGCCGGTATCGTTATCGTGGGTGCGGAACCGGGTAATGACGCTTTGTTTACGCTCTCTAGCTAACACTGAAGCTGGTGACACTCCTATTATTTGTTCGAGTCCTTTAAGTCTCACTAGCAGAGTAACATGGACAAGTTCTTTCCACAAACCAGCCGTAGAGACGCAGCATGCTGCGTCTCTCATGCCGCATATCTAGACGAATCTGTTTAGTATTCCCAAGCCGCATGGAAAAGACGCAGCATGCTGCGTCTCTACTAGTCCAATGGCCAATCCCTTCGTATTCATAGCGCAAGCCAGCTCCGCACAGCGTCGCACCCTTGTGGCCGCGGCCCTCGGCTGGATGCTCGACGCCTTCGACGTAATGCTCTACTCGCTAGTCATCGCCTACATCATGCGCGACCTGCATATGAGCAAACAGAGCGCGGGATTGCTGAACACGCTCACTCTGCTGGCCTCAGGCATCGGAGGGGTGCTGTTCGGATTCATTGCCGATCGCATCGGCCGCACACGGGCTCTGATGCTCAGCATTCTCACCTATTCCGTCTGTTCATTTGCCAGCGGCCTCGCGACCTCGGTCGTCGTCCTGGCCTGCCTGCGTTTTCTGCTTGGGCTCGGCATGGGAGGGGAGTGGAACACAGGCGCGACCTTGGTAGCCGAAACCTGGCCGACTCACCTGCGCGCTCGCGCTCTCGCCGTGGTGCAAAGCTCCTGGGCAATCGGATATGCGCTCGCTGCCGTCGTCGCAGGCGTAATGCTGCAACGGACAACCTGGCGATACGTCTTCTTTGTCGGTGTATTGCCAGCTCTCGTCACGTTATGGATACAGAAAGGCGTTCCCGAATCGGAACTATGGAAACAGCGGCAACTCTGTAGTCAAGCAGAGACTGAGGTCTCGCCAATCCGTTTCGCCGATCTCTTTGGCCGTCAGTATCGAAGAAAAACCCTCACGCTGCTGCTGATGAACACTTTCGGCATGTTCGGCTGGTGGGGGCTGTTTACCTGGATTCCCCCTTATCTTTCTTTGCCGGTTGAGCAAGGCGGCCGTGGCTTTGGAGCACTCAATACTACGGGACTGCTGGTTTTTCTCAATCTGGTTGGGATGGCGCCTGGCTACACTACGTTCGGTTGGATAGCCGATCGCCTGGGGAGACGTCCTTCCGTCATCCTCTACACGATGATGGCTGCCCTGTTCGTTCCACTCTACGCCGCTGCCAGACAGCCGGCCGTGCTACTCATTCTTGGCGCGATTGTTGCATTCTTCGGCACAGGCTTCTTTTCCGGATCGGGAATTATCGGCAGCGAGCTCTTCCCCACTGGCGTTCGTGCACGAGCGCTCGGCTTCACTTACAACGGAGCGCGCGCGATGAGCTCAGTGGCTCCGTTCACCATCGGAAGAATCGGTCAGGCACACGGGCTAGATTCGGCGTTCTATGTGTGTGCAGCCGCGTTCCTCTTATCGGCCGGTGTTGCAATGTTCATTCCTGAAACCCGAGGCACAGAACTGACGTGAGTTGGCGTTCCCCGGAATGAATGGGTTGTGAAGGGCCATTTCGGAACCAAACGGGCTATTCACCGCGCTACAACCGCGTGCAAGTCCCTTAACTCCAGTCGCATCAATAAATTACGAATTCCACAGCATCTCTGGACCTACCTCGGGGTTTACCCAGGTGAACCAAATTGCATTCAAGAAAGTATTGGAACGTTAAGGAACCAAATTCAGCTCTCCTGAATCTAATGTTTGACAAGGAGAGAAGCTGGATTATAAAAGCTTCGTCCTGGGAGCAATTTCCAAGGGGTGTTGTGATGAGTCTGGTCAATCTGTTCTTCGGTTGTTGGCACAAGAATTACAGTTTCCCGAGAACGGCAAAGGGTGCGCGGCGTTCGGGGGCCGCAGCCCAAACTGGGACATACGTTGTGTGTCTCGACTGCGGTAAAGAGTTCGCTTATGACTGGCAGGAGATGAAGGTTCTCACCTCTTCGCCGAAAACTTCGAAGGTCACTTCGATTTCTGAGCCGGTGACTTCGTTGGCAAAGACCGCCTGATCCTGGACAGCTTTCTCATCAAAGATGGACCTGATTCTGGTCCATCTTTTTGCATTTCTCTTAAACTGATTCCCATGAGACGGAGCGCCCGGCGCTCCGTTATGAGGAATCACACCTGATCAGCGGTCGCTAACACCCGGTCCAGCAATGACAGGAGATCAGTGACAGTGATGATCCCTGCCAGCTTTCCATCAGACTCCGCGACCAGCACTGACGAAAATTTTTTAGTTACCATGATATGAACTGCCTGCTGCACAGGAGCGTCGGGATGAATTGTGATCGGGTCCTTCGTCATCGCCTGCGTCACCGATGTACCCTCGAAGATCTTGTTGTATTCATCCTGGCTGAGGTGAGAGAGAACCGAGGGAGCAAGCCGCGAGACATCGCGATCGCTAATGATGCCAACTGCTTTCCCATCGGCCGAGACCACCGGCACATGGCGCTTGCCGGTGCGGCGAATCAGCATAGCAGCATCCAGCAGGCATGCGTCGACCATCAGGGTAGTCACTGTGCTCGTCATGTAATCGCGCACGCGAAACTTGCTCTTCACCACGGTCTGCTGCCCACTTTGGTCGCCCATAGGATGGGCATGATAGCAGAGTGGCTCTGCAGTAATGAGTCGGTGGTAAGGATGCAGCATGCTGCGTCTCCACGACGCGCTCTGGAAAGCCGTTACGGCATGGTGTTCGTTGACGTCATAGTGGAGACGTAGCATGCTACGTCTCCACCGGTGCTATAAGAAAAAAGGCGGTCCAAAATGGACCGCCTTTCTGATTCTCTAGATGAAACTAGTTGTTGTCGCGACGATGCAGCGTGGGACGATCATCGTCAGTCGACTTGCCATCTTTGTCCGTTTTATTCGAAGCACGACGGAGTGAGGGCTTGCTGCTGTCCTTATCCTCGATCACTTTTCGGCGATTCTCGAGGGCCGCCAAACGTGCCTTCACCTGGTCGAATTCCGAAGTCGTCACAACGTATTGGTCCTTTGGAGGCAGAATCTTGGCGATTTCCTGCTGCGTGTGCTCGACGCGATCCGGAGTCGGGGGATGAGAAGCAAAGGCCTTCGCCAGGGCACCGGGCTTTTTCTTTTCCGTGGCCTCGATCTTTTCGAAGAAGTCGACCATCGCCTGCGGATCGTAGCCACTGGCGTAGAGGTATTGCGTTCCCAGGTAGTCGGCCTGAGCTTCAAATCCACGTGAGAACTTCATGAACGTGAGCGGAATGCCGATTCCGGCAGCCTCATATGCCGCGTAACCGATTCCGCCGCCGATAAAGATCAGTGGAATGGTGGCGAAGTTCGCCCAATTCGCGCGCGTCATCTGACGCATCGCATGGCGGGCACAAACGTGGGCAATTTCGTGCGCCATCACGCCAGCCAATTCCGACTCGTCGTCGGCGGCGAGGATCGTTCCGGTATTGACGTAAAAGAAGCCTCCAGGGAGCGCAAACGCATTGATCTGGTCGTCGTCGATGACTTTGATTGTGAACGGCACCTTCGCATCGGAATGGCGGACCAGATTCTGCCCGATGCGGTTGACGTACTCGTTAACCACGGGATCGGTCACGAGCTTGGCGCTCTGCTCTACTTGTTGGGCGTATTGCTTGCCCATGGAAACTTCCTTCTCGATCGAGTACCAATTTCCCAGACCTTTGCTGCCGATGTCGCGATTGCCGATCGCGTTCACATCATCGAGGCTGCCCTTCTTCACATTCTCCATGGTGGGAACGGCCTCAGTTTTTGGGTCTTTGGGGTCGTCTTTGGGATTGTCATTCGACCGAGCGCTAGCCGGAAGAACCGACAGCGTGCTCGCAAGGATTCCAGCCAGCATCCACTTTCCCAGGTATTTCATAAGTCCTTTACTCCGTTCAGGCGTGGCGATTCGAGACACAAAGCCCTACCCGCTTAGACGCCTTTTTTAAAGCTAAGTTTCGGTCCAAATCAGATAATTCCACTGGCCGATCTCGGCGCATCCACATTAAGTGTACGCCCCATAGCAAGCGGCAGACTTACAGTACATGTACTTCCGGCGGGACTGTCGGGCGCTTAGATCAGTAGTCGCGCTTTGTCGACCTCCGGCAGTTTGAGAATCACTATTTCGGAAGCCATCCATTCGCCGTCTTTTCCCTGCTCCGCGATTACCCGAACTTCGGCACTATCCTTGAGAGACTCGGAGGCGCTCGCAACTCTCTGGGAAGGCGGCACATCGGCGCCAAAACGAACGCGGCACTTTTGGATATTTACCCGCCTCATGAAACCGCCTCGGCCAGCCACGTAGATGTACCTGCCGGCTTCGCGCTTCGTGCCTTCCACCACCCGACCCTGAAAAGTACCTGCGGTGGCAAAAAGCGGCAGGGCACTAGTGACCAAGAGCGCGAGAAAAAGCGAGCGAAAGAGGCAATGCTCGCGAGGAGTTCGGCAATCGAAGTGGCCGTGCATCTCTGGATGAGATGCGCTTCATACGACGGAAGATGACGAGCTTTGAGCGGGAACCATGTAGAAGACGCAGCATAAGATTCAGCGCCCAAGGCGCGGCATTCTTGTAGCCCATGTACGGCAGAGCCATGGGAAAAGCATTCCAGATCTGATCCCGAGCCCAAAGGGGCACTCAAGAATGCCGCCCTACGGGCTCAGAACGTTCTTGATCTCGCAACCCACGGCTCGTCGCACGTGGGCTACAAGAATGTCGCGCCTTCGCGCTGGTGTACCGTCGGCCAAAGCAAGAATGGATCTCCGAGCGGAATC